>DRFF01000158.1 GCA_011050685.1 Aurantimonas coralicida
GAACATATCCACGGCCTGGCTTTCCGGTCCCGCCGCGATCGACGCCTCGGCGAGCCGCGCCCGGTAGATGAGTTGCACCTGGCTGATCCGAGGCACGGCATAGACGGCCAGCAGCCGCTCGATCGTGAGCGCTGCCTCGGCTTCCTCCCGCGCCTCGCGGCGGGCGCCGTCCTCGGGCGTCTCGTTGAGTTCCAGATAGCCGGCCGGGATCGTCCAGAACCCTTTACGGGGCTCGATAGCCCGTTTGCAGAGCAAGATCTTGCCGTCGTGGCGGACCACCGAGCCGACGACGATCTTGGGGTTCTCGTAGGCGACGAAACCGCAAGTGTCGCAGATCTTGCGCGGCAGGGCGTCGTCTTCGGGCGTGCGGAGGGAGAAAGAGGGGGTCATGGCGTCCCGTCCTCTATGAGAGCCGCCAGATCGCGGCCGCCGTAAAATATCCTGTCAAAAATCACCTTGTCATCATCGACATGAAACGCGAGAGAAACCCGGCGTTCGAACCCAATCACCCGCAGGCCAGACAGGAGATCGTCCCGCCGCGTACCCCGTTCCGGAAATTCCGCGAAGCCAAGGCAAAATGCCTTGATCCGCTGCACATAAGCCAACGCACGCGCGTCACTCGAACGTTCGGCAATGAACAGATAAAGTCGGAATAGATCGTCCCGTGCCTCCGGCGCGAAGACGACCCTATGCGGCACGATCTGGGTCTTTCAGACGCCGAGCATGAAATGCCCGAATTTCGTCGAACACCTGCTCGGCCGGGATGGCACGCCCGGGATCCGCCCGCGTGGCCAACGCGACCGGCACGACCTCTTCCCGCAGCCACCGTTCCACCGCCGCGTCGCGCTCCTGCAAAGCCCGCAATCCCGCGCGGATCACTTCGCTGGAGGTCGCGTAGGTTCCGGTCGCAACGAGGTTGTCGATATAGTCCGCCTGCTCGCTGGGCAGGCTGAAAGTGCGCTTTTCCACAGGAGGCATGCGATGACCCTTACCCGATTCCTCGCTTTGGTATGATTTCTTCATACCACATCACGCGAGCGAAATCCGGATCGCTATCCGTCACATCTTGCGCGGCAGGGCGTCGGACCGCGAATGCATGTCGCGCAGGAACGTTTTGAGATCGAACGGCTGTGGCTCGCCGCTGTCAAACCCTTCCTGGATCGCGGCACGAAGCGCGGCGATCTTTCTCTGTCGTCGTTCCAAAAGTCGCAAGCCGGCTCGAACGACATCATCGGGGTCAGCGAATTCTCCGATTTCGACCTGCTGATCGACAAACGCGTCGTAGGGTTCGCCGAGTCTCTGCGATTTTACGGAACTCATTCCAGACCTCCGGCTGTCACTTTGAGCCATTTTCAGGGCTTTCGAGAAACAATGAACAGCCTCATCAGCTCGTCGGCGCCTTCTCGGCCGGCTTTCGCGCCAATACCGCTTCGATCGCCGGCATCAGCCCGGTCTCGATGAGCTCGGGCGAGAACGGTCCCGTTTGCTTGTAGACGATCTCACCGTCCGGGGTAACGAGGAAGGTTTCCGGGATGCCGTAGACGCCCCAGTCGATCGTCGCCGTGCCCTTGGGATCGACCCCGACCGCGTCATAGGGATTGCCGAGCGATTCCAGGAATTCGAGCGCGTTTTCCGGCTTGTCCTTGTAGTTGATCCCGACCAACCGGAACCGGTCATCCTTCCCAAGGTCCATCAACAGGGGATGCTCGACGCGGCAGGGCACGCACCAGGAGGCGAAGACGTTGACCACCACCGGCCGGCCGTCGCCGAACCCCGCAAGGTCGAGACCCGGCGTCGGTTGCCCGTCCGGTCCCTTGAGCCCTTCCAAAGGCGGCAACGTAGTCTCCGGCGCGGTCTTGCCGATCAGCACCGACGGGATGATCTGGGCGTTCTTTCCCGAAAGCAGCTGATAGAGGAAGACGGAGGCAAGCCCGCCGAACAGCAGCAACGGCAAAAGAACCAGCCAGTTGCGCCGCGGCTTGGCGGGACGGGTGGGCGGCGTCTCGCCGTCAACTGGCGCTGGCGCGGTCGGGATCGTCGTCTCGGTCGGCTCCTCGGTCATTGTGCCGTCCCTGTCGTCTCCAGAGCCGCGCCGCGACCGGCGGACCGCCTGCGAACGCCCCTCGCCTCGAGCGCCTTCAGCGCCCGTCGCTGTGCCTTCGCGTCAAGAAAAACCCACAATGCCAGCCCGACCAAAGCCAGCGTCGAGACCCCATAGGCCGATGCGATAAAGCCGAAATAGTTCATGACATTTCCTCAGGCCTCGGCGTTGCGGGCTGCAAGCCGCGACAGCGCCGCGACGCGGCGGCGCAGCACCTCGGTGCGCATCGCCGTCAGATGCAGGGCGAAGAACAGCAGCGTAAAGCCAACCGCCGAGATCAGCAGCGGTGCCAGAAACACCGCCGGCATCGTCGGTCCGTCGGGGCGCAGAACGCTAGCCGGCTGGTGCAACGTGTTCCACCAATCGACCGAGAACTTGATGATCGGGATATTGACGAAGCCTACGAGGACGAGGATCGCCGCGGCCTTGGCGCTCTTGCCCGGATCGTCTAGCGCCCGGGTCAGCGCGATCAGCCCCAGATACATCAGGAACAGGATAAAGACCGAGGTGAGCCGGGCATCCCAGACCCACCAGGTGCCCCACATCGGCCGGCCCCAGATCGAGCCGGTGATCAGCGACAGCGCCGTGAACACGGCGCCGATCGGCGCAGCGGCCTTCACCGCCACATCGGCCAGCGGATGACGCCAGACCAGGGTGCCGAGGGCCGACACGCTCATCACCGTCCAGGCCATCATCGCGATCCAGGCGAAGGGCACATGAATGAACATGATCTGCACGGTCGCGCCTTGCTGGTAATCCGGCGGCGCGGTGAAGCCGAGGAACAATCCCACGGCGAGCGCGAGCAAAGCCAGCCCATAAAGCCAGGGCTGGATCTTTCCCGACAACGCCAGGAAGCGGGTCGGATTGGCGAGAATGGTCAAGCGCGACGGCTTGGCGGCGGAGAGGTCGGTCATGAGCCTACTCTAGAAGCTCCCGGGGCGAGCGGCAAACAGACATTCGCGTGATTCCCAATAACTCATGGTGCCACATGGCTTGGCCGCCCACATCAATCCGCGCTGGTCTTCAGCGCCGCGCCCGCCGCGATCGGGCCCAGCGCTCCGAAGAACAACGTCAAGGCGACGAGAATGAGGAAGGGCGGCAGAAACGGATCGGGATCGTTGATCGCGCCGTAGGTCGCCGAGACGCCGAAGATCAGCACGGGGATCGCCAGCGGCAGGACGAGGACCGAGACCAGCAACCCGCCGCGCGGCAACGCGACCGCGACGGCGGCCCCGACGGCGCCGATGAAGGTGATCGCTGGCGTGCCGGCGAGAAGCGTCGCCATGACCGCCCCGATCGCCACCGGATCGAGGGCGAGGAAGAGGCCGAGAACCGGCGCGGCGAGGACCAGCGGCAAGCTGGAGGCGACCCAGAGCGCCAGGCATTTGGCAAGGACGACCAGCGGAAGCGGCGTCGGCCCGGCGATCAAAAGATCGAGCGTGCCGTCGTCACGGTCGGCCTGGAACAGCCGGTCGAGGGTGAGCAGCGCCGACAACAACGCCCCGATCCACAGAATCGCCGGCCCGATGCGCGACAGAAGATTGAGGTCCGGGCCAATGCCGAACGGGATCGTCGCGACCACGGCGAGAAAGAAGATCACGCCGGTCATCGCTCCGCCGCCGCCGGAAAAGGCGAGCCCCAGGTCGCGGCGGAACAGCGCGATCATAACCAACCCTCCGCGGCGGCGATCGCCGCCTCGTCGAAGCCGCTGGATCGCTCGTCAGCGGCAGGCAGTCGGCGCGACTCCAACTGCAATTCGCGTACCGCCGCCATCCCCAACGGCTGGTGGGTCGCGGCGATAACGATGCCGCCGGCGGCCCGATGCGCGTCCATCAGGGCTCCGAATCGCTGCTGCGAGGCGGCGTCGAGCGCCGATGTCGGCTCGTCGAGAATCCACACCGGCCGCTCGACCACGAGAAGCCGGGCGAGACTTGTCCGCCGATGCTGACCGGCCGACAAATACGAAAACGGCAGATGCGCCAGATCGGGAAGGCCGACGGCGTCGAGCGCCGCCTCGATCGAACGCCCGCCGCCGCCGAGATAATCCCGCCAGAAGCTGAGATTGTCGCCAACACTGACGCCCGGCTTCATGGCGTTGCGATGGCCGACATAATGGGCGATCTCGGCGACGGTCCGGGCCGGTTCGCCGTCGGCGGCGGTGGCGCCCGTGACAGCAACGTGCCCGGCGAGTGGCCGCAGCAAACCCGCGAGCGTGCGCAACAGGGTCGACTTGCCGGCGCCATTCGGACCGGTCACGACCAGCGCCTCGCCAGCGGACAACGCGATGTCGATCGGCCCGGCTACGACAATCGTGCCGCGCCCCACGCAAAGGTCGGAGATCGCGATTCTCATGTGTCAGGGCGCCTGGAAAGTTCCGGCCTCAATACATCGTCACCTTGTAGCGCTCGACCATCTCGCGATCGATGTCCTGGATTTCGCCGGAAAGGCCAATCTGGTCCTTCAGCATTGCCCCGAGGGTCGGCATGGTTGCCCGATCGATCTGTTTGTCCGCATCCCACAGCCCCGACCGCATGAAGGCCTTGGCGCAGTGGAAATACACCTCCTTCGCCTCGACGAGAAGCACGCTGATCGGGCGCTTGCCCTCGTAGGCGCAGCGGTCGAGAAGCTCGTCGTCGGTGCGGATTTCCGCCGTACCATTGACGCGCAGGGTCTCGTCCATGCCCGGCAGCAGGAACAACAGCCCCACAATCGGGTTGGCCAGCAGGTTCTCATACGTGTCGAGGCGCTTGTTTCCGGGCCGATCGGGAATGGCGATGTGGGTGTCGTCGATGATGGCGGCGAAACCCGGCTCGCCCCCCTTCGGCGAGACGTCCGGCAGTTTGCCCGGCGACGACGAGCCGATCAGCATGAAAGGGCTTCTGCCTAGGAACGCCTTCGCATGGGCGTCGAGCCGCGGCAGCTGCTTTTGCGCCGCGCGCACGCTCGGCGAGCCGTAGAGCGCGCGCAGCGCCTCAATGGTCGCGATCTTCGTCATTGCGACATCTCCGGCGGGCTTGAAATCCGGCGCTTTCGATTGGACGAAAGGGCGAAATGGCCGTGTTCTTTTGCGATTTTGTGCACTGCGAGCCTCTCCGCCCTTTATAGCCCTTACAAACTTGCCTATAACGCCATCAACCACACCAGCGACCGGCGTGGAAACTCTTCAGCGCCGATCTCAAGGCCCCGCCCGGCACCGGCGGGCGCCGGGGCGGACAAGCGGAAATGGTCGTACCCGCATCTTCGAGCGCTTTTCCGCGGCGCTCAAGGCCGTTCGCCCTTCGGACTTCCATCCTGGTTCGAAAAGGAACGAAGCCATATGTCTCATGCATCCGACAGTTTCAAATGCCGCAAGACGCTTTCCGCCGCAGGCAAGGACTACGTCTATTATGATCTGAAGGAGGCCGAGAAGAACGGCCTTGCCGGCGCGTCGCGCCTGCCCTTCTCCATGAAGGTTCTGCTCGAAAATCTCCTGCGCAACGAGGATGGCCGCACGGTGACGGCGGACGATATCCGCGCCGTCGCCAACTGGACCAAGGACAAGGGCAAGGCCGGCCACGAAATCGCCTACCGCCCGGCGCGCGTGCTGATGCAGGACTTCACCGGCGTGCCGGCGGTGGTCGATCTCGCCGCGATGCGCGACGCGACCAGGAGTCTCGGCGCTGACCCGAAGAAGATCAATCCGATGGTTCCCGTCGACCTGGTCATCGATCACTCGGTGATGGTCGACTTCTTCGGCCGCAAGGATTCGTTCGAAAAGAACGTCGATGCCGAATACGGCCGCAACGGGGAGCGCTACACCTTCCTGCGCTGGGGCTCGGAAGCCTTCGAGAACTTCCGCGTGGTGCCGCCGGGCACCGGCATCTGCCATCAGGTCAATCTGGAATATCTTGCCCAGACGGTCTGGACCAAGGACGAGAACGGCGAGACGATCGCCTATCCGGACACGCTGGTCGGCACCGATTCCCACACGACCATGGTCAACGGCCTGTCTGTGCTCGGCTGGGGCGTCGGCGGCATCGAGGCCGAAGCGGCGATGCTCGGCCAGCCGATCTCCATGCTGATTCCCGAAGTCATCGGCTTCCGGGTCGAGGGCAAGCTGCCGGAAGGCACCACCGCGACGGACCTCGTCCTGACCGTGACCCAAATGCTGCGCGCGCATGGCGTCGTCGGCAAATTCGTCGAGTTCTTCGGCCCCGGCCTGTCCAACCTGACCCTCGAGGATCAGGCGACGATCGGCAACATGGCGCCCGAATACGGCGCCACCTGCGGCTTCTTCCCGATCGACAAGGACACCATCGCCTATCTGGAGGCGACCGGCCGCGACAAGGACCGCATCGCCCTCGTCGAGGCCTACGCCAAAGCCCAGGGCATGTACCGCGAGGACGGCATTGCCGATCCGATCTTCACCGATACGCTCGCACTCGACCTGTCGACGGTCGTTCCCTCGCTCGCCGGACCAAAGCGCCCGCAGGACCGTGTCGCCCTCACCGAGGCGGCGGCGAAATTCCACGACGCGCTCGCCGAGATCCATGGCGGACGCAAGGAGAACGACACACCGAAATCCGAGGGCGAATCCCGCTATATGGATGAAGGCGCGACCGGGGTGAACGACACGCCCCAGGACAACCGCCACGGCCAGACGCTGCATGCCGTTGAAGGCACCGACCACGGCCTGTCGCATGGTGACGTGGTCATCGCCGCGATCACCTCCTGCACCAACACGTCCAACCCCAACGTCCTGGTCGCGGCCGGGCTTCTCGCCCGCAAGGCTCATGCCAAGGGCCTGACGGTAAAGCCGTGGGTGAAGACGTCGCTGGCGCCGGGATCCCAGGTCGTCACCGAGTATCTGGAGAAGGCCGGGCTGCAGTCGGATCTCGACGCGATGGGCTTTAACCTCGTCGGCTATGGCTGCACGACCTGCATCGGCAATTCCGGGCCATTGCCAGAACCGATCTCCGAGGCGATCAACGAGAACGACCTCGTCGCCTGTTCGGTGCTGTCCGGCAACCGCAACTTCGAGGGTCGGGTCAATCCGGACGTGCGGGCGAACTATCTTGCCTCGCCGCCCTTGGTCGTCGCCTATGCCATCGCCGGCTCGATGTTCGTCGACATCACCAAGGACGCGCTCGGCCAGGACCAGGACGGCAACGACGTCTTCCTCAAGGACATCTGGCCGTCGACCCAGGAGATCGCCGAGATCGTCCGCGAGACGGTGACGCGCGAGATGTTCGAAAACCGCTATGCGGACGTCTTCAAGGGTGACGAACACTGGCAGAAGATCGCCGTGTCAGGCGGACTGACCTACGATTGGGACGACCGCTCGACCTATGTCCAGAACCCACCCTATTTCGAGGGAATGACCCAGGAGCCCGATCCCGTGACCGACGTGAAGGGCGCACGGATCCTCAGTCTGTTCCTCGATTCGATCACCACCGACCACATCTCGCCGGCCGGTTCGATCAAGGCCAATGGGCCGGCGGGCGACTATCTCGTCAGCCATCAGGTTCGCCCGGTCGACTTCAATTCCTATGGCGCCCGACGCGGCAACCACCAGGTGATGATGCGTGGCACCTTCGCCAATATCCGCATCAAGAACCAGATGCTCGACGGGATCGAAGGAGGCATGACCAAGCATTTCCCGTCGGGTGAGGTGCTGCCGATGTACGACGCCGCGATGCGTTACAAGGAGGAGGGGGTGCCGCTCGTCGTCTTCGCCGGCAAGGAATACGGCACCGGCTCCTCACGCGATTGGGCGGCCAAGGGCACCGTGCTTCTCGGGGTCCGTGCCGTGATCGCGGAGAGCTTCGAGCGTATCCATCGGTCCAACCTCGTCGGTATGGGCGTCGTCCCCTTCGTCTTCGCCGAGGCAGGAACGTCCTGGCAGTCGCTCGGGCTGAAGGGCGACGAGAAGGTCACGATCGAAGGGCTTAGCGACATCAAGCCGCGTGACATCATGGAAGCGACGATCGAGGCGGCCGACGGTTCGACCCGCACGATCAAGCTGCAGGTCCGCATCGATACGCTCGACGAGTTGGAATACTACAAGAACGGCGGCATCCTGCACTACGTTCTGCGCCGGCTGGCGGCCTGATCCCAGACGCCGGCCTGCACATGGCAGATGACGATCATCGACGCCGCCGCGCATCCCGCGGCGGCGTCGCTCGTTTGGCCGGCCGATCAATGACTTGTCATCCGCAATTGACTGGCAGACGCATCCTTCGATCGCTACGGTGCGATCGATGACGAAACCCCAAGCAAAAGCGCTCCAGAACCCTGACGATCCCGGCCCGGCAGACAAGCCGGCGGGCATGTCCAGAGCGGTCTCGTGACCGTCGTTCACCTCATTCGACGCGCCTTTCCGGCATTCGCCTTGCTGATGCTTTTCCCGTTCGTCGGTGGAGCCCGGGCCGGCGACGCACCCACCGAGCCGGTCACCCAGGTGCTGGAATTGTTCACCAGCCAAGGCTGTTCGTCCTGCCCGCCTGCGGATCGCCTTTTGACCAAGCTGGCCAAGGAACCTGGCGTTCTCGCGCTCGGCTATCACGTCGACTATTGGGATTACATCGGCTGGCGCGACATCTTCGGTTCGCCCGAAAACACCGAGCGGCAGCGCGCTTACGCCCAGGCCTTCGCCACCACCACGATCTACACCCCGCAAATGGTCGTGAATGGCCGCAAGGGTGTCGTGGGGTCGCACGAGGCCAAAATCCGCAAGCTGATGCGGGCGACAGCGCTTCCGCAAGGGGGAGGCACGCCGAAGGTAGCGGTGAGCGTCGAGGGCGACCGGGTGCACATCACCGCAGACGTCGGACGGCTGGATCCGGACAGTCCGGCACCGGTGCTGATGCTGGTCACCTTCGGTGACGAAGCGACGACGACGATCGAGCGCGGAGAAAATAACGGCCACACCATCGTCAACACGCGTCCCGTCCGTGGCTGGCGTCTTCTCGGCATGGCCGCGAGCGAACCGATGGATATCGATCTGCCCCTGGCGTCGCTGCTGAAACGGGGAGAGCCGAGCGGGGGTGGCTGCGCGGTGATCCTTCAGGCCGTGACGGCGGATGGAATGCCGGGACCGATTCTTGCCGCGGCGCAGATGGAATTCGCCGATCCATGACGCCGGCCAAATGACGGCCGATCAGCCATCCGGCGCGCGTTTGCCGCCAGATGGCCATTCCATGTTGTCGGCATCCGAAACGGTTTTGCCCGCGGCCCGTTTCATGCGAACATGCCGAAGAGCTGCGGCTTCCTCCGCGGCAAAGCATTGGACGAGGGCAGTCTTGACGGATTTCGGATCGGAGGGAGAAACCGCGACCAATCTCCTCCCCTTTCCCCGTCAGAATTCCAGTCATTTTTCTATCGTCTCGTTCGATCGACGAGAATTGTCCGAGATCCTCAAGATTTACGGACGCATGGTCGCTGCCGGCGAATGGCGGGACTACGCCATCGACACGTTGAAGGATCGAGCCGTGTTCTCGGTCTTCCGCCGAGCCAGCGAGATGCCGCTCTATCGCGTGGAGAAAAATCCGAAGCTCGCCCGTAAGCAGGGGGCGTACCAGGTCGTCGCCGCTGGCGGCCTCGTTATGAAGCGCGGCCATGACCTGACTGCCGTGCTCCGCGTGTTCGACAAGGGATTGAAACTGGCGGAGAACGGTTGAGGCCTTCCGCTGATGCGAAAGCATTGATGACAATATCCATTGCCGGCTACGGAACATTATTTCGCCCGCCGCCCCGCGAAGGGATCGCCTCCTGGGTTGTGGCGTTGCTGCAGAACTGGGACGGGTGAGTGCGAATGACCAGAACCAAGACAGAGCACGCCGAGCTTCGAGACAAGGGCCACGGGCGACACGCAGACCGGCCCGGTGAAATTCCCCTCGCCGGTTGGAAGAGCATCCTTTGGCGGGTCTACGAGGAAATGGGCGACGATCGCGTCACTCTCGTCGCCGCCGGCGTGACCTATTATCTGCTTCTTGCCATAGTTCCGGGTCTTGCCGCCTTCGTTTCCCTCTACGGCCTTTTCGCCGATCCGGCGACGGTCAGCGATCATCTGGCACAGTTGCGAGCCTTCATCCCTGGCGGCGGAATGGATGTTCTGGAGACGCAACTGAAACGACTTGCGTCGAAGGGCGACACCACGTTGGGGCTGTCGCTGGTTATCTCCTTCGCAGTCTCGCTGTGGAGCGCCAATGCCGGAGTCAAGTCGCTGTTCGAGGCGATGAACGTCGCTTATGACGAGCGGGAAAGCCGTTCCTTCTTCAAGCTGAACGCGATCTCTCTCAGCTTCACCCTGAGTCTCATCGTTGTGTCGTTGCTGATGATCGGCCTCGCCGTGGTTCTGCCAATTCTCCTGGGCCATCTCGGCCTGGGTACGGGGCTAGAATGGCTGATTTCCGGCATCAGCCTCCTCCTGATGATCGTGGTGCTCTCGCTCGGCCTTGCGGCGCTCTACCGCTGGGGTCCGGACCGGGCGAACGCCAAATGGCGGTGGATCACCCCGGGCACCATCCTGACGCTCGTGGTCACCACGATCGTTTCATTGCTGTTTTCCTGGTACGCCGCCAATTTCGGTTCCTACGATGCCACCTATGGCTCGCTCGGCGCATTGATCGGTTTCATGACCTGGATCTGGCTGACGATGATCATTCTGATCGTCGGCGGCGAGTTGAACTCGGAGATGGAACACCAGACCGCCCGGGACACGACAACCGGGGTGCGGCAGCCCTTGGGCCAGCGCGGCGCCACCATGGCTGATCGTGTCGCCGGACAATCCTCCGACACCGATGTTTCGGGTCACGGCCGCAGCGCCATGACGCGGAAGGAAGAATCCCCGGAGAGCAAGCGGCGACGCGAAGGATTGTCGGTCGGCAAGCTGGCGGTGGCGCTCCCTGCCGCTCTGTTGCTCACCTACCTCAAGCGTCGGTCTGAGCGACGGACCTGACGGGAGGCTGAGCAACGCGGCTATCGCTGGTACAGCGTGCCGGGATAGCGCGTCTCGTCGGGAAGCGCCGAGCCGCCCGGGCCAAGCGGCATCTGCATCAGAACGGTATCGATCCAGCGGCCGAATTTGAAGCCGGACTGCTGGAAGACCCCGATCATGCGGAAGCCTGCCCGTTCATGCAGCCTGACCGACGGCGCGTTACCGGAGTCGCCGACGACGGCGATCATCTGGCGGAAGCCGGTTTCGGCCGAGATCTCGATGAGGCGGGTCAGAAGATCGCCGCCGACACCGCGCCCCTTGGCATCCGGTGCGACGTAGACCGAATCTTCCACCGACCAGCGATAGGCGGGTCTGGCGCGGAACGCGTTGGCATAGGCATAGCCAAGGACGACACCGAGGGCATCTTCGGCGACGATGAAAGGATAGCCCTGACCGGTCATCGCGGTGAAGCGCGCCGCCATTTCCGCCTCGTCCGGCGGCACGATTTCGAATGTCCCGGTGCCGTGCAGCACCGCGTGCTCGTAGATCGACCGGATCGCCGGGACGTCTTCGATGCTGGCGGGTCGGATCGTATGAGCGCTCATCGGCAGGCAAGCCCAAGCTTCTTCGTTGCAATCTGGATGTCGCAAAAGCAATGACAAAAGAAAAGGGCGGCCCGCAAGCCGCCCTGATTTATCAGTCCTGCCCTAGCGCTTAGTTGCGGTTGCCGAACAGCTGCAGGAGGAACAGGAACATGTTGAGGAAGTCGAGATAGAGGCGCAACGCGCCCATGACCGCCTTGCGGCCCATCACCGCCGAGCCGTCGCCCTCATAGTACATTTCCTTGATCTGCCGCGTGTCGTAGGCGGTGAGGCCAGCGAACACCAAAACGCCGATCGCCGAGATGGCGAACTGCAGCGCCGGCGAGGCGAGGAAGATGTTGACGACCATCGCGATGACGATGCCGATCACGCCCATGAACAGGAACGAGCCCCAGCCGGAAATATCCCGCTTGGTGGTGTAGCCCCAGAGCGACAGCGCGCCGAAGGAGGCGGCGGTGATGAAGAACACCTGGGTGATGGATTCCTGCGTGTAGACGAGGAAGATCGTCGACAGCGACAGGCCGACCATCGCCGCGTAGGTCCAGAAGGTCGCCTGGGCGGCCTGTACACTCATCTTGTGAACGCGGAAGGACAGGAAAAAGACCATCGCCAGCGGGGCGAGCATCAGCACCCAGCGCAGAGGTGAGGTGTAGAGGACGCCGCCGAGCTGCGTCAGATAGACGCCGCCAATCTGGCCAACGGACTGCGAAGGATCAGTCGTCGTCGCGAATGAATAGAGCACATAGGCCGCAACGCCGGTGAGGGCGAGACCGCCCGCCATCAGGTTGTAGACCTTCAACATATAGGAGCGGAGGCCCTGGTCGATGTCCGCTCTGGTACCGGCGGCGGGCACAGTGCGCGTGCCGGCATTCCGATAGTCCGCCATGGATGAATTCCTTTCTGCGTGTCCCGTCCGGTGTCCCCGCGCGACGGTTTCAGTCGACACGAAGAGGCGCCGCTGGCGGGACGCCCAGCGATCCTATGCATAATATGCGGATCGCGAGGTTCGCGCACAAGCCTCCAGCCGCCTGGAACGATAAAATCGCGCCCGATCAGGGTTAATTATCCGTTAGCCTGTTGCCGGATCGATCCAAAGGCGGGCGGCTGGAGACGCGCCTGCTTCGGTTTTTCCTGCTTTCCCGCGTCACGCCCCATCACAAATTGCGCAGCACCGGCGCGGCTTTCTGTCCCAGGACGCGCCAGGTTCCCGCAAGGCCGATGCCGACAGTCAGCACCAGCGAGACGATCAGCGTCGTCAGTGCCACCGTCCAGTCGAAGACGTAGGGCAGTTGCATGACCTGAACGACCACGAACCAGGCCGCGAGAGCACCCGCCCCGACCGCGAAGACACCTGTCGCAAGGCCCAGCAGCAGATATTCGGTTGTGAAGGCGCGAATCAGGGTCAGCCGCGTCGCGCCAAGCGTCTTCAGGACGACGGCGTCGTGGATGCGGCTCCGGTTACCGGCGGCCAGCGCCCCGGACAGGACCAGGACCGAGGCGATCAGCGCCACCGCCGCGGCGACCCGGATTGCCAGCGCGAGTTGGGCGATCAGGCCGTTCACCGCGTCGAGCGCTTCCTTCACCCGCACCGTCGTCACCGCCGGATAGGCATTGGTGACGCCGTTGATCAGCGCCTTTTCCGCAACCTCTCCGTCGTCCGGCATCGACAGCGTCGCCAGCCAGGAATGCGGCGCGCCGGCAAACGCGTTGGGCGAGAACACCATGACGAAGTTGATCGACAGCGATTCCCATTCCACCGCGCGGAAATTCGCGATTCGGGCGGTGATGTTGCGGCCGAGGACATTGACGGTCAGCGTGTCGCCAACCTTCAGGCCGAGCTCCCCACCCTCCTCCGCCGAGAATGACACCAGAGGCTCGCCCGCATAGTCCGCCGGCCACCACTCGCCCTCGGTCAGGCTGGAATTCTCCGGCAGCGTCGGCGAATAGGTCAGCCCGCGATCACCATGCAGGACCCAACTACCTTCGTGTCCCTCCGCAAAGGCAGAGACATCCTGTCCCGCAAGGGCTGTGATCCGCCCCCGCAGCATGGGAGCGGCATTGAGGGACGAGCCCGGCGCCAGCGTCTCGACAGTCTGGCGAAAGCCATCGATCTGGTCGTTTTGAATGTCGACGAAAAAGAAATCAGGCGCTCGCGAAGCCATTCCCGTGCCGATCTCCTGGCGCAGATCGTAGTCGATGGTCGCCAGCGTCACCAGCAGCGTCAGGCCGAGGCCGAGCGAAAGCACCACCGACGCCGTCAGCGCGCCCGGCCGGTGAATGTTGCCGATCGCCAGTCGCAGCGGCGTCGAGCGGACCCGCGGCGCCCGCGCGGCGAACCACTGGACCGCCATCGCGACGCCGCGCAGGATCACGAAGGCAGCCGCCGTGCCCACGAGGAAGATCAGCGCCACCCGGCGGTCGCCGGCCATGACCAGCGCCAGCGCGGAAATGACGAGGGCGAGGCCGAGCGCCGTGCCGAGATAGGCCCAGCGCATCCGGTAGCCGCCCGTCGCCCCGGCTTCGCGGAACAGGGCCGTCGCGGCAACGTCGCGGGTGCGCCCGAGCGGCAGCAGCGCGAAGGCCAGCGCCGTGAGCACGCCGAAGACGGCAGCTAGCGCGAGGGCGCCCGGATAGACGGACGCCTCGGCCGCGATCGGGACGACGCTTTCGAGGAAGCGCGCGGTCGCGAAGGGCGCGAGCGCTCCAAGGACGAGGCCAAGGATAATGCCCACACCGGCCAAGAGCATGATCTGGATCAGATAGACCGTGACGACGAAGCCGCCCCCGGCCCCAAGGCTCTTGAAGGTTGCGATCACCCCTCGCTTGGAATCGAGATAGGCGTTGACGGCATTGGCGACGCCGACGCCGCCAACGATGAGAGCGGTGAGCCCGACTAGCGTGAGGAACTGTGAGAAACGCTCGATATTGCGCTGGAGCGAGGGGGCGGCATCTGCCGAGGTGCGAATGTTGAAGCCGGATTCGGGAAAGTGCTCTTTTGCCTGCGCCGCGATTGCCGCGGCGTCGTCGCCATTCGGCAAACGGATTTTGTAGTCGTATTCGACGAGGCTTCCCGGCTGGATCAGCCCGCTCGCCGCGAGCCCGTCCAGCGACAGCATCAGCCGCGGAGCGAAATTGAAGCGGCCGGACAAGACGTCGGGTTCGCGCTCGAGCACGCCGCGCAGTTCGATCTCGGCATTGCCGAGCTTGATGGTCTCGCCGCGCTCGATGCCCAATCGATCGTATAATTCCGATGCGGCGACGGCGCCGAACCGGCCGTCACGTTCTCCCAGAAGATTGCTTAGGGGCAGGCCCGGCCCCGTTTCAACAGTTCCATAGAGCGGATAGGCGCCGTCCACCGCCTTCACCTCGGCCAGCGATTGATCGGCGCCGTCCAGCAGCCGCACCATGGAACGCAGGGACGCCGCCTCGGCAACGGTTCCGAGGTCCGCCAGATAAGTGGTTTCCTCGTCGGTCGCCTGGCGCTGGACCAAGGCGAAGCGGAGGTCGCCGCCGAGGATCGACCGCCCCTGTTCGGCGATCCCGGTGGTCATCATCGTCGCGACGGAATTCACCGCGGCGATCGCCGCCACGCCGAGGGTGATGCAGGCGAGGAAGATGTAGAAGCCGGACAGTCCGCCGCGCATCTCACGCAGCGCGAAACGCACGGCGAGCTTGAGATTGCCGCGCCCGTTCGTCGGCTTCGGCCGGGCAGTGGCGGCAACCCCGGCCGTGGAATCGAGCGCGCTCATCCAGCGGCACCGGCGAGCGCGGGATCGGAGTTCGCTCCTGCGGCCTCGACCATCGCCATGCGGTCGTCATGGATAACGCCCGAGCGGACGGCGACCTCGCGGCCGCAGCGATGCGCCAACGCCGGATCGTGAGTCACGAGGACGAGCGTCATGGCCCGCCGCTCGCATTCGGCGAACAACAGATCGGCGACCTGCCGTCCGGTCTCCTGGTCGAGATTGCCGGTCGGCTCATCGGCGATCAAAATCGCCGGTTGCGGAGCCAGAGCCCGTGCCAGCGCGACGCGCTGCTGCTCACCGCCTGACAATTCGCCGGGATAATGGGTGACGCGGTCGGCGAGGCCCACATTCGACAATTCCCGCTCGGCGCGCTCGAAGGCGTCGTCATGGCCGGCGAGTTCCAGCGGCACGGCGACGTTTTCCAGCGCCGTCATGTTCGGAATCAGGTGAAACGACTGGAAGACGATGCCGATATTGCGGCCACGGAACGCCGCGAGCTCGTCCTCGCTGAGACCACCGAGCGGCTGACCGGCGATTTCGACGAAGCCCTCGTCGGCCCGTTCCAGACCGGCAATCACCATCAAAAGCGTCGACTTGCCGGAGCCGGAAGGACCGACGATACCGACTGACTCGCCTCGATCGACCGCAAGGCCGACATCCTTCAGAACATGGACCGCGCTACGGCCACTTCCCAGCGTGAGATGAACGTTTCGTAACCGGATCGCTGGTTCTGCCAAGGCCGCCGGCTCCTATATGCGAGATCAGACGCCCCATATGGGGCCTGCGCTATATGGGTGTATGATGCAACGCTTCCAACCGATCCTCTTGGCACTGACGCTATTGTCATGGCTGATGGTGCCGTCAGCTTCCAGTGCTCAGCAGGTCGCGCGGGGGGCCGCCGATGGCGAGCCGCTTCACGTCGTCGTTTTTGGCGACAGCCTCGTCGCCGGCTACGGTGTCGGGCCCGGGGAAGCATTTCCCGAGCAATTGCAAGTCGCCTTGCGGGACCGGGGATACGGCGTAGAAGTGACTAACGCAGGCGCCTCGGGCGACACATCGAGCGGCGGGCTCGCCCGGCTCGACTGGTCGGTGCCGACAGAAGCCGACCTCGTCATCGTTGAACTCGGCGCCAACGACGCGCTACGCGGGATTTCTCCCGAGATCACGGAAAAGAACCTCGACCAGATCCTGCAAACGCTGACCGAACGCGGCCAGGCCGTCATCCTCGCCGGCATGATCGCGCCACCCAATATGGGCCCCGACTATTCGGCGGCTTTCAACCCGATCTATGCCGGCCTCGCCGAGAAATACGACGTCGCCCTCTATCCGTTCTTTCTCGACGGCGTGGCGACCCAGCCGAAGCTCAATCAGGACGATGCCATGCACCCGAACAAGGACGGCGTCGCCGTTATTGTCGAAAAGATGCTGCCGCTGGTCACCGAAACGCTTGAATCGCTTAATGCGGGGCGTGTTGCGGGATGAAACTCGCCGCCAGACGCCTTAGCGGCTCGGTGAAGAATCGCAGACGCCGACCGCGCTCCTCGATCATGGCGAACACATAGGCCTCGCTCTCGTCCGCCCATTCCCGTGCGAGGCTCTTCGCATCCGCATAAGGCCGGAGGATTTCGGCGGTCACGTCGCCGGCAATGAAACTGAGATCGGCGCCGTGTTTGGCGGCGATCGCCTGCATCCGATGATTTTCGCGCAGGCAGGTCAGGAAGATTCGCCGAACGCCGCGATTGCGGGCGGCGGCAACCAGCCGGCCGAAGAGGCGATCCCCGTGACCGTGGCCCTGGAATTCCGGCTCGATCGAGAACGCACCTTCGGCTTCATCGTGAGATCCGGTGAGAAACCGCAATTCCGCGACGCCGCGTAGTTCGCCGTCGGCGAACAGACCCTTCACCAGAGAGTCAGGACCGAGTGCCAGCCGGGCATAGCTTTCCAGAAACGTATCGTTGACTGAGTTACCGAAGCGCAGGCGCCGGGTTTCGGAGGGAAGGCGTTGCAGGTGCGAAAGAAAGAGATCGGTCTCATGGGCGCGGACCCGGCGTACGTGAACCGGTGACCCTGCGCCGCCCATCAGGTCCGGGCGCGCATCATTTCGCTTGTCCGCAATATTGGCAGCAACGACATCCGTGACGATGGACATGGGTCATAGCCTTTGTTCAGCCTCCCAGCGACGTCCTCCGTGGACCCAACATAATTGTGCATGGTGCGGCGGACAACGGCGAATGGCGGCATGCAAGGCTGCCCTGTCCTTGAAACATGGCTCGCGAGATGAGAGTCTTTTCGCGACGGCAACGACGCACGGAAGGACATCCGATGCCCCGACTGTTCACCGCCCTCGAAATCCCCCAGGATATCGCGCTTTCACTCTCCTTCCTGCGCGGCGGCCTGCCGTCGGCCCGCTGGATCGATCCGCAGAACTATCATCTGACCTTGCGGTTCATCGGCGATATCGAGCCCCGGCTTGCCGACGAGATCGTCGCTTGGCTCGACCGCGTCGACCGACCGGCCTTTTCCATGGCCTTGCGCGGGGTAGCGGCCTTCGGAACACGCAAGCCGCACTCGATCTACGCCGGCGTCGAGGCGTCGCCCGAGCTTTGCGAGCTGCAGGCTGAGATCGAGCGCATCTGCAGGCGTCTCGACGTTCCCGCCGACCAGCGCAAATTCGTCCCGCATGTGACGCTGGCACGGTTGCGGCAGCCCAAATCGGCGGAAGTCGCTCATTTTCTCGCCACGCGCGGCGACTTCCGCACGCCGCCGTTCATGGTCGAGCGATTCGGCCTGTTTTCGGCACGGGAGTCAGTCGGCGGCGGCCCTTATGTGCTGGAGGAGGCGTTTTCGCTGCACACCGGAACCCCCACGGGGAAAAGGCTGGCCCGACCGGTGTCGGGCGGCCACGCGCAACGGCTGACCAAGTCCGCATGGCCCGCCGCGACGACCGCCATGAACCGAACCTCTTGAGCCCGAGGCGGTAATGGACCATCTAACCTCCTGACATTGGAGGATGCGATGGCACTCGACACACCGAAGGTCGGCGAAATTTTACTGCCCGGTTCCAGCGAGGAACAGGCGGGACAAGAAGAACGGGTTCGCGCGTCATTTTTCCAGACCGTCCGTCGCGCGTTGCGATCGGTGCCGTTCATGGAAGACGTGGTGGCAGCCTATTATTGCGCGCTCGACCCGCAGACGCCGGCGGCCAGCCGGGGGATACTCCTTGCCGCGCTGGCGTATTTCGTCCTGCCGATGGACGTGGTGCCCGATTTCATTCTCGGCCTCGGCTTTACCGATGATATCGCGGTGCTGTGGGCTGCGTTCCGGGCGGTTCGCCAGAACATCCGGCCGCAGCATTACCAGCGGGCCCGCGAGACACTTGGCGACATGAACCGGTAGCGATTTCCCCCTTGGCGAGCACCGCTGCTGCGCCGCATGGCTACGCCTTACCATTCCGTAACAACGACTTGGCATGACTTGCCAAATTGTCGCCCAATTCGTTCCATCATTCACAGGGGCCGGATCAGGCTTTGGTGAAGCGGAAGGTCTGCGTCCGGCTTTTGCCAGATGAAGCGCCTACGGGTGGAGACGTTTCACTCATTCTCCTCGGCTTTCGTTCTTCGTTAACCGACGATAAACGGCCTTGGCGCTAGTCTGTCGGGTATCATCGCTTCCAGCGTCTTGCCGGCCTCGGCCTCGACCGTGGGAAATCAAACAAACACGCACCGAACGAGCGGGGAATTATGAACCTCAAGAACGTCCTGACGGCCTCCGCGGCCATTCTGATCTTCTCGAGCGCCGCGGGCGCGGCCCAGACCCCGACGCGCATGAACCAGTTCAACGCCTGGGGCACCTATTCCTACGCCGGCAACGGCGGCAAGGTCTGCTACATCCTGTCGACGCCGACCAAGATGGAGCCAGCGAATGTCGATCACGGTGACATCTTCTTCCTGATCTCGCAAAAGCCGGGCCAGGGCGTCTCATACGAGCCGCAAGCGGTGATGGGCTACACGCTCAAGGATGGTTCCAAGGTCACGGTCGACGTCGACGGCAAGGATTATTCGATGTTCGTCAAGGGCGAGTCGGCCTGGATGGAGAACGCCGCCGAGGAGCCCCAGCTGGTCGCCAATCTGCGTGCCGGGAAGGCGATGAAGGTCGACGCCGTGTCGCAGCGCGGCACAAAGACCAGTTACACGTTCTCGCTCTCCGGCGTGACCGCCGCGCTGAAGTCGATCAACGACTGCAAATAGCGCATTCAGCGGCCGTCTCCGGCCCTCGATATCGCAATGAAGCACGACGCTGGGTCCCCGCCCGGCGTTTCGCCGTTCTGGTCCCGGATCTGCCTGAAACCTTGCGCAAATGACCAGAAGGGGTCATTTGAGGGGGCAATTTCTGTTCCTGACCGTTGATTTCGCTGGCAGCCGCCGGCCGAGGATATGATGCCCGTTTTGCTCGATCTCGCCTCTCCAGCCAACCGCCCGCGCCCTTTGGCGGCGGTTTCGCCGGTCGATGACGGCGAAAAGCCGTCGCTTGTCGGCCTCGATCGTGAAGCCCTCGCCGAGGCGCTGCGCGCCGTCGGCGTGCCCGAAAAGCAGCTGCGTATGCGCGTTGCCCAACTCTGGCATTGGCTCTATGTGCGCGGGGTGACCGATTTCGGCCAGATGGCGAATGTCGCCGGAGATTTGCGCAACGCGCTCGCCGGCGCCTATTCGATCGCACGGCCGGAGGTCGTCGAGGAGCAGGTCTCGGTCGACGGCACTCGCAAATGGCTGTTCCGATTTCCGGCGAAAGGCGCCGGGCGCCCGGTCGAGATCGAGACGGTCTACATCCCGGAAGAAGGTCGCGGCACGCTCTGCGTCTCCTCCCAGGTCGGCTGCACACTCACCTGCACCTTCTGCCATACCGGCACCCAGCGCTTGGTTCGCAACCTGACGCCGGACGAGATCGTCGGGCAGATTCTCCTGGCCCGCGAACGGCTCGGCGATTTTCCGGACGCCGCGACGCCCGCCGGCGCGATCGTACCGTCCGATGGCCGCCTCGTCTCCAATGTCGTGATGATGGGCATGGGCGAGCCGCTGTATAATTTTGACAATGTCCGCCAGGCGCTGGCCGTCGCCACCGACGGCGAAGGCCTGTCGCTGTCGCGGCGGCGCGTGACCCTGTCGACCTCGGGCGTGGTGCCGATGATCGCGAGGGCGGGCGAGGAAATGGGCGTGATGCTGGCCATCTCGCTCCATGCCGTGCGCGACGAATTGCGCGACGAGTTGGTGCCGATCAACAAGAAATATCCGCTGAAGGAACTGCTCGACGCTTGCCGCGCCTATCCGGGGGCGTCCAACGCCCGGCGCATCACCTTCGAATATGTGATGCTGAAGGGCGTCAACGATTCGATGGCGGATGCGAAGGAACTAGTCCGCATCCTCAAGGGCATTCCGGCGAAGATCAATCTGATCCCGTTCAATCCTTGGCCGGGAACGGTCTACGAATGTTCCGACTGGGACCAGATCGAGCGCTTTGCCGACTATGTGAACCAGGCCGGCTACGCTTCGCCGATCCGCACGCCGCGCGGTCGCGACATCTTCGCCGCCTGCGGCCAGCTGAAATCGGAATCCGAGCGGATGAAGAAGAGTGATCGAGCGAAGCTCGAAACGGCGCGAATCTCGGAACTCGCGGCCCACTGAGGGCAGAGCACGGCGCCGAGACGCGCCAGCAAAGGAACCCTCTTCGTCGAATGACCGCCGTTCTCCGCTTTCTGTTCGTGATTCCCTTCGGCTTCGTCGCGGCTTGCATGACGGCGGCCTTCGCGATGCTGTGGCCGTTCCTGACCATTCCCGCCGGCATGGGAGCGAGCGACCCGATCTTCCTATTCCACACGGTCATCGCCTTTCTCGCCCAATCGGCGCAGATCGGCTCGGTGATCCTGCTGCCGTGGGCGTTGTTCATGGTGGCAAGCGAACTCTTCGGGCTTTCGTCGATACTCCTGCATCTTGCCGCCGGCCTTATCGGTGCGGGCGCGATCCTCGTTACCGCCTACGGGGATAATTTGCCGAATGCGAGCGTCCAAACCGCGATCGTCGTCGCGGCGCTATCGTTCACGCTGATCTACTGGATCGTCGCCGGACGCAGCGCGGGGCGATGGCGCCGCGGCTCCGGGCGGACGACGCCGGCCGCAGAACCGACAATCAAAGGATAAGATTTCATGGCCCGACGCCCGACCAATCCCCGGGACGCCGCCGAGGCGGCCTTCAAATCCGCCACGATGACGCCGGAGCGAATGAAGGAATCCCTCTCGGCCATCCCGACAGGCCGGGAGATGGTGTCCCTGCGCATCGACCGCGACGTGCTGGCGCATTTCCAGGAGGACGGTCCGGGTTGGCAGGAGCGCATCAACGCCGCGTTGCGGAAATCGGCCGGGCTTTAGTTCTCCACAGGGCACGGCCTCCGCGTCTTGCGCCTCGCACGTATTGCAGCAGGTTGGCCCTATGATCACCATCCATCATCTCAACAATTCCCGTTCGCAGCGCGTGCTTTGGCTGCTTGAGGAACTCGGCATCGCCTATGAGGTGAAGCGTTACGAGCGCACCAAGGACATGCAGGCGCCGAAGGAGCTCAAGCAGATCCATCCGCTCGGCAAGTCGCCGGTGCTGACCGAGGACGGCCGGACGATCGCCGAGACCGGCGCCATCGTCGAATACATCCTGGCGCGATATGGCGACGGCCGGCTGATGCCGGCGGAGGGGACGGAGGACTACTGGACCGCCCGCCATTTCCTGCATTATGCCGAAGGCTCGGCGATGCCGCCGCTGTTCCTGATCCTCATTCTGCAGATGATCCCGGAACGGGCACCGTTCTTCATCAGGCCGATCCTGAAGACCTCGTTGGCCAAGGTCGACGCGATGCTGGTGCGGCCACAGATCGCGCTGCATCTCGACCATTGGGAGAAGGCGATCGGAGACAGTGGCTGGTTCGCTGGGCCGGAGCTTTCCATCGCCGACATCATGATGAGCTTTCCGGTCGAGGCGGCCGCCCACCGCTTCGGCTACGACGACCGCCCGAAGCTGCGCGACTTCCTGCTGCGTATCCACGACCGGCCAGCCTATCGGCGCGGCCTCAAGCGCGGCGGCCCCTACGCCTACGCCTGAGGGCGATCAGCGCCAGGCGACCAGCACCGCCCCACCCATGATGAGGACGACGCCGAGCCAGTTCGTCCACGAGAGGCGCTCGCCGAGAAAGGCCGCGCCGAAGACGGCG
This sequence comes from Aurantimonas coralicida, assembly GCA_011050685.1. GTDB lineage: Bacteria > Pseudomonadota > Alphaproteobacteria > Rhizobiales > Rhizobiaceae > Aurantimonas > Aurantimonas coralicida_A. Next base: position 22,615 of record DRFF01000158.1, read on the forward strand.
ACCAGGACGACGCTCAGCTTGTCGACGGGCGCGACGGCCGAGGCCGGCCCGAGCTTCAGCGCCCGGAAATAGCACAGCCACGACGCGCCGGTCGCCAGTCCGGACAGGGCAAGAAAGACGAGGCTGCGACGGGACAACTCGGCGGGTGGCTGCCATTGTCCGGTCAGGCTCACAATCGCCGCCAGCAACACGACGACGACCACCGTCCGCAGGAAGGTCGCGAGATCGGAGTTGACCCCCTCGACGCCGATCTTCGCCAGAATCGCCGTGGCAGCAGCGAACATGGCGGCCAGCACCGCCCAGAACTGCCAGGATTGCGCGAAGCCGAGCGATGTCGGGTGCGACGCCATGTCAGCGACCCTGCGTCAGGAGAATCCGCACCGCGAAGGCCGAGAACACGCTGGCGAACAGCCAGTCGATCGCCCGCATCACCTTCGGGCGGCGCTTCAGCGCGGCGGCGAAACGGTCGGCGGTGAGAATCATCGCGACGCTCATCGGCACCGCCAGAATGATGAAGAACATGCCGAGGAAGAACAGCTTGCCGGTGACGTCGGCGTCCCGCGCCGAGACGAATTGCGGCAGGAAGGTCACGAAAAACAGAACGATCTTCGGGTTGAGCAGATTGATGCCAAGCCCGGTCAGCCAGTTCGAGAGGAGGCTGTGGGGCCGCCCCGCCGCCTTGCCGTCGAGCTTGAAGGTCGAGCCGCCGCGGATCGCCTGCACCGCCAGATAGACGAGATAGCCGGCACCGACGATCTTCAGCGCCAAAAATGCCTGCGGCGAAGCCGCGATCAGGGCGGAAATACCGAAGGCGGCCAAGCTCGTATGAACGACGATGCCGGAGGCCGCGCCCAGCATGGCGGCCATGCCCGCTGCCCGGCCCTCGGACAGCGTGCGGCCTAAAAACAGCGTCATGTCCGGCCCCGGCGTGATGGTCAGTACGAAAGCGGCGAGCATAAAGGCCAAAAGCGTCGGAAGCTCGGGGATGAAGGTCATGTCACATGTCTCGTTTCAATGCCGTCGGTCTGCGAGGGCTGACAATGCAAGCTGCTTTTCTCGATCTGGTATCGACCGATACGCTCCGTGCGCCACCCGGAATTCGCCGAAGGCGAGCGAACGCTTCGCGTGAAGCGGTTTCCCTACCGGCCTGCTTTGCGCTAGAGGCGTGGCGAAGCGCAAGACGAAAGAGTTCCAATGGCACAAACCCGCGACGTCAAGAAGGTCGTTCTCGCCTATTCCGGCGGCCTCGACACCTCGATCATCCTGAAATGGCTACAGACCGAATACGGCGCGGAGGTCGTCACCTTCACCGCCGATCTCGGCCAGGGCGAGGAACTCGAGCCGGCCCGCCGCAAGGCGGAAATGCTCGGCATCAAGGAAATCTACATCGAGGATGTGCGCGAGGAGTTCTGCCGCGATTTCGTCTTTCCGATGTTCCGCGCCAACGCCGTCTATGAGGGCACCTATCTGCTCGGCACCTCGATCGCACGGCCGCTGATCTCCAAGCGCCTCGTCGAGATCGCGCGCGAGACCGGTGCCGACGCAATCGCCCACGGCGCCACCGGCAAGGGCAACGACCAGGTGCGGTTCGAGTTGGCCGCCTACGCCCTCGACCCGGACATCAAGGTCATCGCCCCCTGGCGCGAATGGGAGTTCAAGTCGCGTACCGATCTGATCGACTTCGCCGAAAAGAACCAGATCGTCGTGTCCAAGGACAAACGCGGCGAGGCACCCTTCTCGGTCGACGCCAACCTCCTGCACTCCTCCTCCGAGGGCAAGGTGCTGGAGGACCCGGCGGAAGAGCCGCCGCATTACGTCTTCCAGCGATCGGTCAGCCCGGAGGAAGCACCGGACAAGGCGACGACGATCGAAATCGGCTTCGCCAAGGGCGATCCCGTCTCGATCGACGGCAAGACGCTGAAGCCGCACGAGCTGCTGGCCGCGCTCAACGATCTCGGCCGCGACAACGGCATCGGCCGTCTCGATCTGGTCGAGAACCGCTTCGTCGGCATGAAGAGCCGCGGCATCTACGAGACCCCTGGCGGCACCATCCTTCTCGCCGCCCACCGGGCGATCGAATCGATCACCCTCGATCGCGGCGCGGCGCATCTGAAGGACGAACTGATGCCGCGCTATGCCGAACTGATCTATAACGGCTTCTGGTTCTCGCCCGAGCGCGACATGCTGCAGGCGGCGATCGACCGCAGCCAGGAACACGTCGAGGGAACGGTGCGGCTGAAGCTCTACAAGGGCAACGTCATCGTCATCGGCCGCTCTTCGCCGCAATCGCTCTATTCCGACGAACTCGTTACCTTCGAGGACGATCATGGCGCCTACGACCAGAAGGACGCGGCCGGCTTTATTCGCCTGAACGCCCTGCGGCTCAGGACGCTGGCCAAACGCGCCGGGCGGTAGGCGCGACGACCGACTTTGACTTCTCCCACCATCGGCCCCAATGTTTGACGCATCATCGTCGGCGATCCGGCCGCTAGCGAACGACAGAGGGTGATGACATGTCGACGCGGGAATTGCGGGTATCCCTGGACGCCGAACTGGCCGACAGGATCGAAAAACAGGTCCAATCCGGAAGCTACACGTCGATCAGCGAACTCGTTACCGAGACGGTTCGCATGAAGGTCGATGACGACGACGCGCTCGAGCGCTGGCTTCGCCTTGAGATACCCGCCGGCCACGCCGAATATCTTGCGGATCCGTCGGCTGCGATACCGGCGGAATCCGTGATGGACTGGATCAAGCATCAGCGATCCAAAGGCTGACATTCCCGTGGGTGTTCGGTTCGCGCCGCTCGCCGCTCGCCATCTGGCGGCGCTCAGCCGGTACATTGGCGAGCGCTCGTCCGAAAAGACCGCCGATGCCTATGTCAGCCGTATTGTCAGGCAATGCCAGTCGCTGGCCGACTTCCCTGTACGAGGGCGAAGGCGTGATGACATCCTTGCCGGCCTTAGAACCGTGGGTTTCGAACGAGGGTAACGATTGCCTTCACGATCGAATATGACCACGTCATCATCGAAGGTATATTCTACGGCGGCCAGCAACTCGAGGACAAGCTCGGCGAACCGAGTTGAGCGTTCCTCACCGGGTGACCGCGCATCCCGTAGCGCCCGGATGTAGGAGGTGGCCGCCGTCCTAGTCATCTTTCAATTTTGAAGACGAGTGCCCGCCATGATCCCCTATTCCGTTCTCGACCTGTCGCCGATCCCGGAGGGCTCGACCGCCGCAGAAGCGCTGGCAAACTCCGCCGACCTTGCCCGGCACGCTGAATCCCTCGGCTATCTGCGCTTCTGGATGGCCGAGCATCACAACATGACCGGCATCGCCAGCGCCGCGACCGCCGTCGCGCTCGGCCATGTCGCAAGCCAGACGTCGACCATCCGGATCGGCGCCGGCGGCGTCATGCTGCCGAACCACGCGCCGCTGGTCATCGCCGAGCAGTTCGGCACGCTGGCGACGCTCTATCCGGGCCGGGTCGATCTCGGCCTCGGACGCGCGCCTGGGACCGACCAGCCGACCGCGCGGGCACTGCGCCGCAGCCTCGATAATTCCGATAATTTTCCCCAGGACGTCCTGGAGTTGATGGCCTATTTCGAGGAGGCCGAGCCGAACCAGAAGATCCGGGCGGTGCCGGGCACGGGAACCCACGTTCCGGTCTGGATTCTCGGCTCCAGTCTGTATGGGGCCCAGCTCGCCGCGCATCTCGGCCTGCCTTATGCCTTCGCCTCGCATTTCGCGCCGGGCGCGCTGGATCAGGCCGTCGAGGTCTATCGCCAGACCTATCGCCCGTCGGCGCGTTGGCCGAAGCCGCATTTCATGCTGGCGATCAACGTCTTCGCCGCCGCGAGCGACGAGGAAGGCCGCGTGTTGAAATCATCGATGCAACAGGCCTTCGTCAATCTGCGCACCGGTGAGCCCGGACCCCTGCCGCACCCGGTCGAGGACTTCGCGGAGCGCGTCGCCCCGGCGGCCAAGGCGATGGTCGACGAAGCCCTTTCCGTCGCTGCGACCGGCTCGCCGGAGACCGCCCGCCGCGAACTTGCGCGTTTCGTCGAAGCCTATGCCCCCGACGAGGTGATCCTCACCGGGCAGATCCACGATCATGCGGCGCGCAAACGCTCCTTCGAGATCGCGGCTGAGGCGATGCGCGAGATTGCAGACACCCGCGATGCCGCCGAGTAGGATCAGGCTCCACAATCCGGCCCCTCCGGCCCGCGCGTGGCGCATGGCCGCAACGCCTGACGCAAATCCTCCGTCCGATGATCGACATTCCCTTCTCAATTCGGCGTCACTGGGCTAGGCGATACACGCGCCCGTGATCTTGACGTCCCTGCGGTCGCGAACAAGGCGGACCCTCCCGCCCGACGGTATATCGGGCGGATTGTGGAGAAGGCATGATCGAGAAGCGGCTCGTGTTCGTGTTCCCCGGTTTCGAGCCGATGCTGGCCCCGGCTCATATGGAACGGTTTCGCCGAGCCGCCGAACGCTCGGCGGCCGTATGGCAGGCCGATCTGCGGCTGGACGGCGCTCCGGGTGCGCCCACACTGTTTCCGTCGCTGCGGGCAGCCCTTTCGGGCTCCGGCTGGCGCACGGAAACCGAACTGGTCTTCTGCGACTGGGGCGATCTCATTCTCGCCTATGCCGCACGCCCGGCAATCGAGCGATTGTCCAGCGGATTGCTGGCGCTGGCCGACTTCCTCGTAACCGGTACGGTCTTCCGCTATTGCCGGGTGAGTTGGCGCTATGCCTTCTTCTTCGCCTTTCCGATTGCCGTCATGACGGCGGCGATCTGGATAGGTTGGGCTGTCCATGCCGCGCTGACAGCCCTGTTGCCGGGACTTGCCGGCTCCGCGACCGGTTTCGTCCTGGGTTTGTTGGCCGCGCTGGCGCTGCTCTTTCTCGCGGAGCGGCGATGGCATCTTCTGACCGCCCTGGACGATTGGGCCTTGGCCCGCGACCTTTGCCGCGAGCGCAACCCCGCCCTGTCGGCGCGGATCGCACGACAGGCCGAGGAAATCGCCGCACGGGCGGCAGCGAGCGACGCGGGCGAGATTGTCGTCGCCGCCCACAGCCTGGGCGCGAGCTTCGCGGTCCTCGCCCTGGACCAGGCGTTGTCGGGCGATCTGAAGACCGACCTGCGCTGGCATATCCTCACCGTCGGCTCCAGCTTGATGAAGACGACGCTGCATCCGGCCGCCAAGACGCAACGCGCGGCCGTGCGACGGCTCGTTGCCGACCACCGCATCGCCTGGACCGATTGCCAGGGCCTGTCGGATCCGATCAATTTCTACAATTCGAACCCGGCCACGTCGCTCGGCATTCGGGAGGGGCGCATCCCGGTCGCCGTGCGCGTCCACTTCAAGCGGCTCGTCTCGCCCGGGACCTACCGGCGCATCAAGCGCGACTTCTTTCGCCTGCATCGGCAGTTCGTGCTCGCGGTGGAGCGCCGCTGCCCCTATTCCTTTCACATGCTGCTGCTCGGGCCCCGCCCCCTCGCCGACTTCGCCGAGACCAGAACCGTCGACGTCCCGCCGCTTGCGCCCGCCGCGTGCGAGGGAGCCGCTCCATGAGCCCCGCTTTGGCCGGTTCGATCGCCTGGGTGCTGATGGTCGTCGGCTGGTACGTCATCCGCTATCCGTTCGAGCGCCGCGCCAAGCGGCGGCGGGTCGAGCGCACGCGCCGCGGCCCCGCCGAGTCCCTTCGCATGGCGATCTCGCTGACCGGGCTCGGCATCCTGCCCGCGATCAATATCGCTACTGGCTGGCCGGAGGTCGCCCGCGCCGACCCGTCGTGGGGGCGGATCGCGCTCGGCGTCGCCGCAATGGCGCTGGCGCTCGCCCTGTTTCGCAAAACCCACAAGGCACTGGGCAAGATGTGGTCGGTCTCGCTCGACATCCGCGAAAAGCACGAGCTGGTCACCTCCGGCATCTACAGGCGGCTGCGCCATCCCATGTACAGCGCCTTCTGGGCGATGGCGTTGGCGCAGGCGCTGCTGGTGCCCAACTGGATCGCCGGGCCCGCCGGCCTTATCGGCTTCGGCATTCTCTTCGCCGCGCGGATCGGCCCGGAGGAGCGGATGATGGAAGAGACCTTCGGCGGCGCCTATCGCGCCTACAAGGCGCGGACGGCGCGGATTATCCCCGGCATCTTCTGACGCGCTCTGCGCCTGAATCGTGCTCGCTGGCTGGTGTTTTGCCGGCTCCAAAGTCCCATATGATGGGCGACGCTGGTCGGCGCATATCCTGTTCGCACGCCGCCTCGCCGGTCGACGCTGAAATGGAGAGCCGCGAATGTCCTGGTCCCTCACCCTGGGCCGGCTGTTCGGATCCGAGATTCGGATCCACATCACCTTCCTGATGCTGCTGGCCTGGATCGGCGTCGCAGCCTACCAGCGGGGCGGTGCCGCCGCCGCCATCGCCAGCCTCGCCTTCATCATCGCGATCTTCGCCTGCGTCGTCGCACACGAGTTCGGCCACGCCCTCGCCGCGCGGCGCTACGGCATCAAGACGCCGGACATCACGCTGCTGCCGATCGGCGGCATTGCCCGGCTCGAGCGGATGCCGGAACGGCCGCGCGAGGAGATCGTCGTCGCGCTTGCCGGCCCCGCCGTCAACGTCGTCATCGCGGCGGTGCTGATCGTCTTTCTCGGCGCCAACTTCGACCCTGAAAGCCTGGCGGCGCTCGAAAGCCCCAATGCGGGATTTCTAGCGCGGATCGCGACGATCAACGTCTTTCTCGTCCTGTTCAACCTGATCCCGGCCTTCCCGATGGACGGCGGGCGCGTGCTGCGCGCCATGCTGGCGCTCAAATTCGACCGCCCGACAGCAACGCGCTACGCCGCCCGCGCCGGCCAGTTCCTCGCCTTCGGCTTTGGTTTCTGGGGGTTGTCGACCGGCAACGTCTTCCTCGTCTTCATCGCCGTCTTCGTCTATGTGGCCGCCGCCAGCGAGAGCTATCAGGTCGGCGTTGACGACGCGGCGCGCTCAGTCTCGGCGCGTGAGGTGATGATCACCAAATTTGAGAGTCTCGGCCCGACGGCGAGCCTCGCCGACGCCGCCGAGGCGCTGATCCGCACCACCCAGCACGAGTTTCCGGTGGTCGACGGCGGCGGAAAGCTGCGCGGTGTGCTGACCCAGAAGGCGCTGATCGCAGCACTGGCCCGATCGGGACGGGAGACGCCGGTCATGGACGTCATGATCAAGGACGTGCCGCTAGTGCGCGAGCACGCGGCGCTGTCCTTCGCCTTGAAGACAATGCGCGAACGCGGCGCCGGTGTCATCGGCGTCATTGATCCGGCTGGACGATTCATCGCCTACATCACCCAGGAAAACATCGCCGAATATCTGATGCTCGCGAAGGCCGGCGGCGTCGACCGGCCGAAGCCGGCCACGCGCACCGAAGCCGGCCCGTTCTGAGCCGCGGCGCGCTTCTCCTCACTCCCGCGCGTCGCGGGGCAGCGGCGGGGCCGGCACCCTTGGTCGGGGCTCCGGCTCGGCCAGATGCGGATAGGCGCGATAGACGGCATAGGCGCCGATCGCAATGACCCCGAGGCCGGGCACGACAATCTGCGTCGCCAGTACCGGCTCGCCGATCATCGCGGCGATCACCCCGCCGGCGAGACCGGCGCCCATCTGGATGAATCCTGTCATCGCCGCGGCGGCGCCGGCCATATGCGGAAACGGCGCCAGCGACGCCGTTGTCATCGCCGGCATGACGAAGGCGATGCCGAAGGCATAAAGGCCGACCGGCCCCATGATCGAGAAATAGGAGACCGGCAGCGCCGCGATCGAGACAGCGAGCGAGAGGCTTCCGGCGGCGATGAAGCCGAGGCCGACCGGCACGAGCCGATGGGCGCCGGTGCGCGGCATCAAAAAGCGAACGGCGAGCGAACCGGAAAAGAACAGGCCGGACTGAGCGAGCATGCCGATGCCGAATTGCGTCGGCGTCAGGCCGGCCCGATCGATGAGCACGAAGGGCAGCACCGTCGCCAGCGTATAGAGCGCGCCGACCGAACCGGCGACGGTGAGGCTGGTCGCCATGAAGTGCCGGTTGGTGACGAGTTGGCCGTAGGAGCGGGCGATCGCGCGCGGGCGAATGCGGGAGCGGTCGGGAATGACGGTTTCGCGCATGAAGCCGAGCGTCACTGCGACGACGGCGAGGCCGCAGACCAGCATGCCGACGAAGATCGCCTGCCAACCGGCAAAAGCGAGCAGGAGACCGCCGATCGTCGGCGAGACCGCCGGGCCGATGGCGAGGATGATGCCGATCGTGTTCATGATCCGTGAGGAGGCCTCGCCGGTGAACTGATCGCGGACGATGGCCCGCGATGTTGCGACCCCGACGGACGCGCCGATCCCCTGCAGCAGGCGCGCGGCCAGCAGCGTCTCGACGTTGGGCGCGACAACCGCAAGCATCGAGCCGACCAGATAGATGGTGATGAAGCCGAGCGTGGTAATCCTGCGGCCGAAAGCGTCCGAGACCGGCCCACAGACCAGCTGGGTGAGGGCAAAGCCGGCGAAATAGACGGCGAGCGTCAGCTTGATCAGCGAGTCGGTCGTGCCGAATTCGGCGACCAGGGTCGGCATCGCCGGCGTGTACAGCGCCAACGAGATAGGCCCGATCGCGACCAGGCAGCCGCCGACGAGGCTGGTCCGCCGCTCGGACATCAGCGGCGAGCGGGCGGAAGAGACGGTCAAGCGGGGCGATCCGTTATTGGAGGCTCAAACGGCGACGCACGGCCGCACCAAAGCGACCGTTCCGCGTCCCCTCGTGCCCTATCCCAATCCGGCAGCCGGGAAAACCCGCCAGTTTGTGCGGTCTATGCGGCGCCGCGCAGCGGCTGTTCGACCGGCGCCTCGCCCAGAACCTGCGGATCGTTGGTCAGATTGGCCCGCATCATCTGCAGCGCGGAATCGAGGAACTTGCGCTCATCCTCACTGAGGCCGGTCACCGTGCGTTCGTAAACCGCGAGCGCCACCGGTCGAGCCTCCTCGAACACCTGCTCGGCAGCCTTTGTCGGCGCGATCACCTTGGCGCGCCGATCGGTCGGATCGACGGTGCGGGTGATCAACCCGCGTATTTCCAGTCGGTCGAGATAGGCCGACAGGGTCATCGGCTCGACGCCCATGCGCTCGGCCAGCACCGCTTGGCGGGACCCCTCGTAACGTGCCACATAGGCAAGCGCCCGAATTTCCCCGGGTGTCAACGCCAGACCGGCTTCCTCGACAGCCTTTTCGAAGGCTTGTCGATAAAGCCGGGCGATGTCGACCACGACGAAGCCGAGTGCATTTCCTGGTAGTAGTTGTGACATGATAGCAAAGGTCCCGTTTCAGTCGTCTTGTCGATGCGAGCCTACCGGAAACGTTACGTCAGGACCGGCACAACCCCATTTTCGCATTATCTGCCTGCCGAAGCGGTACGTCTATAAGGCTTTCGACCAAAAGGCCGAACTGTTCCGTCGAGCATCGCCTCCATACAACAAGGTTTTCTCATGCCCGATCGCGGAATCACTGCCTCGCAGGTTGCAGCCTTCACGTTTAATTTACCGTCTGGGCGTCTCGACTTCGGCACAATCGACCCTTCCGGTTTCCCCGACGCCTTTCGCGCGGCGATGGCGGAGCACCTCGCCGAAATTGCCGCGATAGCCGAAAACCCCGCCGCGCCTAGCTTTATCAACACCTTGGCCGCGATGGAGGGCTCCGGCAGACGTCTCGACGCCGTGGCTCGGACCTTTTTCGCGCTCGCGGGAGCTCATACCAACGCGGAGTTGCAGGCGGCCGAGCGCGAGATTTCCCCGGCGCTTTCCCGCCATGCCTCGGCGATCGTGCTGAATGCCGGACTCTTCGCGCGGGTCGATGCCGTCGCCCAAAACAGCGTCGAAATGTCGCGTCTCGCACCGGAAGATGCGCGGCTGTTAAAGCGTGTTCACAGCGGATTTGTTCGTGGCGGCGCGAATCTTCAGGGGGCCGACCGCGAAAGGCTGGCAGAGATCGACGCTGTACTGGCCTCGCTCGGCACGCGCTTTTCCCAGAACATCCTGGCCGACGAGCGCGACTGGCTGCTGCCGCTCGCCAAGCACGACCTCTCCGGCTTGCCGGATTTCCTCGTCTCGTCCATGGCCGGGGTCACGGCGGAGCGTCGTATCGACGGCTACGGGCTGACCCTGTCGCGCTCCCTTGTCGTGCCGTTCCTGACTTATTCCAACCGGCGCGATCTGCGCGAGACCGCGTTCCGCGCCTGGACCAGCCGCGGCGAAAACGACGGGCCATCCGACAACCGGCAGATCATGGCCGACATTCTGCGGCTGCGCGGCGAAAAGGCGAAGCTGCTCGGATATCAAAGCTATGCCGCCTACAAGCTCGACGACCAAATGGCCAAGACGCCGGGCGCCGTCCGGACCCTCCTGGAGGAGGTCTGGGATCACGCCAAGGCGCGGGCGGCGGAGGACGCGGAAGCGCTGCGCGACCTCGCGGCGGCGACTGGCGACAACCACGCGCTGGAGCCCTGGGATTGGCGCTATTATGCCGAGAAGCGCCGCCGCGCCGCGTTCGATCTCGACGAGGCGGAACTGAAGCCGTATTTCCAGCTCGACCGCATGATCGAGGCCGCCTTCGACGTCGCTGGCCGGTTGTTCGGTCTCGCCTTCGAGCCGTTGCCGGACGCCAGGGCCTGGCACCCGGATGTGAAGGCCTGGGCCGTCCGCGACCGGACCGGCCGTGAGCGCGGGCTTTTTCTCGGCGATTATTTCGCGCGCTCCTCCAAGCGCTCCGGGGCCTGGATGAGCGCGTTGCGCGGCCAACACAAGCTCGATGGCGGCCAGACGCCGATCATCTACAATGTCTGCAATTTCGCCAAGCCGAACCAGGGGGAGCCGGCGCTGCTGTCGCTCGACGACGCCCGCACGCTGTTCCACGAATTCGGCCACGCCCTGCATGGCCTGCTCTCGGACGTGACCTGGCCATCACTGGCCGGAACCGCCGTCGCCCGCGACTTCGTCGAGCTGCCGTCGCAACTCTACGAACACTGGCTGACCGTTCCCGAGATCCTGGAGAAGCACGCCCGCCATGTCGAGACCGGCGCGGCGCTGCCCCAAGCACTGCTCGACAAGTTGATCGCGGCGCGAACCTTCGACGCCGGCTTCGACACGGTCGAATACACCGCCTCGGCCCTCGTCGATCTCGGCCTGCACGAAGCCGAAACCGTTCCCGACAAGCCGCTGGTGACCGAACGGGCCATGCTGGAGGCCCTCGGCATGCCGCGCGAGATCGCCATGCGCCACCGCTCGCCGCATTTCGCCCATATCTTCTCGGGCGACGGCTATTCGGCCGGCTATTACTCCTACATGTGGTCCGAAGTGCTCGACGCGGATGCCTTCGAGGCGTTCGGCGAGACCGGCGACCCGTTCGATCGCGCCACGGCGGATAAGCTGCTGACGCATATCTACTCAGCCGGCAATTCGCGCGACGCGGCTGAACTTTACACCGCCTTTCGGGGCCGCATGCCGACCACCGGGGCGCTGTTGAAAAAGCGCGGCTTCGTCGCGGGTTAGGACCTAGCGCGATCGACGCATCCAGCGCGCGGCGGCGGTGAGCTGGCATCGAGCAGCCGACAGACTTGTGGCGGGGCACCGCGCGATCTGGTAAATTGGTCCGTCGCAATGGGACCGACGACGATGGCCCGACCGATACGCCGCCTCGCCGCAATTTTATCGATGGATGTGGAAGGCTTTTCCGGCCTTGTCGAAGCCGACGAGGCCGCCGCCCTCCGCGCCGTCGTGCATACCTATCGCGAGCGCGTGCTTCCGACGATCGGCGAATTTGGCGGCACGGTGTTCAAGACCACCGGCGACGGCCTGCTGGCGGAATTCGCGAGCGCCGTCAGCGCCGTCAAATGGACTGCCAGCTTCCAGCGCGCGATGGCGGCGGACGAACCCGATGATGCGCCGCTGCGCGTGCGCACCGGGATCGTCATCGGCGACGTGGTGGTGTCGGACGACGACCGGTTCGGCGGGGGCGTCAACATGGCAGCGCGGGTGCAAGGGCTCTCGCCGGCCGGCGGCATGGCGATCTCGCGGGGGGTCTTCGAGTATCTGACCGGCAAGACCGACCTTTATTTCACCGACATCGGCGAGCGGGCCCTGAAGGGGCTGGCCGGCCGCCATCGGATCTGGGTGTGGGACCCGAAGATCGTCGGCGTCAGCCGCCGCAGCCCCGTCGCCGTCCCCGACCCGGCGACACACCCCTCTATCGCGGTCCTGCCCTTCGACAATTTGAGCAGCAATGCCGAGCGCGACAGCTTCATTGAGGGCATGGTCGAGGAAATCACCGCCAGCCTGTCCCGGGTCCGGGAGTTCCTCGTCATTGCCCGGCACTCGGCCTACGCCTATCAGGGACGGTCACTCGACGTGCGGGCCATCGCCACCGAGCTCGGTGTTCGTTACCTCCTTGAAGGCAGCGTGCGGTTTGCCGGGGAGCGGATGCGCGTCTCGCTACGCCTCGTCGACGGCGAGACCGCCATGCAGATATGGAGCGACCGGATCGAGGCGGAGATCGCCGACGTGTTCGAGGTGCAGGACAACATCGCTGAACTGGTCTCCGGGGCGCTGCATCCGACGATCCGCCAGGCCGAGGTCGAGCGCTCCCGTCGCAAGGCGCCGGAGAGTCTCGTCGCCTACGACCTCGTCATGCGGGCGCTGCCGCATTTGTGGGCGCATCGGCGGGAGGAGAACACCCGTGCCATCGCGCTGCTCGGCGAAGCGCTGACGTTGGAGCCCGGCAACGGCCGGGCAGCGGCCATCTGCGCCTGGGCGCACGCCCAGCACATCGTCTACAACTGGTCGGAGGATTTTGCCGTCGAACGCGCTGCCGGACGCGCGCATCTGGAAGCCACGGCGGGACAGATCGACGACGACCCGCTGGCGCTGACCGCCGCCGCCACCGCGATCATGCTGACCGACGGCGCGCTGGACCGGGCCAACGCGCTGATCGACCGGGCGCTCGACATCGACGTCAATCATGCCTGGGCGTGGACCCGCCGGGGTTTCGCGCGCGTCTACGCCGGCCGGGCGGAGGAGGCGTTCGCCTGTTTCGAGCGCTCGATGCGGCTATCGCCCCGCGACCCCTTCAGCTTCAATTCGATCGTGGGAATGGGTCTGTCGCATTTTGCCGCTGGCCGGCCGGCGGAAGCGGCCCGCTGGACACGACGGGCGCTGGCTGAAAAGCCCGGGATGACCTGGCCGCTACGTGACCTGGCGACCTTTCTGGCGTCGGCCGGCGAGATGGAGGACGCACGCCGCGCCCTTCTGGCTTTCCTCGCGATCAGACCGGACGTCACCGCCGCCACCGTGCGGGACGCCCTACACTTCATGGAGCCGGCGCTACTCGACCGCTATGTCGGAGGCCTCCTCGCCGCGGGCCTTCGCGATGAACCGGCCCCGCCGGCGCGGCTGGTCCATGGTTGAGGCCGGGGTCGACCGCCGGCGGAAATCGTGGCGGTCGGTAAAGGCCAAGTCGCCTTTCCGGCATTGGCATCTTTCGCAATTGCACAAAATGCTGTAGGAGGGCGTCCAGATCAGCGCCGGGCGGACATTTGAGGTGTCGGCCGCGGCCTTAACTTGTTTCCGGTGACAATCATGAAGCTCCGCAACATCGCGATTATCGCGCACGTCGACCATGGCAAGACGACTCTCGTCGACAAGCTGCTGGCCCAATCCGGCTCATTCCGCGAGAACCAGCGCCAGGAAGACCGTGCGATGGACTCCAACGATCTGGAGAAGGAGCGCGGCATCACCATCCTGGCCAAGGCGACTTCGGTCGAGTGGAAGGATACCCGCATCAACATCGTCGATACGCCGGGCCACGCCGATTTCGGCGGCGAGGTGGAGCGTATCCTCAACATGGTCGATGGCGCCGTCATCCTGGTCGACGCGTCGGAAGGCCCGATGCCGCAGACGAAATTCGTGCTCGGCAAGGCGCTCAAGGTCGGATTGAAGCCGATCGTGGCGATCAACAAGATCGACCGCTCCGACGAGCGCCATCAGGAAGTGCTCAACGAGATCTTCGACCTGTTCGTCGCGCTCGACGCCACCGAAGAGCAGCTCGACTTCCCGGTGCTGTACGGCTCGGGCCGTGGCGGCTGGATGGCCGAGGAGCCGGAAGGCCCGCAGGACAAGGGACTCGAGCCGCTGTTCGATTTGATCCTCAAGCATGTCCCGGAGCCGGACACCGCCGGCAAGGATGAGCCGTTCAAGATGATCGGCACGATTCTTGAGGCGAACCCCTTCCTCGGCCGGCTGATCACCGGTCGCATCCAGTCGGGCTCGATCAAGCCGAACCAGGCGGTCAAGGTGCTGCATGGCGACGGCAAGCTGCTGGAAACCGGCCGTATCTCGAAAATCCTTGCCTTCCGCGGCCTTGAGCGGGTGCCGCTCGAATTTGCCGAGGCAGGCGACATCGTCGCGATCGCCGGCCTGTCCAAGGGCACGGTCGCCGACACCTTCTGCGACCCGGCGGTGACCGAGCCGCTGCACGCGCAGCCGATCGATCCGCCGACGGTGACGATGTCCTTCATCGTCAACGATTCCCCGCTCGCCGGCACCGAGGGCGACAAGGTCACGAGCCGCATCATCCGCGACCGTCTCTTGAAGGAAGCCGAAGGCAATGTCGCGCTGAAGATCGACGAGGCGGACGACAAGGATTCCTTCTACGTCTCCGGTCGCGGCGAGCTGCAGCTCGCCGTGCTGATCGAGACGATGCGCCGCGAGGGTTTCGAGCTCGGGATCTCGCGTCCGCGCGTCGTCATGAAAGAGGGCGAGAACGGCGAAACCCTGGAGCCGATCGAGGAAGTCGTCATCGACGTCGACGAGGAGCATTCCGGCATCGTCGTCCAGAAGATGAGCGAGCGCAAAGCCGAGATGATCGAGCTGCGCCCCTCCGGCGGCGACCGCCAGCGCCTGGTGTTCCACGCCCCGACGCGCGGCCTCATCGGCTATCAGTCGGAGCTGTTGACCGACACCCGCGGCACGGCGATCATGAACCGCCTGTTCCATTCTTACGCGCCGTTCAAGGGCACGCTACCCGGCCGCAACACAGGTGTGTTGATCTCCAACGACACCGGCGAGAGCGTCGCCTTCGCCATGTTCAACCTGGAAGATCGCGGCCCGATGGTCATCGATGCCGGCGTCAAGGTCTATGCCGGCATGATCATCGGCATACACACTCGTGAGAACGATCTGGAAGTGAATGTTCTCAAGGGCAAGAAGCTGACCAATATGCGCGCTTCCGGCAAGGACGAGGCGATCAAGCTGACGCCGCCGATCCGCATGACGCTGGACCGGGCGCTGTCCTGGATTCAGGATGACGAACTGGTCGAGGTGACGCCGAAGACGATCCGGCTGCGCAAGATCTATCTCGACTCGAACGAGCGCAAGCGCTTCGACAAGAGCCGTAAGGCGGCTTGATCGCCTGGCGCTTAAGACCAAGCGGCCCTCTATGCTGACGAAAAAACGGGTGCCTGCTCTCGCGGGCACCCGTTTTTCGTCGGCACGACTTGAGAGATCGCGCGATCGAATGGGTTACGCGGCCGCCACTTGCGAGCCGGCCGCCTCGGACTCCTCGCCGCGGTAATAATCCTGCGCCGCTGCGACGCCCGATCCGAGCTCGATCCGTGCGCCGGCGTCGACCAGCGCCATCTCGGCAATACTCAGCGCGGTCAGGCACATCCCCGCATTGAGATCACCGAGATGACCGATGCGGAACACCTTGCCCGATAATTGCGCGAGCCCGCTGCCGAACGAGGTTTCGTAGCGCTCATAGGCGATCTTGAGCACCGCGTTGGCATCGACACCCTCCGGCACGCGAATGGCCGAGACGGTGTCGGAATGCCATTGCGGCGCCACCGCCTGAAGCTTCAGCCCCATGCCGGCAACGCCGCGCCGGACGCCTTCGGCCAGCCGGTGATGGCGGGCGAAGACATTGTCGAGCCCTTCCTCGAACAGCATGTCGAGCGCGACCCTTAGCCCGTGGAAGAACTGCGTCGGCGGCGTATAGGGGAAATAGCCCTGATCGTTGAGCGCGATCATGTCGGCGAAGGAGAAGTAGCACCGCTCCATCTTCGGGCGGTTGTCACGATACGCGACCATGGCTTTTTCCGATACCGACAGGAACGACAGCCCGGCCGGTAGCATGAAGCCCTTCTGCGAGCCGGCGACGGCCAGATCGACGCCCCATTGGTCCTGGCGAAAATCGATCGAGGCGATCGACGAAACGCCGTCGACGAAGATCAGCGCGGGGTGCGAATGGGCATCGAGCAGCTTGCGGACCCCGGCGATATCCGAGGCCACGCCGGTCGCCGTCTCGTTCTGGGTGGCGAAGACGGCGCGAATCTCATGCGCCTTGTCCGCCGCGATGACGCGCTCGTATTCGTCCAACGGCACGCCCGCGCCCCATTGGACGTCAATCGCCGTCACGTCGAGGCCGAGGCGGATCGCCATATCCACCCACAGATGCGAGAACTGGCCGAAGCGCGACATCAGCACCTTGTCGCCGCGCGCGAGCGTGTTCTGGATAGCCGCCTCCCAGGCGCCCGTCCCCGAGGAGGGGTACATGAAAACGCGGCCGTCCTTGTTTTGAAAGACCTTCTTCATGTCGCGGAACAGCGGCAAGGTCAGTTCGGGCAAGTCCGGGGAGCGCTGATCCTCCATCGGCACGTTCATGGCGCGACGGACGCGCTCGGGAACGTTGGTCGGGCCGGGGATGAACAGATGTCGGATACCGTGCTTCAAGATGACCTCCCATAAACCGGGATCGCGGGCGTTCGCACACGTCTTCGTCGGTTTTTCTCGATCGTACCCCTCCCTCCCCTATAGGCATACTTTCAAATTCTGTCGTCGGCGTAAGCTTTTCTTATCCATCATCGGCGGATGTCGGCACCCTCCACGCCCGGTTGTGGACAGCGGGCGCGGGATCGCTATCCAGTCAGCCAGGATGATGACAACGAAAAGCGAGTGGGGAAATGGGTCTTCTTTCCGGTATCATGGGACTGACCAGCGACGCCGATATCGACGAGGTACGGAGCGACCTCGACCCGATACTGCTGGCTGACGAAGATGTGGATCTGGCGTTTCGGGTCGTCCGCGATCTGTTCGTGTTCACCGATCTTCGCCTGATCATCGTCGACAAGCAGGGCATGACCGGCCGCAAACGGCATATCCAAACGATCCCCTATCGCTCGATCACCATGTTCGCGATCGAGACGGCCGGCAAGTTCGACGCTGATTCCGAACTGACGCTGTGGATGAGCGGACAGCCACCGCTGTTGCGCCAATTATCGCGCCGCGCCGACATCGCCGGTATCCAGCGCGCTCTGGCGCACGGGGTCCTCGACCGAAAGTGAGGCGCTCTCCAATCGGTCATTCGAGACAGCGCTGTCGTCCACCGCGATAGGTCGGACGCCTCCTCCGCCAAACTCGAAAAGCCGGGGACAAACCGGGCAACCGCGTCGGCAACGCCGGTGTGCGATTGATGTTCGCGGACAATCAGCGGAAAAACGAGCTGGCGAACGAGACGGATCGATCGAGACGGTTTATGGTTAATATCCAATGAACACGATTGTCGCCGAAACTCGCTTAGCCGAACCGCGCGACTCCGCGGCGCTGGCGGCGGTGCATGAGGCGGCCTGGCGCGGCGCCTATGCCGGCTTGATCCCCCACAACAGTCTCTCCCGAATGATCGGACGACGCCACGAAGCCTGGTGGGCCCGGGCGATCCGCGGCGAAGCGGCGATCCTGGTGGTCGAGTTCGCCGACGAAACGGTCGGCTATGCCACGCTCGGGCACAACCGGGCCGAGGCGATCAAGGCCGAGGGCGAGATCTACGAACTCTACATGCGACCGGAATATCAAGGGCTGGGCTTCGGGGGGCGCCTGTTCAGGGCGGCCAGAGGCCTGCTGGCCGACCGCCGTCTGAGCGGGCTGGTGGTCTGGGCGCTCGCGGACAATCACCAGGCCGTCGACTTCTATGCGCGGCTCGGCGGCGCCGATGTCGCCGAGGGCAGCGAAGTGTTTGATGGCCGCAACCTCGGCAAGATCGCCTTCGTCTGGCCCTGATAACGGGCCGTCGTCGCGGCGATCGCACGGGTTTGTTGCACCGCCCTTCGGGAGCGGTTAGAGCATCGGACGACCCCCAAGGCGCCCCAGATCGAGATTTCCCCGCGCTTTGACAAGCCAATCCAGGCGTTCATGCTGTCGGTGCCCCTGACGCGCCGACCGCCCGGCCCGCGACCGTGAAGAGGACAGATCATGCGCATCGATGCGATCGCCATCGGCAACACCCCCCCCGACGATATCAACGTCATCATCGAGGTGCCGCTCGGCGGTCATCCGATCAAATACGAGATGGACAAGGAGGCCGGCTGCCTCGTCGTCGACCGGTTCCTCTACACGCCGATGACCTATCCGGGGAATTACGGCTTCGTGCCGCACACGCTGTCCGACGACGGCGATCCGATCGACGTCCTGATCTGCAACACCCGCCCGCTGTTTCCCGGCTGCGTCATCAACTGCCGGCCGATCGGCGTTCTGGTCATGGAAGACAACAAGGGCCAGGACGAGAAGATCATCGCCGTGCCCTCGCCGCACATCACCCGCCGTTTCGAGATGGTCACGGAATACAAGGACCTGCCGGAGATCACCTTGCAGCAGGTCGAGCATTTCTTCGAGCACTACAAGGATCTGGAACCCGGCAAGTGGGTGAAGATCGGCGATTGGGGCGATAGCGACAAGGCGCGCACCCTGATCACGGAAGCCATCGAACGCGAGAAGCAGACCAAGGCCTAAGCGAAACCGGGCGGGCGGCGCGCGAGCGCCGCTCGCATAGCCGCAACCTTCCGCGAACAAAGTGTGCCCATTTCATGAACGATTGATATCCGGTAAACAGCCGGGTGCCTTTGTCATGCGCAGTTTGCACACGAGATTTGCAATTTAATGCCCTGCTCTTGTGCAACGCAATATACTATGTCTGGGTCATCGCAACGACCTGTCTGGACAGAACCATGTTTCGCCATCTCACCAGCCGCCTGCAGGCTTACCGCAACCAGCGCAACGACATTCGCCAGTTGTCCATGATGGACGACCGCGCCCTGTCCGACATCGGCGTAGGCCGTGCCGACATCGCGCGCGCTGTTCGCTTCGGCCGCTAATGCGCCGTGCGTCCATTCGGACGCACAAAGAACGCTCTCACGCTTTGATCGAGCATCGGACCGCTACGCCTTCCGGGCCGGCGATCCGACGAGATACCGCTTGAGCGCCGCCGCCGTGAACAACGGACGGGCGGCGTTTTTGCGTCCGCAGTACGATGGGGATGGTGATCCTTCAGAGTGCCTCAAGCGCGGCGACCAGCACCAGCGGATCGCCCTCGATCCGCAATGTCTTCGCGCGTGATGTGTGACCGGCGACCACGGTAACGGCCGATTTCGGCACCCCAAGATGTTTCGCCAGCATGGCCGTCAACGCCTTGTTCGCCTTGCCGTCCTCCGGCACCGCCCGGACCCGGGCGCGTAGATGCAAACGCCCTTCCGCACCCGCTTCCCGTCCGTCGATTCGGTCGACCGAGGATTTCGGCGTCAGCCTGACCTGCACGAGCACGCCGTCATCGACGACGCGCCAGAGGCCCGGCTCGGCCACAGCCGACAGTCGCGCGACCGGCTCAGACGCCGACGCTGTAAATCGCCGGGTTGACATAATAGACCAGCAGATACTGCAGGAACATGATCGCGAACAGCACGACCAGCGGCGACAGGTCGATGCCGCCGAGATCGGGCAGCACCTTGCGGATGCGCCGATAGACCGGCTCGGTCAGCTGCCACAGGAAGCGCCCAACCGAATCGACGAAGGGGTTGCCCGGATTGACGATGTTGAAGGCGTAGAGCCAGGAGAGGATCGCCGATGCGATGACGACCCACCAATACAGGTTGAGCGCCTGATAAAGAACATAGGTGACTGCGAGCATGAATATCCGGACCTTTGCGACGACGTGCCCCGATGTAGCCATCGCCCCTTGAAATCGCAAGCCGGCGACGGCGGCGCCGAGAGATCACAGCGCCGCCGATTGCCCGTTGACACCGCCGAGCCCCGCACCCTATATCGCGAGCGCAATGGTGGACGGGGCTGTAGCTCAGTTGGGAGAGCGCGTCGTTCGCAATGACGAGGTCAGCGGTTCGATCCCGCTCAGCTCCACCAGCCAGTCTCATGCTTGTCCAGGACGCCCCGTAAGCCTGGTATGACGCGCCCGACGGTTCGGGCTGAGCCATGGCAGGTGCGGTCGTGACCCAGGACGTGGAAGCTGAGGCCGGCGCGCAACCCGCCTCCGACGGGAGCGCCATTCCGGACGACGACCGCTTCGCCGCCTTCCGCAATCCCCGTTTCCTGCGCTACTGGCTCGCCCGCTTCTTTTCTACTTTCGCTATCCAAATCGTCATCGTCTCGGTCAGCTGGCAGATCTACGATCTGACCCGCAATCCGCTGGATCTCGGCATCGTCGGCCTTTGCCAGTTCCTGCCCGCCCTGCTTCTGGTTCTCGTCACCGGCGCGGCGGCCGACCGGTTTTCGCGACGGCTGATCATGGGGCTGGCCATTTTCGTCGAGGCGATCGGGGCACTCGCCCTGCTACTGCTGACGTGGCATGGCCTCGCCTCGCCGCTGCCGGTCTTCGCCGTCCTCGTCGGCTTCGGTATCGCCCGCGCCTTCTTCGGCCCGTCTTCGCAATCGCTCGTCGTCAATCTCGTGACCCGGCAGGAACTTGCCAACGCCATCGCCTGGAACTCCTCCTCCTGGCAGATCGCGGCGATCGTCGGCCCGGTCGCCGGCGGCCTCCTCTACGGCGTCTCGCCGCTCGCCGCCTATGCCACCGGCCTCGCGCTCTTTCTCGGCGCCGCGACGCTGGTGATGTCGATCCGCGCGCCCGCCCGCAAGCGCGTCGCCGAACCGGCCAGCTTCGAGACAGTCGTCGCCGGCTTTCGCTACATCTGGTCGGAAAAGGTGGTGCTCGGTGCGATCTCGCTCGACCTCTTCGCGGTGCTCATGGGCGGCGCGGTGGCGCTGATGCCGGTGTATGCCCGCGACGTGCTGGAGGTCGGTCCCTGGGGCCTCGGCTTGTTGCGCGCCGCGCCGGGAATCGGCGCCGTCGCCATGGCGGTCTGGCTTGCCGCCCACCCGGTCAAGGACAATGCCGGCCGGGTGATGTTCATCTTCGTCGGCTTGTTCGGCGCCTTCACGGTGGTTTTCGGCCTCGCCACGGTGCCGTGGCTGGCGATCGTCGCGCTCGTGCTGATGGGCGCCTCCGACATGATCAGCGTCTATGTCCGCGAGACCTTGCTGCAGCTGTGGACGCCGGACGCGGTGCGCGGCCGGGTCAACGCCGTCAACATGGTGTTCCTTGGCGCCTCCAACGAACTCGGCGAATTCCGCGCCGGGGTCATGGCGTTCTGGATCGGCGCGGTGCCGGCCGTGGTCCTAGGCGGTGCCGCGACCGTGGGCGTCACCGGCCTGTGGGCCTGGATGTTTCCGGAACTCCGCCAGGTTCGCCATCTCGCCGGACGGGACTGACACCTCTGCCCGCCGAAGAGGTTCAGCCGAGCGCCCCAATCAGCCCCGCCACTTCGCCGAGCCGCTCGATGCGGCGAAAGCGCGGGTCGTCCGCCGGCGCCTCGGCGCGTTCCAGCGCCCAGGTCAGATCATGCGGCACGTGCACGCCGTAGCTGCCCGCGGCGAGCGCCGGCAGGACGTCCGATTTCAGCGAATTGCCGACCATCATCGCCCGCGCCGGCCCGTCGCCGTGGCGCGCGAAAATCCGTTCGTAGGTCGCCGCCGATTTGTCGCTGACGATCTCGACCGCGTCGAAGAAGTCGCCGAGTCCGGAGGCGGCGAGCTTCCTTTCCTGGTCGAACAGATCGCCCTTGGTGATCAGCACCAGCCGGTAGCGCCCGGCGAGCGCTTCCAGCGTCTCCTGAGCCTCCGGCAGCGTCTCGACCGGATGCTCCAGCATCTCCCGGCCGGCGTCGATGATCTGGCGCACGATCGCCGGCGAGGCGTTGTCGCCAGTGACATCAAGAGCGGTCTCGATCATCGACAGGACAAAGCCTTTGATGCCGAAGCCGTAACGGGCAAGGTTGCGGCGTTCGGCATCGAGCAGCCGGCTGGACACGACCTCACCCGTCGCATGGTCCGCGAGCATCTCGCGAAACCGAGCCTCGGTCAGCTGGAAGAACCGTTCATTGTGCCAGAGCGTGTCGTCGGCATCGAAGCCGATGGTGGTGAGCGTCGTGCTGGATGGCATGATCCGGTCTCACTCCTCCACCCGCGCCCCGAAAATCCTGGCGAGGAATTCTTCCAGCCAGCGCCGGATCGGCGCGTCGTAGATCGCCCGCCCGTCGAAGTGCTGACGCCGCCCCTGCGCGCCCGGCAGCTTCAGCCGTTCATGCCCGCGCGTCGTCCAGCGGTGCATCATGGCGAGCGTCAGTTCGGCATGGAACTGCACCCCGTAGGCGGCCTTGCCATAGCTGAACGCCTGGTTCGGATACCAGTCGCCCGTCGCCAGGCGTTTCGCGCCATGCGGCAGGTCGAAGCCCTCGCGGTGCCATTGATAGACCATGTCCGGCCAGTGCGGCATTAGCATCCGCCCCTCGGTGGTCGGCTGGATCGGGTAATAGCCGACCTCGGCGAAACCATGCGGATGGCTGGCGACCGGTGCGCCAAGATGCTTGGCGAGCATCTGCGCGCCGAGGCAGATACCGAGAAACGGCCGCTCCTCGGCCAATGGCACTTTGAGCCAATCGATCTCGCGGACGAGATGCGCATCGGTATCGTTGGCGCTGGGCGGCCCGCCGAAGACGATGGCGCCGCCATGCCCGTCCAGGGTCTCCGGCAAGGGATCGCCCATCACCGGCCGGCGGATGTCGAGCGTGACGCCGTGCGCCTCAAGCAATTGCCCGACGCGGCCGGGTGTCGAGCTTTCCTGATGCAGGACGATCAGAATCGGGCGCTCGTCCGCGCCGTCGAGGCTGTAGCGGTGTTCCGCCGCCGCATGACGGACCGTTTCGGCAGCATCCTGTTCGCGCTTGTCGTAATAGGCCATCAGTCGGAAAGCCCGCTCCTGTCCGCCGCCTCCCGCTTCATCAACATCCGGTCCCGCGTCGAAACCCCGAGAAGGTCGGAAATGCGCCAGATCAGATTGTCCTCGAGTTCATGCACCTCGCCGTCGGCGTAGGTTACCTCCCATAGCATTTCGACGAAACGGACCCGGTGCTCCGCCTCCAGCCGTGCCCTGAGGACCGAGGTGAACTGATAGAGATCGACAGCCCCGGCATCCGCCTCGCGACCGGCCTCGGCTATCCTGTCGGTCTCGGTCGGGTCGAGCTGGAACTCTTGCGCCAGCACCGCCCGCATTTTTTTCCGCTCGTCGTCCGTGACGATGCCGTCGGCGCCGATGATGTGGAACAAAAGCGCTGCGGTCGCGACCCGTAAATCGTCAGCGCCCGCCGCATCTCGCGCCGTCTCGTCTCTGCCGATCGTCTGCACGAAGTCCCGAAACGCCTCGAACATCATCTCACGCCGCGCCCGGTTGATGGATCGACTCGGTCAAGCGAAGCGAGCCTCCTTGCGGTCCTCGCTGGTCGGGGCCGCGTTGCTTTCCGCAGGCTTGTCGCCATCCGACTTGTTCTTGCCGCCGGCGGAGGCATCCCCGGCCTTCGCGGGTTCCGGCTTGGATTGGGCGAGCATACCGTTTGCCGACGGTTTTTCGGTCTTTTGCGGACCGCTGTCCGTCGCCGCAGCGCTCGGCTGTTTGGGCGCGGAAGCTGAGCCGTCTCCGCCCTTCCCGGCCTCGATCGACGTGGCCAGTGCGTCCACCGCCTTGTCGGTGCGCTTCGGCTCGGCCGCCGGAATTTCGGTCACCTCGATGGTCTGGGCATCGCGGCCCGCATCGGCTTCGATGAGCCGGCCTTCGCCACCCATGTGCTCGACCGGCACCTTCCAGCGGAAGGCATCCAGCCGCCCGGTCACCGGCGATGTCGGTGCCCAGACGTTCGACACATAGCCGTCGGCGGTCCAAGCCGGATCGCGCTCCGCGCGGATCGCCTTGGCCAGCCATTCGCGCACCCGGCCCACCTCGCCGGTGTCTTCTTCCTCAATGTCGGCAAGCAGCAGGTAACCGCTTTCGCGCGGTTCCGCCTCAACCGCCGCGAGCGCCGACTTGCGCGCCAACGCGAAGTCGCCAGCGTCGAGCGCGGCGCGGGCGAGACACATCTCCGCCTCGAAATTGCCGGGACGAAGACCGTGCAGCTTGCGCGCTCGCTTCAGACGGTCCTCGGCGGAGTCGCCGGGCCGCGCGCGTACATAAGCCTCGGCGATGTCCGGATGGGGGGCGTGCGTCCAGCTGGATTCAAGGATCTTGGCGCCGCGCCGAAGGTCGCCGAGCCGGAACAACGCTTCCGCCGCCACCAGTGCGGCCGGGGTCAGCTCCGGCGCGAGCTTCTGCGCCTCGATGCCGGCGGCCTTGGCGGCCGAGGGATCGCTCTCGGCGACGGTCATCGCCTTGGCGGTCAGAAGCACCGCGCGCAGCCGCTTGGATTCGTCCCGGTCGATCAGGCGGGTATTCTTCTGCGCCTCGAGAATATCGAGCGCCCCGTCCCACTCGCCGGCAAGCGACTTGGCTTCCAGAACGGCACCGCCGGCCCAGGGCACATGCGGCGCGATCCGCACCGCTCGCTCGGCATAATGGCGGGCCGCACCCTCGTCACCGACGCGCTCGGCCTCCAGGAACAGGCCGCGCAGCGCGAGCAAGCGCGTCTCGGGGTCGCGCTCCATCTGCTCGAAGGCGCCCCGCGCCCGCGCGTGGTCTCCCTCGATCATCGCCGTCTGGGCGTCAAGGAAGCGAATCAGCGGCTCCTTGCGTGTGTCCAGCAGCTTTTCGCTGCGCTTGGTCATACGCCGCGCCTCGATCGCGTCGCCAGCACCGGCGGCCAGGATGCCGGCCGACAGGGCGTGATAGCCGCGATCGCGCTTGCGGGTGCTCCACCAGCTACCGATAGCGCCCGGCGTCTTGAAGAAGGCCCCGACCAGCCAGACGACGAGGAGAATTGCGGCGATCAGCGCACCGAGCGCGATCAGGAACATCATCAGGCTGGTTTCGACATTCTGCCCCTGCCAGACGAAGGTCACCTGGCCGGGATTGTCCGCCAGCCAGGAAAAACCGATGCCGGCGGCCAGGACGATGAGAAAGAAGGCGAGGATTCGCAGCATGGTAATTCCTTAGCCCTGATTGGCTTGGCCGGCCGGCTGGTCAGCCGGAGGCGCGCTATCGGCTCCGCCTGCGGGCGCCGGGGCAAGCGCCGAAGACAGCGCCTCGGCGACGACGCGGTCCGCCGTCAGCCGCGCCGCGACGCGGCTTGCGAAGTCTTGGCTGGCGTCCTGTCCAGCCTGGGGAAGCGTTTGCCATTCGGACTGCCATCCGGCGAGGTCGCCACTCTCGATGGCCGCGTCAAGCCGCGAGAGCACGGCGTCCGGCCCCTTGGCTTCCGCCGGGGCGGGGCCGTCGGGTCGCACCTGGACGAGCGAGCGCAGCCCCGACAGCAGTTGCTCCTGTACCGGCGCGTCGGGCAACGCCGGCCGCAGGCTTTCAGCGATCTGGTCCTCGACCGCCGGCCACTCGGCCGCCAATGCCTGCTTCGACGGCACGCCGTCGGCCGCGAACGCCCGCAAATCCTCGGTCGCGGCGCCGGCGCCCGTGGCCTCGGCATAAGTTTCGAGCTGGCTCATGAACGGCCCGCCCTGGTCGATGGCGGATTTCAAATTCGCCGCCGCAAGCGCCCCGTCAGCGCGGCGGTTGTTCGCTTCCATTCCGGCGATGCGGCTCTCGAACTGGGCGACGGCCTCATCGACCTTCGCGCTCGCTTGCTCCGCAGCCTGTTGCGTCGCCGTTGCGGCCTCATTGGCCTGCGTCGCCGACTGCTGCGCGGCGGTCGCGGCCTGTTGCGCCGCGTTAGCTGTCTCTTGCGCGGCCGCGGCGGTCTTTTGTGCCGCCGCCGCGGTCTCGCCGACTTGCTGCAGTCTCGCGGTCGCATCCGCTCCGGCGGTCGACGCGGAGGTTTCGAACGTATCGATCCGCTGACCGAGCGCCGCCAATTGTTCCGCCGTAGCGCCATTTTCAGCCGGTGCTGCGGGCGCGACGGGCGCGCTTTGCACCTGGTCGCGCAAGGCCGCGACCTCGCCGCTCAACGCATCGAGCTGTTCGGCGCTTGCCGTAACTTCGCCGGTCTCCTGCACGCCGCCGAGCGCGGGCAGATAGCCGCCCGCCTGCAACGCCGCTGCGCCACCCAAGGCCAGGATCGCTCCGATAACGCCGGCTGCCAGAGCGCCGCCGAAGCCGGTCCCGGAAGAAGGGGCTGGCGCGGCACGACTGGAAGAGCCGGTGCCCGTCGCGGTCGACGTCGTCGGCCGAGCGGTCGAGGACGAGGTCAGCGTGGCGGACGTGCTTGCGGGAGTCGACGAAGGCCGGCTCGCGGCCGCAGGCCCGGACTTGATGGCAGACGAGGACGCCCCCAGGGACGACGGCGTCGTCTTGGCGTCGCCGGACTTTGCGTTTGAAGCGCTCGTGCTCGTAGTGGCCGTGCCCGGCTTGGTCGCGGCGCTGGGCGAGGCGGCGGCAGGCTTAGCGCCGCCAACGACGGGCGGGGTCCCCGCTGGCGTGGCGGGCGCCGATCCCGACGCGCCGCCGGCTACGGCCGGCTTGGCGGATGACGATGCGGACGCTCCGCTCGTCGCGGCTGCCACTGCGGGGGTCTTGGCGTCCTCTTTCGTGGGCGGCGTGGACGCGGCCGACGAGGCAGGCGCCGGCTTCGCCTCGCCGGGCTTGGAAGGCGCAGACGCCGCCGCGCTCGACGCCGCGGGCGATGTCGCGCCAGCGCGGTCCGCTGATGCCGAACTGGTCTGCTGCGCCGTCGTAGTCGCAGGCGTACCGGTGCCGCCGCCCGATTTTGCCGCGGTCTGTGCCTCGATATTCGCCTTCTTGTCGTCGTCAGTCACAGTGTTCTTTTCCGCTTTGAGATCGATCGTCTGCCCACGCGTCTGCTTCGGCTTCGACCGCCGGGGACGGTTGGTCATCGCGTTTGCTCCATTCCTGCTGGCTCCGGCGCGTGGAATCGCCCGTTCCGCGCACCGCACTCAATCGAGGCGTATTGGTCCTTCATTCGTGCGGGCCGCGCAAGCATCGTCTCGTCCAAACGATCAATCTAGGTTAGTCGATGCATTCGAAAAGCGAAGCAAGCCGGGCATCGGAAGAAATTATCGCATCGCGGCGAAGCGCGGGCGACAGCGCCCCGGCGATTCGCAGCGACAAAGCGAGAATGGCGGGCATCGGCTGGAAC
>DRFF01000159.1 GCA_011050685.1 Aurantimonas coralicida
CTTCGTCTTAAGACGCGGGAAAGTCGGTCGCCGCCAGGTCTGCAAATCGCAAAGCTTCTCCATCTTCACAAAAAAACCAGCCCATCACCAAAACGCCCCTCGTGCCCACAAAGCCGAGGGGCGTTTTGCGTTTGAAAACTACGCTTTGCGTTCAAAAGAACGCCTTGCCCCACCCCACAAGGCAGCCGCCCCGTCCGCCGCAAAGCCCCGCATCGCCCAAGACCAAGCGATCGGCAAGCGCGACGCGGCGCGGGAGCAACGCGGCAAACGCACAGCCAACCGCCAGACCCCTCATTCCACCGCGCAGGGCCACGCCGCCGGAGAAAACAGGCCAGCGGGAAGCCGCGTCGACGCATCGCCGCAGGCGATGTCGATCTGGCCCTGCTCCAGGCCGACTGCTGCCGATAAATCGACGCCCTCCAGCCGGGTCAGAAACATGTAGGCGCCGGTGAAGTCCACCGGGCCTGAGAGGATGGCACCGCTGAAATCGGCGCGGGCAAGAATGGCCAGTGGGTATACCGTGCCGGTCAGATTGGCCCCGGCGAAAATCGCGCGGCCCAGTTCGGCTTTCTCGAAACTGCTGCCGGTCAGGTCGGAATTGCGGAAGTCCGCCCGTTGGAGTTCCGCGCTATGGAACGAGGCGCCGCGCGCGGAAAGACCCGAAAGGTTGGTTCGATAGCCTTCTACCTTGGTGAAATTGGCCTTGTCGGCAACAGCGCCGGCGAGCGACGCGCGCACCAGCGCCGCCTTTTCCAGGTTTGACGATGCGAGCTTGGCGTTCCGCAGGTCGGTCTGGGTGAAATCGGCTTTCTGAAGATTGGCGCCTTCGAGATTGGCGCCGGACAGAACCAGATTGCTGCGGTCGCACCCACTCCAATCGATCGCCGCCTTCGGCGAGGCAGTGCACTCGGCGGCTCTTGCCGACGTCGTTGCGCCGGCGATGATCGCGGCGGCCAGGAACAGCGCCGATGCGGCGGATTTGGCGAAGACGCCAGAAGGCAAAACGGTCTTCGCCATGTGGGGTGCTCGCCTGCCGTCTTGAACAGTTACGGCGGG
Organism: Aurantimonas coralicida; assembly: GCA_011050685.1. GTDB lineage: Bacteria > Pseudomonadota > Alphaproteobacteria > Rhizobiales > Rhizobiaceae > Aurantimonas > Aurantimonas coralicida_A. Next base: position 1,057 of record DRFF01000159.1, read on the forward strand.
CTCGCCTTTCATCTCAAACCTCGATCTGTCGCGTTCCATCAATTCCTCCAGATGCCGCTATCATCGACAGGACTATCATCCCCATGGCGAGCCGAAGCAATCGCAAGGCTCGTACATCGACGGTGTTGACCTGCCGGTGGGCCCTGTGGCGAAGTGCGTCGGTCGTGCTAGCTTCAACGGGGAGCGGCCGCCACGTGCCGGGCGATTTGACGATCGAGGGAGCTTGAGATGCTGGACATCACCAATCCGACGAAGACAGCGCAACGCAGCGTCGTGGTGCAAGGCTTCACCAACAGCGTGCTCGACCCCAACCAGCCGATGCTCGGCCCAGTCGAGAACGGCGGAACGATCATCGCCAACACCGCGCCGGGCTGCTGGGGCCCGATGATCACCCCGCGGCTGCGCGGCGGCCATGAAGTCACCCAACCGGTCGAGATCGTGGGAGCCGAACCGGGCGACGGCGTCATCATCCGCATCCGCGACATCAGCGTGACCTCGATCGCCACCGCGTCCGGTCACGACAGTTCGCCGGAAGGCTTTTGCCTCGGCGACCCCTATGTCGCGGCGCGCTGCCCCACCTGCGACACGATCTGGCCCGAGACCCATGTCGAGGGGATCGGCGGCGACGCGATCAAATGCGATGCCTGCGGCAACACGGTGAAGCCGTTCGAGATCGTGCACGGCTATACGGTGGTGTTCGACGAAACCCGCCATGTCGGGGTGACGATGCCCAAGCAGGCGGCCGAGACCATCGCGCGCGACGCCCATCATTATGCCGCGCTGCCGGATCAGTCGGTGCAGCACCCGATCCTGACCTATGCGCCTTCGGATATGCCGGCGGTGATGGTGCGCATGCGCCCCTTCCTCGGGCAACTGGGCACCACGCCCTCGATGCCGCTGCCCGATTCCCACAATGCCGGCGATTTCGGCGCCTTTCTCGTCGGCGCCCCGCATGCTTACGGCATCACCGCCGAGCAATTGGCCGAACACAAGACCGACGGGCACATGGACATCGACGCGGTGCGCCCCGGCGCAGTGCTGGTCGCGCCGGTCAAGGTGAAGGGCGCCGGCGTCTATATGGGCGACATGCATGCCGCCCAGGGCGACGGCGAGATCGCCGGCCACACGATGGATGTCTCGGGCAGCGTCACGCTGCAGGTCGAGGTGCTGAAAGACTATCCGATCGACGGACCGGTGCTGTTTCCGCTCCTCGAGGATCTGCCGCCGCTGGCCCGGCCCTTCTCGGAAGCCGAGCGCGCCAAGGCGCTGCGGCTGGCCAAGACCTGGAAAATCGAACAGCTCGAGAACTCGGCGCCGATTTCGGTGATCGGCACGGCGCCGACTTTGAATGAAGCGATCGAGAACGGGCTGGTGCGTGCGGCCAAGCTGCTGGACATGACCGTGCCGGAGGTGCGCAACCGCGCGACGATCAACGGCGCGATCGAGATCGGCCGCGCGCCGGGGGTGATTCAGGTGACCTTCCTGGCGCCGCTGGACCGGCTCGACAAGGTCGGCCTGGGCGATATCGCGCGGGCGCAATACGATCTCTGACAGATCTGGCCGGCGCGGGCGATCGCGGCCCGCGCCGGGCGACCACCCCCGAGCCCTCCGCGGCGATGGCTGCGATGCGCTTGGAAGGGCACAGATGCTCCGGCCTCGGACGGATGGCGTTTAACAGCCCATGGCTTTGCCGCCCGCGACGGGCCAGAAAAACGTACAAAATTGAAGAAAAAATGGCGGAGAGAGAGGGATTCGAACCCTCGATACGGTCTCCCGTATACACACTTTCCAGGCGTGCGCCTTCAACCACTCGGCCACCTCTCCGTGCATTCGAGCCGAAAAGCGGGAGGTTGCGTCCCGCTCTCGTCGCCTCTCGGCAACGACATCCCTCTCCGGAATTCATCCGCGCCGGACAGACCGGCGAAGCGAAACGCCGGGGTCGATGCCCTGTCTCGAACAGCCGCGGACTATAGCCAGAACGCTCCGCGGTTCAACCCGCGAATTCAGCAAACTTCCGGGCTGGTCGCAAGGGCGCTACATTGCCGCCGACGGGGGCAATCCCCACATGGTATCCAAGCAGGTGACGGCGGTCCCGCGGCCATTTTGATCTCTGCAGAGACAGAGGGCGGCGCCGTGGCGCGACGGGTCGCCAGATAACAGGATGGGAGCGACAGGTTCATGCGGTTTTTGGTGCGTCTGATCGGCAGCCTCCTGTTGGCCATCGCCGTCGTGTTCGCCGTCGGCGACATCGCCCGCTCGCTCGCCGATCAGGCGACGCGTCTGGTGAGCGTGACGGAGGCGCTGGCGATGATGGGCGGGAGCCTGGAGCCATCCGGTGTCCAGAGCGCGACGGTGGCCGCCATGCTCGCCGAGATCGGCCGCTGGTCGGTTTCGATCAGCGCCGGTGTCGCGGGCCTCGTCCTGCTGCTCGCCGGCAGCGAGCGCAAGACGCGCCGCCGCCTGGTCCGCTGACGCCCAGTCCGCTGGCGCCTTGGGCGCCGAACAAGGAGTCATTCATGTATATTCTCGATATGTTTTCCAAGAAGATGAAGCTGCCGGTGGGCGGAGAGGCGCTGCCGGGACGGGCCGAGCCGATCGAGACCGCAGAGACCCATTTCGTCAACGGCCACCCATTGAAGCCGCCCTTTCCCGAGGGGCTGGAAATGGCGATCTTCGGCATGGGCTGCTTCTGGGGCGTGGAGCGGAAGTTCTGGCAGCTGCCCGGCGTCCATGTAACGGCGGCGGGCTATGCGGCCGGGGCGACGCCGAACCCGACCTATCAGGAAGTCTGCACCGGCCAGACCGGGCAGAACGAGGTGGTGCTGGTCGTGTTCGACCCGGCAGTGGTCTCGTATGACAGCCTGCTGACGACATTCTGGGAAGGTCACGACCCGACGCAAGGGATGCGCCAGGGCAACGACATGGGCACGCAGTATCGCTCCGGCATCTACACAGCCTCGCAGGCGCAGTTCGATGCCGCGACCGCGTCGCGAGCGGCCTATCAACAGGCGCTCGCCAAGGCTGGGCACAAGGGCACGATCACCACCGAGATCGCGCCCGCGACCGAATTCTATTACGCCGAGGGCTACCACCAGCAATATCTCGCCAAGAACCCGAGCGGCTATTGCGGCGTCGGCGGCACCGGAATCTGCTGCCCCATCGGGCTGAAGACCGAGGCGGCGGAATAGCACTCCCTGCGGCGAGACATCGGCGGAAAAGGCAGGGTGATATCAAACGCGGATGAGCCCGTTTTCCATCGTCGCGGATTTCAGATGATTCTCGGCGCGGGCCGTGCCAGTCTCATGGCAGGCACGGCCCGCCTTGCGGCGCCGTGGCGTCCCGCCGCCGACAATCGGCGGTTTTGAGACCCATCATCTGCAACAGGGATCGGACACTCCATGAAACAGTTCCTGGCCGGACTCCTCGCCACCTCCCTCCTGTCGATTACCGCAGCGTCGGCCGAAGAATTCGCCCCGGCGATCCTCTACGACCTCGGCGGAAAATTCGACAAATCCTTCAACGAGGGCGCCTATGACGGCGCGGAGAAATACAAGGCCGACACCGGCACCGAATACCGCGAATTCGAGATCGTCAACGACGCCCAGCGCGAGCAGGCGCTGCGCCGCTTCGCCCGCGACGGAGCGAACCCGATCATCTCCGTCGGCTTCAGCCAGGCCGCAGCGCTGGAAGCGGTGGCGAAGGAATATCCGGACACGAAATTCGCCATCATCGACGCCGTCGTAGAGGCGCCGAACGTGCAATCGATCCTGTTCAAGGAGGAAGAGGGCTCCTATCTCGTCGGCATCCTCGCGGCGATGAAGTCGGAGACCGGCACCGTCGGCTTCGTCGGTGGCATGGACATCCCGCTGATCTCCAAATTCGCCTGCGGCTACAAGGGTGGCGTCAAGTCGGTCTCCGCCGACGCCAAGGTCATCGAGAACATGACCGGCAGCACCGGCGCGGCCTGGAACGATCCGGTGCGCGGCGGCGAGCTGGCGAAGTCCCAGATCGACCAGGGCGCCGACGTCGTCTTCCACGCCGCCGGGGGGACCGGCATCGGCGTGATGCAGGCGGCCGCGGACGCCGGCAAATACGGCATCGGGGTCGATTCCAACCAGAACGGCCTGTTTCCGGGCAAGGTGCTGACCTCGATGGTCAAGCGCGTTGACAACGCCGTCTATTCGACCTTCGAGGACGCGGCGAAGGGGAATTGGAAGGCGGGCACCGTCACGCTCGGGCTGGAACAGGATGGCGTCGGCTACGCCATGGACGAGAACAACGCCGAGCTCGTCACCGAGGAGATGAAGGCCGCGGCCGAAGCGGCCAAGGCGAAGATCATCGCCGGCGAGATCGAGGTCCACGACTACTCGACGGATTCGGCCTGCCCTTACTGAGACGGCGCGAAACCCAACAAGGCGAGGCGTCCCTTCCGGGACGCCTTTTTTCTGCGGTGCCTGGCCGCACCGCGCCGACCGTGTGCGAAGCAGCCCGGCACCCACCCAAGCTCTTTCTGCGCGACGATCCCAATGATATCGGGACGCGGAACAACGCGCTGGAGTGACGTCGCATGGCCGAAAAAGTGATCTTCGATACCGATCCGGGACAGGACGACGCGGTGGCGATCCTGACCGCGCTGGCCTCGCCCGACGAGATCGACATCCTCGGCATCGTCACCGTCGCGGGCAACATCCCGCTGCACCACACCACCCGCAACGCGCTGCGGCTCCTGGAACTCGCCGGGCGGACCGAGGTGCCGGTCCACGCCGGATGCGAGCGGCCGATGCTGCGCAATCTGGTCACCGCCGAGCATGTCCACGGACCGACCGGGCTGGACGGACCGGACCTGCCGGAGCCGAAACTGACCGCCCGGGATGCTCACGGCGTCGACTTTCTGATCGAGACGATCCGCGCGCATCCGCCCGGCACGATCCGGCTTCTGGCGCTCGGGCCGCTGACCAACGTCGCCATTGCCATGATCAAGGCGCCGGACATCGCGGCGCGGCTGCAGGACATCGTCTTGATGGGCGGCGGCTGTTTCGAGGGGGGCAACATCACCCCGGCGGCCGAGTTCAACATCTTCGTCGACCCGGAGGCGGCGGCGATCGTCTTTGCCAGCGGCGTGGCGATCACGGTGCTGCCGCTCGACGTGACCCACCAGATGCGCTCGACCCGGTCGCGGATTGCCGCCTTCGGCGATCTCGGCAACCGGTCGGGCGCGGCGGTGGCGGCGATGCTCGGCTTTTCGGAACGATTCGACGTGGAGAAATACAACTGGGAGGGCGCGCCGCTGCACGACCCTTGCGTCACCGCCTTCGTGCTCAAGCCGGAGATCTTTACCAGCCGGTCGGTCAATGTGGCGATCGAAACCGCCAGCCCGCTGACGCGGGGCATGACGGTCTGCGATTACTGGGGCGTCACCGACCGGCCGAAAAACGCCGTCTGGGTGCGTTCCGGCGATTCCGACGCCTATTTTGCGCTGCTGACCGAACGGATTGCCCGGCTTCCGTAGGGGAGCTCTGTCCGGCGACGCTTTGGCGGTTCGAACGGCTTGGAGTGACAATGCCGGGCGGTTTCCCGCCCGGCACCACTATTCATCAGCGGTGTTTGGTTGGGTCGACCAGACGGTAGCGCTGCCCCGTCTTTTCAGAAGGAGGCAATGGTTCTCCCTTCACGACCGTCCGTTCAACGCCTGTCTTTCCGCCGCGCGGACCCTCGATCCCGTATTGGCCGGATCGCGGGGCCTTCTGCCCAGGCTTATAGGTCGGGTCATTAGGCATGAGACGGACTCCCCGCTGGAGGAACCTCGGCAAAGCGGTGGCCATTCACGACCTCGGAAATCCTGCCCTGATTGATCCCGCCGAGGCGGGCCGCAATCTGAGCCTGATTCATATCCGTGCTTTCCCAGAGAAACTTGATCTCTGCGGCCAATTCCGGTGAGAGCGATGGACTCTTGCCACGCATGAAATGCGTCCTTTCAAGCGGCTGCCGTTGAAAAGAAGCCTTGGACGCTGTAGTGCTGTAGCTGTTCAGACCAAGCATACGGCGGCAGTTGAGGCGGCATGTGCCGCTTCATTACCCCAACTAGCAAAGGCGAGTCCGCTTAACTGCGGCCTCGCCTTTTTTGTATGGGGGCAGCAACGCTTATGCAAGTTGCTTTGGAAGACTTTCGTCCAAATCGGTAGCTCGGAGCCAAGGTCCCAGGGCGTCACGTGTTCTGACCAATGTCAGTACACGTGTCGTCCCGGAAAATCTAGACTGAACCCCAAAAAATATTTTCGCCAATGACTTCCCGGAGCCGAGCAACGCATCAAACCTCATATCCGCCCCGCGAATCAATGCCGTTAGGAGGGGAGAAATGAGCAAAATGCCTGCAAGTTCCCTGAAATCTTCGTCGAGCCTCCCCCTCAGTAATGCGGCGGCTTGGTGTTTTCGGGGTCGGGCGTCGCGACCTCTTCGAGGGCGTCGAAGCGATGGCCGAGGGATTTCAGCGAGCGCTGCATCCGCTCGATCGTCTCGAAGGCGCGGCGCAGCTCCTCCGACAATTCCTCGATCGTCTGCGCCTGATGCGCCACCATGATCTCCAGATCCTGGACGCGCTCGCTGATCTCTGCCTGTTTCTCGCTCATGCCGCGATCTCCGCAAGTTTGGTCCGCAACCGGCCCGCGATCGGCGACGGCCGCCGCGTCGCCCGGTCGACATAGACATGGACGAAGAAGCCCTCGGCCGCCGCAATCTCAGCCTCGCCACGAAACAGGCCGACCTCGTAACGCACCGACGATTGTCCCAGTCTCGCGACCCGAATGCCCGCCGTTACCGGGTCGGGAAAGGCGAGTTCGCCATGATAGCGGCAGCCGGTCTCCACGACGAGGCCGATTTGCGCGCCGGCATGGATGTCGAGGAGGCCGTTTTCGATCAGCCAGCCATTCACCGCCGTATCGAACAGCGCATAATGGACGACATTGTTCATGTGGCCATAGACGTCGTTGTCGGCCCAGCGCGTGGTGAGCGGCATGAAGGCGCGGTAGGCGCCGCGCTCGCCGCGCTCGCCGGGCTCGGGGCGCCTTGCCGCCTTGATGTCGGTCGAAGCGGTCATGTCTCTCCTCGGGTCATTCGTCGACGGTCGCCTTGCGCGGTTTCTTTGCTCTTCCATACCCGGCATTGTTTTATCCGAAAACCGGTTCCCACTTTTCAAAGCGATGCTATAGGCTCCCGCGATCAGCGTCAGTCCAGAGTGAGCGTATGCCCGATCCGGCGATCGAACTGATCGACATCGACAAGAGCTTCGGAATCGTCCGGGCGAACAAGCGCATCAACCTCACTGTCGCGCGCGGCACGATCCACGGCATCATCGGCGAGAACGGCGCCGGCAAGTCGACGCTGATGTCGATCCTCTACGGTTTCTACCAGGCCGATTCCGGCGAAATCCGCGTCGGCGGGAAGACGGTCGAAATCACCGATCCGAACGCGGCGATCGCCGCCGGCATCGGCATGGTCCACCAGCATTTCATGCTGGTCGAGAATTTCACCGTCGTCGAAAACGTCATGCTCGGCGCCGAACAGTCGCCGCTTCTGGCCGCCGGCATCGCCAAGGTGCGGGCCGAACTGAAGCGTCTGGAAGCCGACCACTCGCTCGACGTCGACCCGGACGCGATCGTCGAGGAACTGCCCGTCGGCCGGCAGCAGCGGGTGGAAATCCTGAAGGCGCTCTATCGCGGCGCCGATATCCTGATCCTCGACGAGCCGACCGGTGTGTTGACGCCGGCCGAGGCCGATCACCTCTTTACCGTGCTGAAACAGCTGCGCGACGCGGGCAAAACGATCATCCTGATCACCCACAAGCTGCGCGAGATCATGGCGATCACCGATGCCGTATCGGTGATGCGGCAGGGCGAAATGGTGGCGACGAAAACGACGGCCGAGACGTCGGTGGAAGAACTCGCGGAGCTGATGGTCGGCCGGCGCGTGTTGTTGACCGTCGACAAGGGCGACGCGGCGCCGAAGGACGTGAAGCTCAAGGTCGACGGGCTGACCGTGCGCGATCGGCGCGGCGTCGTCATGGTCGACAACGTCTCCTTCACGGTGCGCGCGGGGGAGATCGTCGGCATTGCGGGGGTGGCCGGCAACGGCCAGTCCGAGCTGCTGGAGGCGCTGGCCGGTATCCGCAAGGCGGAAGCCGGGCGCATCGAGATGCTCGGTCGGACCATCGATCCGACCGTCGAGGCCGACCCAGCCGCGATCCGGGAGATCGGCTGCGCCCATGTGCCGGAGGACCGCCACAATACCGGGCTGGTGCTGGCCTTCGAGGAGAACGAGAACACCATTCTCGGCTATCAGCGCGATCCGGGCTTTCAAAAGGGCTGTCTCCTCGATCTCGACGCCATGCGCCGGGATGCGGCGAAGAAGATTGCCGCCTACGACATCCGCCCGCCGGACTGCCGGTTGAAGACCGCGAGCTTTTCCGGCGGCAACCAGCAGAAGATCGTGCTGGCGCGGGAGATGGAGCGCGATCCCGACCTGCTGTTGATCGGCCAGCCGACGCGCGGTGTCGATGTCGGGGCGATCGAGTTCATCCACCGGCGCATCATCGAGATGCGCGACGCCGGCAAGGCGATCCTGCTGGTTTCGGTGGAGCTCGACGAAATACGGGCGCTGTCGGACCGCGTGCTGGTGATGTTTTCCGGCCGCATCGTCGGCGAACGCAGCCCGGACGCGGACGAGGGCGATCTTGGCTGCCTGATGGCGGGCGTGGAACAGCGGGAGGCGGCGGAGTGAACGACGCGCGCATTTGTCTGGTCACGCTCGGCGTCGAGGACGTCGCCCGCTCCGTCGCCTTCTACGAGGCGCTCGGGTGGAAGAAGGCGCCGCAGAGCGTGGAATCGACGGCCTTCATGGTCGGCGAGGCGATCGTCCTCGCCCTCTGGCAGCGCAGCGAGATGATCGCCGATGGCGGCGAGGGCGAGCTGCCGGCTGGCTCCGGTTCCGCCGGCCTGGCGGTGAACTTTGCCTCCGAGGAAGCGGTCGTCGAGGCCTATGACAGGGCGGTCGCGGCGGGAGCGCGCGCGGTCAAGCCGCCGGCGAAAACGTTCTGGGGCGGCTTCTCCGGCAATTTCCGCGACCCGGACGGCCATCTGTGGGAGCTCGCTTATAACCCGTTCTTCAAGCTGGACGCGCGGGGCCATCTCGACCTTCTGAACAGCGGAGACTAGCGCCGCGATGAGCCGCCCCTACGCCAAACTGCCCGGCTGGATCGATTACGGGCTGATCCCGCTGGTTAATCTGATCGTCGCCTTCGCGGTCGCGGGCCTCGTCGTGCTGATCGTCGGCGAAAGCCCGGTCGAGGCGGCGGCGCTGATGATCCGCGGCGCCTTCGGCTATGGCGAGGGGATCGGCTTCACGCTCTACTACGCTACCAGCTTCATCTTCACCGGCCTTGCCGTCGCGGTCGCCTTCCATGCCGGGCTGTTCAATATCGGCGGCGAGGGGCAGGCCTATCTGGGCGGCCTCGGCGTCGCCACGGTGGCGCTGGCGCTTGGCGGCACGCTGCCCTGGTGGCTGAATTTGCCGCTGGCCGTCTGTCTTTCCTTCGCCTTCGGCGCCGCCTGGGCGTTCATTCCCGCCTGGCTGCAGGCGCGGCGCGGCAGCCACATCGTCATCACCACGATCATGTTCAACTTCATCGCCGCCGCGCTGATGGTCTATCTGCTCGTCAACGTGCTGAAGCCGGCCGGGACGATGGCGCCGGAAACCCGCACCTTCGAGGCCGGCGCGCAATTGCCCAAGCTGCGCAGCCTGTTCGACCTGTTCGGCGTGTCGCTCGGCGGCGCGCCGCTCAACGTTTCGCTGTTCGTCGCGCTTCTCGCCGCCTTCCTCGTCTGGGTGCTGATCTGGCGCACCCGGCTCGGTTACGAAATCCGCACCCTCGGCTTTTCACCGCGCGCGGCGCGCTACGCCGGCATGTCGGAGACGCGGCTGATCGTCGTCGCCATGGCGATTTCCGGCGGCCTCGCCGGGCTGATGGCGCTCAACCCGGTGATGGGCGACCAGTATCGGCTGCTGATCGATTTTCCGGGCGGTGCTGGCTTCGTCGGCATTGCCGTCGCGCTGATGGGCCGGGGCCATCCGGTCGGGATCGTGCTCGCGGCGCTCTTGTTCGGCGTGCTCTATCAGGGCGGGGCGGAACTCTCTTTCGACATGCCGACGATCTCGCGCGACATGATCGTCATCATCCAGGGCCTCGTCATCCTGTTCGCGGGCGCGCTGGAGAACATGTTCCGGCCGGGGGTCGGCGCCGCCTACCAATGGATCCGCTTCCGCACCGGCGAGCCGGCCGGCGCCGACGTGGAGGAGGCGCGATGATGGATTTCGGCGCCTGGATCAACGTCATCGATTCCACCATCCGCCTGTCGACGCCGCTGCTGTTCGCCGCGCTCGCCGGGCTTTATTCCGAGCGCTCTGGCATTTTCGATATCAGCCTGGAAGGCAAGATGCTGATCGCCGCCTTCGCCTCGGCCTCGGCCGCGGCGGTGTGGGGGTCGGCGTTTGTCGGGCTCCTCGTCGGCATTCTCGCGGCGGTTGGCTTCTCGCTCGTCCACGGTCTCGCCTCGATCACCTATCGCGGCAACCAGATCGTCTCCGGCGTCGCCATCAACTTCATCGCCGCCGGCCTGACGATCATTCTCGGCCAGAGCTGGTTCGGCCAGGGCGGGCGTACGCCGAGCCTGTTCGGCGGCGGGCGGTTTGAGGCGATCGACCTGCCGGGCGCGGCGGCGCTGCGAGATGTCCCGGTCGTCGGCCGGATCTACGCCGACATTCTCTCCGGCCACACGCTGCTCGTCTATGTCGCCTTCGCGATGGTGCCGATCACCTGGTGGGTGATGTTCCGCACGCGCTTCGGCCTGCGGCTTCGGGCCGTCGGCGAGAACCCGGCGGCGGTCGACACCGCCGGCATTTCGGTGACATGGCTGCGCTACCGGGCGGTGATCATCTGCGGCATCCTCACCGGTCTCGCCGGCAGCTATCTGGCGGTGGCGCAGGCGGCGGGATTCACCCGCGACATGACCGCTGGCAAGGGCTACATCGCGCTCGCTGCGCTGATCTTCGCCAATTGGAAGCCGGTGCCGGTGATGTTTGCCTGCCTGTTGTTCGGCTTTCTCGACGCGATCTCGATCCGCATTCAGGGCGTGGAACTGCCGATCATCGGCGAGATCTCCGCGCAGTTCGTGTCGGCGCTGCCTTATATCCTCACCGTGGTGCTGCTCGCCGGCTTCGTCGGCAAGGCGACCCCGCCCAAGGCCGGCGGCGTGCCTTATGTGAAGGAACGATAGACGATGGCGGACGATCTCTTCGCCCTGGCGAAGTCCGCCATGCGGCGCGCCCACGCCCCCTATTCCCGGTTTCCGGTCGGCGCCGCGCTCAGGACGACCGACGGGCGCATCTTTTCCGGCTGCAATGTCGAGATCGTCAGCTTCCCCGAAGGCTGGTGCGCCGAGACCACCGCCATCGGCCATCTGGTGATGGACGGCGGCGGGCGCATCGCCGAGATCGCCGTCGTCGCAGAGAAGCTGCCGCTGTGCAGCCCCTGCGGCGGCTGCCGGCAGCGCATTGCCGAGTTCGCCTCGCCCGAGACGAAGGTGCATCTCTGCGACATCAATGGCGGCGTCCAGGAGACTCTCACCATGGGCGAACTGCTGCCGCGCGCCTTCGCGACGGAGAGCCTGTCGTGACGCCGGCCGCAGCCTTCCTGCGCGAGCGGCTCGGCGCGCGGCGCCCGGTCACGGCGATGGTGCTGGGCTCCGGCCTCGCCGCGTTGGTCGACGCGGTCGAGGACGCCGTGCGCATCCGCTTCGCCGACATTCCCGGATTTCCGGTCAGCGGCGTCACCGGCCACGCCGGGGAGGTGGTTGCCGGGCGGCTGGGTGGTCGCGACGTGATGATCCTCTCGGGGCGCGTGCATTACTACGAGAACGGCGACGCGGCGGTGATGCGGCCGGTGATCGCGACGGTGCGCGATCTCGAAATTGGAACGCTCTTCCTCACCAATTCCGCCGGATCGGTGCGCGAGGACATCCCGCCCGGCTCGGTGATGATCATCGAGGACCACATCGCCTTTTCCGGCCGCAATCCGCTGATCGGCGAAGCGTCCGATGCCCGTTTCGTCGGCATGACCAGCGCCTACGATGCCGAACTGCGGCGGCGTCTCGCCGAGGCGGCGAAGGCCACCGGCGAAACCCTCTTCGGCGGCGTCTACATGTGGTTCTCCGGCCCGTCCTTCGAAACGCCGGCGGAAATCCGCATGGCCCGCATTCTCGGCGCCGACGCGGTCGGCATGTCGACCGTGCCCGAGACGATCCTCGCGCGGTTTTTCGGCCTCAAGGTGCTGGCCGCCTCGGTTATCACCAATTACGGTGCGGGGATGACCGGCGCCGAGCTCTCCCACGCGGAGACCAAGGAGATGGCGCCAAAGGGCGGCGCGCGGCTGGCCCGCATCGTCCGCGCAATGCTCGAATCGGGAGGCTTCGATGGATGAGACCGCGCGGCGCCGGCGGGCGTCGGACCTGATCGCCTGTCTCGATCTCACCAATCTCGACGAGGGTTGCAGCGAGGCCGATGTCGCGGCGCTTTGCGAGCGGGCGGCGACGCCCGCCGGGCCGACGGCGGCGATCTGCATCTGGCCGCGATTCGTCGCCTTCGCCAGGACCCGCCTCGATCCGCGCATCAAGATCGCGACGGTGGTGAATTTCCCAGCTGGCGGCGACAACATCGCGGCGACGGTCAAGGAGACCGAACAGGCCGTGGCGGACGGGGCCGACGAGATCGACATGGTCATCGCCTATCGCCGGCTGCCGGCCGAGCCCGCCTTCGTCGAGGAACAAATTCGAGTCGTCAAGGCCGCCTGCGGTGCGGCGCGGCTGAAGACGATCCTGGAAACCGGTGAGCTCAAGGCAGCCGAAACGATCTGGCAGGCCGCCCATGCGGCGCTCAAAGGCGGCGCGGATTTCCTGAAGACCTCGACCGGCAAGGTCGCGGAGAACGCCACGCCAGCGTCGGCGCGGCTGCTGCTGGAGGCGATCGCGGAGGCCGGCGGCCATGTCGGCTTCAAGCCGGCCGGCGGGATCAAGAGTTTCGAGGACGCCGAGGCCTATCACGATCTCGCCGAGGCGATTTGCGGGGCCGGCTACGCGACGCCCGCTCGCTTCCGGATCGGCGCCTCCAGCGTTCTCGGTGATCTTCTGGCGGTCGCGGCCGGCGCGGCGCGGGCGGGCGGCAAGGCCGGTTATTGATGCGGCTGCCGCAGGAGATCATCCGCGCCAAGCGCGACGGCGAAACGCTCGACGCGGCCGACATCCAGGCGTTCATCGCGGGTTTTGCCGGCGAGCTCGTCACCGAGGGCCAGGTCGCGGCCTTCGCCATGGCGGTGTTCTTTCGCGGCATGGCCGGGCCTGAGACCGTGGCGCTGACCGAGGCGATGCTCCACTCCGGCGATGTCCTCGACTGGGCCGACCTCGACCGACCGGTGGTCGACAAGCATTCCACCGGCGGCGTCGGCGACAACGTCTCGCTGATGCTGGCGCCGATCGTCGCAAGCTGCGGGGCCGCCGTGCCGATGATCTCGGGCCGTGGGCTCGGCCACACCGGCGGCACGCTCGACAAGATGGAGGCGATCCCCGGCTATAGCGTCACGCCCGACAACGAAACCTTCCGCCGGACCGTGCGCGACATCGGCTGCGCCATCATCGGGCAGACTGGGCGGCTGGCGCCGGCGGACGGACGCTTCTACGCGATCCGCGACGTGACGGCGACGGTGGAATCGATCCCGCTGATCACCGCCTCGATCCTGTCGAAGAAGCTCGCCGAAGGGCTCGACGGCCTCGTGCTCGACGTGAAATCCGGCTCCGGCGCCTTCATGACGTCGCATGAGGATGCGCGGGCCTTGGCCGCGAGCCTCGTCGCGGTCGCCAATGGCGCGGGGCTCAAGACGACGGCCCTGCTGACACGCATGGACGAGCCGCTGGCGTCGGCTGCCGGCAATGCCGTCGAAATCCGCAATGCCGTCCGCTTCCTCACCGGTGCGCAGCGCGATGCGGCGCTCGAAGAGGTGACGCTGGCGCTGGCGGCCGAAATGCTGCTCTCGGCCCATCTCGCGCCGGATCTCGCCGAGGGGCGGAAACAGGCGGCGGCCGCGCTGAGCGACGGTCGCGCGGCCGAGACCTTTGCCAAAATGGTCGCCGCGCTGGGTGGCCCGTCCGACTTCGTCGAGCGGATGGAGGATTATCTGCCGGCCGCGCCGATCGTTCGGGAGATCGTGGCGGAGCAGGACGGTTTTATCGCGACGGTCGACGCGCGCCGGCTCGGCTTGGCCGTGGTCGAACTCGGCGGCGGGCGGACCCGGCCGCAGGATGCCGTCGACCATGCCGTCGGCCTGAGCGATCTGGCGCCGATCGGCCGCAGGCTGATGCGCGGCGAGGCGCTTGCCCGCGTGCATGCCCGCGACGAAATGGCTGCGAAGAGGGCGGAGGCGGCGCTCCGTGGGGCCTATGGGCTGTCCGATAAAGCGGTCGAACGTGATGCCTCGGCCGTCCTGGAACGCTTCGGCTGAGTTGGGTCGCCGGTTTTATGGGGAATGTCTAAAAACTGGGTTGGTCGGTTTGAGCCCGTTGGGACATCCCGCGTTGCCGCGTCGGATTTTGAAAGCTCAGCGACATCGGTCTATTGTTGAGGCTTTCGCAAGCCCTTTGTAGCGCGGTGCGAAGAGCCCATCGCGGGAGCCGATCATGTTGAAAGCTACCGAAGAGGAGATCGAGGAAGTCCGAGAATATTTTGAATGGCAGGCGCCCGACCTCGAAGTGACCTTCATGCAGAAGGTTTACTCGGAGGCCGTCCTGAACACCCGCCACGACGTGTGGGATATCCACACCAACAAGGATCGCTGGTGGGTCATCACGGGCGGCACAAATCTCTACTCTCAGGAGCAGTTCCCAAATATGGACCTTGCTCTGACCTTCCATATTGGCCTGATCCTCCGCATCCCGCGTACGGAAGAACAACAGGAAGACGATCTACGCATCCTCCCGTTTGGCCCCATCTTCGAGAAGATGGAAGAAGCCGGGACTGCCGTGACACAGGCGTATAACCTCGCGGACTATCAGACCGTCGGCGTCCGCTGCCGCGAGACGCTACTCGAGCTGATCTGCGTCGCACAGGACGCGGCAATATGGACCGACACACCGCCACAGCGTGCGAACTTCCGCGCGTGGACGGAGATTATCTGCAACGATCTTTTACCAGGCGACACCAACAAGGAGCGTCGCGGGGCCCTCAAGAGTGCGCTTGAGTCCGCATGGACGTTTTCCAACTGGCTGACGCACTCTAAGTCGGCCACTTGGATTGATGCCGACATAGCGCACTCGTTGATCCAGCACGCCTGCGGCATGGCGACCTCATTGATCCTTCGCGAGTTGCGCGGTGTGCCTGAGAAATGCCCGAACTGCGGCTCGCGGCACCTCGAACCCGAACAGGGCGAAAATACCGCGGCACTCGGGGTGCTCTGGGAACGACCGCGCTGCGCCGACTGCGGATGGGCCGGCAGGCCCGTTCCAATCCTCGACCTCGAGAATGGACAGCCCATTATCACCCGCGAAGGCGAAAAATCCGATGAGCACAGCATAATGACAGTACCGCTGCGCACGATCCTTAAGCCGGGCAATCCGCCGATCGAGCCGTTGAAGAAAACAGAGACTGGGCCACCGGAGCCAGTCGTCTATTTTGCCTACGGGTCCAACATGTCGACCGCCCGGCTGCGTAAGCGCATGCCGAGTTGCAAGCCGCTCGGTATTGCTACCTTGCCGGCTCATGCGCTTCGTTTCCATAAGCGCAGTGCGGACAAGTCCGGGAAGTGCAACGCATTTGCCAGTGGCAACGACAATAGCGTGATCGGAGTCTTGTTCAGCTTCGATCCTGCCGAGCGTGCCAAGCTAGATGAGGCCGAAGGCGTCGGCAGCGGCTACGAGCACGCGATGGTCACGGTCATCAACGACAAAGGCCGCAGGCGGAAGGTCCTTACCTATCTCGCCACCCCCGACTACATCGACGACAGCCTCAAACCCTATGGCTGGTACAAGAACTTTGTCCTTGTAGGTGGTAGAGAACACGCCCTGCCGCAGGAGTATATTGCCGAATATATCCAGTCGGTTGAGGCGATGGAAGATCCCAACGAGACACGGGACAAGAAGCAGCGGGCCACGCTTGGAAGTCTCGGGCGGTGAGACGACGGTGTCGGTGCGAGTTGCCGGTTCAGACTGCGGACCCGATGTCCCCTTCGTCCCGCACAGCGGACCACCATCATTCGCCGACATGCCCTCCAGAAGACCGGATTACTGGCGCAGCGTCAGGCGGCCGTCCGCGATCTCGAATTTTGACAGGCGGCTCAAAAAACTCATGCCGAGCAGGGTGACCGGCAGGGTGCCATCCTGGGTGACCAGCGCCTCGACGTCGCGCAGCTCGATCGGTCCGAGCTGGAGACGGGCGATGCTGGCGAGTGCCGCCCTGGTCTCGCCATTGGCGGTCTGCACCCTGTGGCGATAGTCGGCCATGCCGGGGACGATGCCGAGCTGGCGCGCGGTGGTCTGGTCGATTGCGACGTAAGTCGCGCCGGTGTCGACGAGCACCGGGACGGGCCGGCCGTTCATGCGCGCGTCGGCGCGGAAATGGCCGCTCGGGTCGGCGCGCAGCAGCGCCAGGCGACCGGACGCTGGTGCTTCTACCGCGGCCTCGATCACCTGCGGCGGGGCGTCGATCGTCTCGACCTGTCCGGTGAGCATGCGGGAGCGGTATTCCTCGAAGGCCGACGGGGCCGCCAGCGCGACCATCGATGACAGGACGAGGAGGAATACGAATTTCTGCATCGGCCGATCCGCACCGTTTCGGGAAACCGGATCAGCGTAGATCATCGCCGTTAACGTCCGCGAAAGGGCTGGGTGGCCTGCCCGCGGATTTCGTTCGCGCGGTTGCCAATGCGTTAACGCCCTGTCTGCCGCAAGGTCCGCTACTTGGTGCCGTACATCCGGTCGCCGGCATCGCCGAGGCCGGGCACGATATAGCCCTTGTCGTTGAGATGGCTGTCGATCGCCGCGGTAAACACCGGAATATCCGGGTGCGCGGCGCGAAACCGCTTGACGCCCTCGGGCGCGGCGAGAAGGCAGAGGAAGCGGATGTTGCGGGCGCCGCGCTCCTTCAGCTTGTCCATCGCCGCGATGGCGGAATTGGCGGTCGCCAGCATCGGATCGACGACGATCACCAGCCGGTCGGCCAGATCCTCCGGCGCCTTGAAGTAATATTCGACCGGCTGCAGCGTCTCATGGTCGCGATAAAGGCCGATATGGGCGACGCGGGCGGCCGGCACCAGGTCGAGCATGCCTTCCAGAAGGCCGTTGCCGGCTCTGAGGATGGAGGCGAAGACCAGCTTCTTGCCTTCCAGCACCGGCGCGTCCATCGCCTCCATCGGCGTTTCGATGCGGATGGTGGTCAGGTCGAGATTGCGCGTCACCTCGTAGCAGAGTAGCGTCGAGATCTCGCGGAGCAGCCGGCGAAAGCTCGCCGTCGAGGTCTCCTTCTTGCGCATGATGGTGAGTTTGTGTTGGACCAGCGGGTGGTCGATGACGGTGACGCCGTCCATGGGGCCTCGCTTTCTGCCTGCGGATTGGCCGAAGCTCTAATGCCTTGACGGCGGCGCGCCAAGCGAAATGGCGTCGAGCATCAGCCTGTCGAGAAGCCGCTGGCGGGTCTGTGCATCGACGAAGGCGGCCTCGACGGCGTTGCGGGTCAAGGCGAGCAGCCCGGCCTGGCCGATCCCGGCATCTTCGGCAAAGCGGTATTCGGCGGCAAGATCGGTTGCGAAGAAGGGCGGATCGTCGGAGTTCAGCGTCACCTTGACGCCGGCCTCGACCAGGCGGCGGACTGGGTGCGCGGCGGCGTCGGGAAAGATGCCGAGCGCCAGATTCGAGCCGGGGCAGACTTCCAGCACGATGCCCTCCGCCGCGATCCGCCTGACGAGATCGGCGTCCTCAATGGCACGGACGCCGTGGCCAATCCGTTGCGGTTTCAGCGCCGCAATGGTCTCGCGCACGCTGTCCGCGCCGCACAATTCGCCGGCATGGGCGGTCAGGCCGAGACCGGCGTCGCGGGCGATGTCGAAGGCCTTGGCGAAGTCGCGTGGCGCGAAGCTGCGTTCGTCGCCGGCGAGGCCGAAGCCGGTCAGAAGCGGCTCCGACACGGCGCCGGCGACGGCAAAGCGCGCGGCGGCCTCGACCCGCTCGGCGCCCAGATGCCGGACGCCGACGACGATCATCCGGGCTTCGATGCCGGTGGCATGGCGGGCGCGGCGGACCCCTTGGGCGAGACCGGCGAGATAAGTTTGAGGCGCGGTTCCTCCCGCCTCGGCATGATCGGGCGAGATGAAGAACTCGGCATGGATCGCCCCGGCGTTGGCGAGCCGCGTCAGATGATCCTCGGCAAGCCGGGCGAAGTCGTCCTCGCTCCGAAACACCGTCGCGGCGCGGTCGTAAGCGGCGAGGAAGCTGGTGAAGTCGTGCCAGACATAGGCGCCGTCGCGGATGATGCCGCCGAGATCGATGCCGTGTCGCCGCGCCAATTCGAGGACCAGTGCCGGATCGGCGGTGCCCTCGATATGGCAGTGCAGCTCGGCCATCGGCACTGTGCCGCCGCGACCGGCGCGGGCGACCGCCGGGGCGTTGTCGTTGCTCAAAGGAAGCTGGTTCCGTGGCGGCCGGCCGGCAGGCCAAGATGGGCGGCAACGCTTTGGCCGATATCGGCGAAGGTCTCGCGATGGCCGAGGCTGCCCGGCGCGACATCGGGGCCGAACACCAGCACCGGCACGTTCTCGCGGGTGTGGTCGGAGCCGCGCCAGGTCGGATCGCAGCCATGGTCGGCGGTGGCGATCGAAATGTCGCCGGGCCGGAGCCTGGCCTCCAGTTCCGGCAGGCGGGCGTCGAAGGCCTCCAGCGCGGCGGCATAGCCGGCGACGTCGCGGCGGTGGCCGTAGAGCATGTCGAAATCAACGAAATTGGCGAAGATCAAATCGCCGTCCGCCGCGTCGTCGAGGGCGCCGAGCATGGCATCGAACAGCGCATCATTGCCGTCGCCCTTGCGCACTTCGGAAATGCCCTGATGGGCGAAGATGTCGCCGATCTTACCGATCGCGATCACCCGCCGGCCGGTGTCGACGGCGCGGTCAAGCAGCGTCGGCTCCGGCGGCGGCACGGAATAGTCGCGCCGGTTGGCGGTGCGGCGGAAGCTGTCCGAGGTTTCGCCGACGAAGGGCCGGGCGATGACCCGGCCGATATTCAACGGATCGACGTGCCGGCGCGCGATGGCGCAGAGGTCGTAGAGACGGTCGAGGCCGAAATGCGTCTCATGCGCGGCGATCTGCAAAACGCTGTCGGTCGAGGTGTAGAAGATCGGCTTGCCGGTGCGGATGCTGTCCTCGCCAAGTTCCGCGATGATCTCCGTGCCCGATGCATGGCATTGGCCGAGAACGCCGGGGATATCGCTGTCGTCGGCGATCTGCTGGATGAGGGACGCCGGGAAGGCGGGAATCTCCTGCGGGAAATAGCCCCAGTCGAAGAGCACCGGAACCCCGGCGATCTCCCAATGACCTGAAGGTGTGTCCTTGCCGTGTGAAACTTCCCCTGCGGAGCCCCAAAGGCCGATGCATGCCTCGCTCGATGATTGACCGGCGGCGCGGTAGAGGCCGAGCCGGCGGAGGTTGGGAAGGGCGAGGGGGCCGCTTCGCAGGCCGTCCTGATCGGCTTCGCCGCGCTTCGCCGCCGCGAGGATATGGCCGAACGTGTCAGCCCCTGCGTCGCCGAAGCTTGCCGCATCGCGCGCGCCGCCGATGCCGAAGGAATCGAGAACCATGAGAATCGCGCGCGCCAAAGGCCTGTCTCCGCTGCGGTGGATTTCCGTGAATCCTTCCGTGGCGAAGATAGTTCGTCGGGCTCGATTGGATAGGGGCGCCGAGGCGCCCCGAAAATTCCATCAGGAGACGGGCCTTGCGTCTTTGTCGATCCGCTGCCTAGTGATCCGCTTTCGACATTTGCATCCCGCTTGGAGCACCCTGGCAAGCAAATGTCGAAATCAAAGGACCACTAGCAAATTTATGACTCTCGTGGATTTTTCAAATTTGACATTCGATTACGAGCCCGCCGCACATGGGTATCAAATGTTAAATTCAATCCACTAGCGCGCGGCGGCTTCGTTCGCCATCGCCTGACGAATGACGTATTGCTCGTTTGCCTGCTGGAAGCTTCCCGGATCGTCACCGATGGTCACGGTCGGCTCGCATTTCGGCGCGCAGGCGTAGGTGATCCGGCTCGCCTGACGATAGACGCGGACCGTGTTGTTCTCGAAGGTCTGCACCGCGACCTGTTCATCGAGGATCATCTCGCCGGCCTGGTCGAGAATGACGAGATTGGTAATGCCGTAACTGCGCCCGGTCAGGACAAGGCGTTCCGAGCTCAGCACCTCGACATCGACGATCGCCGGGTTGCCGACGATGACCGTGGCGGCGGGACGGTCGATCTCGATGATCCTGGCATGGTCGACAGCGACGCCGAGGATCGCACCGTGATCCTTGGCCTGCGCTCCGACGGAGAGAAGGCCTAGAATCATGGCAGGCAACACGAGGCTGAGAAGGCGATTCATGAGACGTGTCCCGGTTACTCGGATTACCATCAGCGTGATCTATACGACAATGCGGTAAACGGAGGATTAATTAGCCATCGTAAGCATTTTTTAAGTATTAGTTAGGGAAGTGAATGTAATAAAAAATCAACCAAAAACCTTAAGCCGATTGCAACATCGTGGCGGTAACGTCCCCCTATCCGATCGACGAAAACAGTCGGCGGGTTTGCTGCCAATCGGATTTAAGGAGTTCCCATGTCCAAGCATTTCATGCGCTTCATCAACGATGAGTCCGGCGCTACCGCGATCGAGTACGGCCTCATCGCCGCGCTGATCGGTACCGCCATCATCGCCGCCGTCACCACGGTCGGCACCAATCTCTCGACCACCTTCACGGATATCGGTGCGGCTGTGAAGACCCAGAAAGCTGCTCCCGCCGGCTGATGCAGGGTAGAATGCACCTGCAAATTTACATCACAACAAGACAGGGGAGCGTATTCCCTGTCTTGTTCTACGAGATTCATCCGGTGGATAGTCCACCGATTCAGTGACGGCCAGGGTCCACATGTGCGCCCGGTCCGTCGGAGACAAATGGAGCGCTTGATCTGTGATTCTGAATCTTGCGATCCTGATCATTTTTCCATTCGCCATGGTCTATGCCGCGAGCTCCGATCTCATCTCGATGACGATCGCGAACCGCGTTTCGATCGTGCTCGTGCTGAGCTTTCCGGTTGTTGCGCTGGCGACAGGGCTGCCGCTTAGCGAGATCGGCCTGCATTTCGGCGTCGGCCTCCTGTGCCTTCTGGTCACCTTCGGCTTCTTTGCCGCCGGCTGGATGGGAGGCGGCGACGCCAAGCTCATGGCCGCGACGGTGATCTGGTTCGGCCCGTCGACCGACCTTATCGAGTATCTTCTTCTGGGTTCGATTTTCGGCGGCTTTCTGACAATCGGCCTCCTAATCTCGCGCATGATGCTCGCGCCGGCGACCGGTGTCTTCTTCATTGACCGGCTTTTGGATCGGGATACAGGTATCCCCTACGGCATCGCCCTCGGCGCCGCCGGCCTGACGGTCTATTCCGACAGCGTCTGGATGAATGCCGCGCTCCGTAGCCTGGCGCACGCCCCGTTCTGACGGGCTTGAGCCGCACCCCGGCGCCGCGCTGTCAGAGTTCGTTAACCATACATTGAGGGTTTGTCGGCGATAACCGATGCGAACAGCCGCAAATGCGCGGCCCAGTTGGCGGGAGTTGTCCGATGAATCTTGCACGTATCGCGGTCGTGGCGGTCGCCCTTGTCGCGGCTGCGGGTGCCGGCTTCGTCGCTCTCAATCTCGCACAGCCGGCGCCAGCCGAGCCGGTGATCATTACGGCCGCTCCGGCCGAACCTCCGATCAAGCTTGCGGACGTGCTCGTCACCACGACGGAGGTCGCGATGGGTGGGTCGATCAATGCCGTCCTCGGCTGGCAGAAGTGGCCGGAGGAAGGCATCGGGCCGACGCTGATCGTGCGAACCGATCGCCCGGACGCGATCGAGGAGCTCGAGGGCTCGATCGCCCGACAGTCCTTTTTCGCCGGCGAACCGGTGCGCGAATCCAAGCTGATCCGCGCCGATCGCGGCTTCATGTCGGCGATTCTGCCGGCGGGCAAGCGCGCCGTCGCCATCCAGATCGCGGCGGATACCTCCGCCGGCGGCTTCGTGCTCCCGAACGACCATGTCGACATCATCATGACCCGCCGGACAGCCAGTTCGGATGGCCGCGCCGAGAAAGTCACGACCGAAACGGTGCTGCGCAACCTCCGCGTTCTCGCGATCGATCAGACGATCGAGGAGAAGGACGGGGAGAAAGTCGTCGTCGGATCGACGGCGACGCTCGAGGTCGATCCGGATCAGGCCGAAGCGCTGACCGCCGCCCAGCAGATCGCCGACCGGCTGGTGCTGTCGCTGCGCTCCCTCGCCGATTCGGTGCCCGGCTCACCCGGCTACGCCGCCTTCCTGCTGGCCCAGGAGAACTCCCAGCGCGGCAAGATCAAGGTCGTGCGCTACGGCCAGTCCACCGACATCACAACGTCCAAATGACAGGCAGGTCGATGAGCTCTTCCAACCGATCCGACATCTTGCTTGCCCTGCTCCGCCGGGCCGTCGTGGGACTTGCCGGCGTCTCGACCGCATTGACGCCCGTCTTCGCGCCGCTCCCGGCGTCGGCCGAACCCACCGTCGTCAACGTCCGGCAGGCGAGCCAGACAATCAATCTCGGTCTCAACAAGACCAAGGTCATCGTGCTGGCGGCGGACGCCCACGACATTCTCGTCGCCAATCCGGCGGTGGCCGACGCGGTGACCCGGGACGCGCGCCGCATCTACATCTTCGGCAAGCAGATCGGTGAAACGAATATCGTCGTCTTCGATCGCCAGAACCGCCAGATCGCCTCGATCGACCTGAAGATCGAGCGAGATATCAGCGGCCTGGAGGCGTCGATCCGCAAATATGTGCCGTCCTCCGACGTCACGATCGAAATGCTGAACGACAATGTCGTCCTGACCGGTATGGTGCAGACGCCCCAGGACGCGGCCAAAGTGGAGCGGCTGGCCCGCATCTTCGTCACCGGCGGCGAAGGTACGACCGGTCAGTATATCCAGTCGGCAACCGCGACCGGCGGCGCCGGTGGCGGCAACAGCGACGTCGCCTTCGCCCAGGAGGACCGGCGCCAGAGCCAGATCGTCAATCTATTGCAGATCCAGGGTCAGGATCAGGTGACGCTGAAGGTGACGGTCGCCGAGGTGCAGCGCTCGGTCGTCAAGCAGCTCGGATTCAACGGCAGCGCGTCGGACGGCATTTCCTATGCCAACATCGACAATCCTTTCGGCCTGGGTAAGGCGATCAGCAACAACTTGGCGAAAACCGCCGGCAGCATCGGCGGGTTCGACATCACCAGTCAGATCAACGCCATGGAACAGGCCGGCGTGATGCGCACGTTGGCCGAACCCAGCCTGACCGCGATCTCCGGCGAAAAGGCCAGTTTCAAGGTCGGCGGGGAGTTTGTCGTTCCTCAGGGAAAATCGGAGACGCCCGAGACGCGGACGCCCATCCTCAACGCGGCTGGCAATATCGTCGGGTACGATACCACCCCCGCCTCGGTCGACTACGAGACCTCGAAGATCGATTACGGCATCGGCCTCGACTTCACCCCGGTCGTGCTCTCCGCCGGTCGCATCAGCCTGAAAATCCGCACCAGCGTGTCGGAGCCAACCTTCGAGAGCCCGTTCAGCTTTCCAGGCGGGGTCGCGCCGGGGGTGACGCCGCCCGGTATCCGCAAACGCCTCGCCGACACCACGGTGGAGCTTCCCTCGGGCGGCTCGCTGGTCATCGCCGGCCTCGTCCGCGACGAGGTGCGCCAGGTCATTTCGGGAACGCCGGGCCTTTCCAAGATCCCCATCCTCGGCAGCTTGTTCCGCAGCCGCGACTTCCAGCGCTACGAGACCGAACTCGTCATCATCGTGACGCCTTATCTGGTGCGGCCGGTGGCGCGACAGGCGCTGGCGCGACCCGACGATGGCCTCGGCTTTTCCAGCGACGGGGCCGGCAACTTCCTTGGTCGGATCAATCGCGTCTACGGCCATATGGAAACCAAGCTGCCCCCCGGCCGGTATCACGGCGTCGTCGGCTTTATCTACAAATGACCGGTTCGAGGAGATCGCAGATGAAAGACCTTTTCGAATGCCGGGGCGGTGACCGACGGTCGGTCCGTCTGCGTGCGAGCACGATCCTGGCGCTCGGTGCGCTGCTGATCGCCGGCGGATGCGCCAATGTGCAGCATGTGGAGGTCGGTTCCATCCCGGACGACTATCGCACGCGCCATCCGATCGTGGTCTCGGAGGCCCAAACGGCGGTCGATATTCCGGTCGTCGCCTCCGACGCGAGCCTATCCTATGCCGATCGCGGCCGCGTCGAGGATTTCGCCGACCGGTTCCGCGCTTCCGGCGCCGACACGATCCAGGTGCTGCTGCCGATGGGATCGGCCAATCAATACGCCGCAGACCGTTTGTCGGACGGCATCGTCAAGGCCTTGCGCGGACGCAAGATCGCCCGCGACCGGATCTTCGTTCAGCCCTATTCAGCGGCGGGGGCGAGCGGACCGACGCCGATCCGCCTCGCCTATTCGTCGCTGGTCGCCAGGACCGGTCCCTGTGGCCGCTGGCCCGAGGATCTCGGGAACACCTCCGAGAACAAGAACTATTTCAATTTCGGTTGCGCCAGCCAGCAGAATCTCGCCGCCCAGATCGCCGATCCGCGCGATCTTCTGTCGCCGCGCGGTATGGATTCGAGCGATGCCGAACGGCGGACCACGATTCTCGAGAAATATCGCAAGGGCGAGCGGACGATGGCGCAGCCGAACGACACGGAGGCTGACTACCAATGGTAACCGCGGAGACGATCAGGGACGACGTGTCGTTCGACGCACCGGACGACGTGGAGGACGCGAGCGTCGGGCTGGACAAGGTCCGGCCGATGCCGCGGATTTCGATCCAGGCCTTCTGCGAAACCGACGGGGTCTCCAAGCCGATCGAAAAGGCCGGCGAGGATCGCCGCATGGCGAAGACCCATCTTCGCGTCAACATGGGCGGCATTCGCGCGGCGGTCGAGCATTTTTCCGGGGCGCCGACGCCCAATCTGGTCTTGCTTGAATCGAAGCTGCCGCCGGGTGAACTTCTCGTCGAACTCGAGGCCTTGTCGGAGGTCTGCGACCCCGGCTCCAAGGTGGTCATCATCGGCCACTACAACGATGTCTCGCTCTATCGCGATCTCGTGCGCCGGGGCATCTCGGAATATCTCGTCGCACCGATCTCGATCGCCGACGTCATGACCGTGATCGGGGCGCTGTTCACCGCCCCCGACGCCGAGCCGCTCGGCCGTTCGATCGCCTTTGTCGGCGCCAAGGGCGGTGTCGGGTCCTCGACGATCGCCCATAACGTCGCCTGGTCCATTTCCAAGCTGTTTTCGAACGACGTTGTGCTCGCCGATCTGGATCTGCCGTTCGGCACGGCGAACATCAATTTCGACCAGGACCCGGCCCAGGGTATCGCGGAAGCGGTGTTTTCCGCCGAACGAATGGACGATGTGCTGCTCGACAGGCTGCTGTCGAAATGCGCCGAACACCTGTCTTTGCTGGCGGCGCCGTCCGTTCTCGACCGGACCTACGACTTTTCCGCCGATGCCTTCACCGCGCTGATCGAAACGGCCCAGCGAGGCGCGCCCATCGTCGCGCTCGACGTGCCGCATGTCTGGAACGACTGGACCCGGAGCGTCCTGGCGGATGCCGACCAAATCGTCATCGTCGCGACGCCGGATCTGGCCAATCTGCGCAATGCCAAAAACCTCGTCGACATGCTGAAGAAGCTGCGGCCGAACGATCCCGCGCCGCATCTCATCCTGAACCAGCTGGCGATCCCCAAGCGGCCCGAAATCTCGCCGGAGGAATTCTCCGAGCCGCTCGGGCTCGAGCCGATCGCCCAGATCGCGTTCGATCCACTGGCATTCGGCAATGCCGCCAATAACGGTCAGATGATCGCCGAGATCGACGCCAAGCACGCCGCCGTCGAGGCTTTCCATCAGATCGCCCATGTCCTGACAGGACGCGGCGAGCCGAAGAAACCAAGAAAATCGGGTCTGTTGGACCGTCTCCGTCGCAAATAGGCGCAGCCAAACCACCTTCGGGAGCAGCATCATCATGTTTGGAAAGCGCGGGAACGACAAGCCGCTCGGCGGCGCGGCCGCCGTGTCGGCGCCTCCGAAGCCAGCGCCTCCGAAGCCGGCCGCGCCGCCGGTAGAGAGCGCTCTGCCGGCCGAACCATCCGCGCGTGCGAAAGGGCCGCCGGCCGGGATGCAAGCCGAGGCGCCGCGACATGCCGAGAGCGCGCCGATGGCGCGATCCGACAATTATTACGAGCGCAAGACCCAGGTCTTCGCGGCGCTGATCGATACGATCGACCTTTCGCAGCTCGCCAAGCTGGATGTCGAGAGCGCCCGCGAAGAGATCCGGGACATCGTCAACGACATCGTCTCGATCAAGAATTTCGCGATGTCGATCGCCGAGCAGGAGGATCTTCTCAGCGATATCTGCAACGATGTGCTCGGCTACGGACCGCTGGAGCCGCTGCTCGCCCGAGATGACATCTCCGACATCATGGTCAACGGCGCTCGCCAGACCTTCATCGAAGTCGCGGGCAAGGTCCAGCAGACCAATGTGCGGTTTCGCGACACGCAGCAGCTGCTCAACATCTGCCAACGGATCGTCAGCCAGGTCGGCCGACGCGTCGACGAAACCTCGCCGATCTGCGACGCGCGCCTGCCGGACGGCTCCCGCGTCAACGTCATCGCGCCGCCGCTGGCGATCGATGGCGCGGCCCTGACGATCCGCAAGTTCAAGAAGGACAAGCTGACGCTCGACCAGCTCGTCAATTTCGGCGCCATTTCGCCGGAGGGCGCGCAGATCCTGCAGATCATCGGCCGGGTGCGCTGCAACGTCGTCATCTCCGGCGGTACCGGCTCGGGCAAGACGACGCTGCTCAACTGCCTGACCCGCTATATCGACGAAGACGAGCGCATCATCACCTGCGAGGATTCGGCCGAGCTGCAATTGCAGCAGCCGCATGTCGTCCGGCTGGAAACCCGCCCGCCCAATATCGAGGGCGAGGGCGAGATCACCATGCGCGATCTGGTCAAGAACTGCCTGCGCATGCGTCCCGAGCGGATCATCGTCGGCGAGGTGCGCGGACCCGAGGTGTTCGATCTCCTGCAGGCGATGAACACCGGCCATGACGGCTCGATGGGCACAATCCACTCCAACTCGCCGCGCGAATGTCTCAACCGTATGGAATCGATGATCGCCATGGGTGGCTTTTCACTGCCCTCGCGGACGGTCAAGGAGATCATCGTCGGCTCCGTCGATGTCATCGTCCAGGCCGCGCGGCTGCGCGACGGCTCGCGCCGGATCACCCACATCACCGAAGTGCTCGGCATGGAGGGCGACGTGATCACCACCCAGGATCTGTTCGTCTACGACATGGTTGGCGAGGATGCCCAGGGCCGAATCCTCGGCCGTCATCGTTCGACCGGGGTTGGACGGCCGGCATTTTGGGATCGCGCCCGCTACTACAACGAGGAGCAACGCCTCGCGGCGGCGCTCGACGCGAGTAACGCCGCCGAGCCGGTGAGGGAGCAGTGATGCTGACGTCGGCGGCGGGTCTGCTCTTCATTCTTTTGTCGATGGTCGCGGCCGGCGGTCTCGCCTATGCCTTCCTGCAGCCTCGCATCGCGGCCGAGAAGAAGGTCGAGATCCGGCGTTCTCAATATACGCGCGACGAAGGCGACCGCGCCTCGCTGAAAGTGGCGCGCGACCGGCTTCAGGAGCAATCCAAGCGACGCAAGACGATCCAGTCCTCGCTGAAGGATCTGGAAGACCGTCAGAAGGAGCGCGACAAGCATACCGGCAAGCTCACCTTGAAGCGCCGGCTGGAGCAGGCGGGACTTCCGTTGACGGTCGGGCATTTCGCGGCGATCAGCGTCGCCCTGGCGATCCTGGGCGTCTTGGTCGCGCTACTCTTCGGCCTGTCGTGGATTTTGACGCTGGGGGTCGCGATCTTCGCGGGGCTCGGACTTCCCCGCTTCATGCTCGCCCGCGCGCGAAAGCGGCGCCTGCAGAAATTCGTCGACCAATTTCCGAACGCCGTCGATCTCATCGTGCGCGGTGTCAAATCCGGCTTGCCGTTGAACGACACGCTGAAGATGGTTGCCAGCGAAATGCAGGAACCGGTGCGCAGCGAGTTCCAGAAGATCATGGAGACGCAGCAAATGGGCGTTTCGATCTCCGAATCCGTCGAGCGGCTCTATCGAAGCGTGCCGATCCCGGAGACCAATTTCTTCTCGATCGTCATCACCATCCAGGCGCAGGCCGGCGGCAATCTGTCCGAGGCGCTGGGCAATTTGTCCAAGGTGCTGCGCGACCGCAAGAAGATGAAGGGCAAGATTCAGGCGATGTCGATGGAGGCGAAGGCCTCAGGCGGTATCATCGGCTCCCTGCCCATCATCGTCGGCGGCCTCGTGTACCTGACGACCCCCGACTACATCTCGATCCTCTTCACCACCGATACCGGAAAGATCATTCTCCTCGCCTCGGCGATCTGGATGGCGCTCGGCATCTTCACCATGAAGAAAATGATCAATTTCGACTTCTGACCGGCGACGGATCGCCGACGCCTGGCCATGGGCCACAAGAGACCGGTAGAAAGGCAGCATCCGACGATGGAATCGGTGTTTCAATATTTCGGCGTCTCGGGGTCGCTCGTCGTCAGCGTGGTGATCGCGGTCGCGGTGTTCACCACCCTCGTCACGATCACCCTGCCGCTGCTCGCCGGCGACCAGCTGAAAAGCCGTATGAAGGCGGTGGCGCTGGAGCGCGAGCAGGTGAGGGCGCGAGAGCGCGCGCGGCTGGCCATCGAAAAGGAACAGGGCCGCAGCGGCGGCTTGCGCCACCAGGACAGCACCGGCATCGTCGCGCTGGTCGTCAGCAGCCTGAACCTGCGCAAGGCGCTGGTCGACGACAAGACGGTCGCCAATCTGCGGGTCGCCGGCTATCGGGGCCAGCGACCGCTGACCCTCTTCCTCTTCGCCCGCGCGATCATGCCCCTGCTCATGCTGGCCCTTGCCGTGTTCTACGTTTTCGGTCTCGGGCTTTTTGCGACGCAGCCGACGATGTTTCGCGTCCTGGGCTGTATCGGCGTCGCCTATCTGGGTTTCTACGCGCCGATCCTGTTCGTCAGCAACCAGGCGACCAAGCGCCGTCTTTCGATTACCCGCGCCTGGCCGGACGCGCTCGATCTTCTGTTGATCTGCGTGGAATCGGGCAATTCCATCGAGGCCGCTTTCCGCCGGGTCGCCGAGGAAATCGGCATCCAGTCGATCGCGCTGGCAGAAGAGCTCGTTCTGGTTTGCGCCGAGTTGTCCTATCTGCCGGATCGCAAGGTCGCCTACGACAACCTCGCCGCCCGGACCGGCCTCGAGGGCGTGCGCTCCGTCTGCACCGCGCTCGTCCAGGCCGAGCGCTACGGCACGCCGCTGGGCACCGCGCTGCGTACGCTGTCGCAGGAAAATCGTGACATGCGCATGAACCTGGCGGAGAAGAAGGCCGCCGCGCTGCCGCCCAAGCTGACGGTGCCGATGATCATCTTCTTCCTGCCCGTGCTGTTCGCCGTCATTATCGGCCCGGCGATCATCCAGGTGATGGAGACGCAATAGGCCAGGCGCGGCAAGGCGCCGCCATCGTCGCGTCGCGCTTTCCGGCAACTGGCGGTCCATGACGCGAAAAAGGGCGAAGCCCGCGCTCCGCCCTTTCGTTGCATTTTCCTGTACGTGGCGGAGCAGCGTCAGCTCTTGCCGCCATCCTTGTCCTTCAGCATCGACCAGGTGTTCTGCTGGGCCAGCATCTTTTTGAGATAGGTGACGTTCGCCTCCGCCTCCTTGGGCGAAAGCTCCGCCGCGGCGATCGTCTCGGCTTCCGCGAAGCGGCCCTGCAGGCCGACGACCAACGCGAGGTTCTGGCGCACGCGGCTGTCGCTGCCGGGCCGTGCGGCTGCCGCGCGAAGGTATTTTTCGGCCGCCGGCAGATCGTTCGCCAAGAGGTAGGACATTCCCAGATTGGACAGAATCGTCGGCTCGTCCGGCGCCATGTCCAGCGCCTTGCGATACAGCACCCTGGCCTCGTCCGATTGGCCCAACTGGTCGAGGATGGCGCCCTCGGCCGAATAAAGCCGCCAGTCCGGATAGTCCGGCGTCTGGGCACGGCGCACGGTCTCCAGCGCCTTTGGCAGATCGCCCGCCGCCGCCAGCGCCTTGCCATAGGCGGCCAGCACGTTGCGATCCTTGGGGTGGGCGATAGCCATTTGCTGCATCACCGCCAGGGACTGGTCGTTGCGTCCGGCCATCTGCAGGGTCGCGGCATAGGAGAGGCCCGTCGCCTTGTCCTTGGAATTCTTTTCATAGGCCTGGCCGTAGGAGGCCACCGCGTTCTGCAGTTCGCCCGACGACATCTGCGCCACCGTGCGGCCGGACGCCGGCTTGCTGACGGAGCCCGTGATCTCGTTGGAAACCGAGGCGCACCCCTGGGTCATGGCGAGAACCAGGGCGGCACCGACGAGAAGCCCCTGTCTCGATCGACGAATCGGTCTAGTTTCGCGCCCGACCATAAACTGCTCCCGTTTCGCCCGCGGATGACTGTTTGGCCGGCATTGATGCTTCGGCCCGTGGCGGAGAGAATAATTTGTTAACCCTAACGGCCGGTTAATCCATCGCCGCCGAAACAAGGAACCCGGCCCCATGACCGTTACCCTCGTCAGCGCCAAGACCGCCGCCGCCTTGCCCGTCTGGACCGCGGAGAAGGCCGGCCTTAAGGCCCTGCCGGCCGCGACCGCGCATTGGGCGAAAGCCGCGCGGTTCTCGGCCGAGGCGGGAGCCGTGCTGATCGTGCCGGACACGAAAGGCAACGTCGCCGGCGCGGTTCTTGGTCTCGGCAAGGGCGGCGCCGGAGAGGGCGCGATGCAACGCCGCGCGCTGCTGGGCGGGGCGCTCGCCGGCAAGCTGCCGGCAGGGGAGTGGTATTTCGCCGACGAGACCGCCGTCGGCGGACCGCTCGCCTCGCTGGCGCTCATTCTCGGCGGATATCGCTTCGACCGCTACCGGTCGTCGAAAGCGGATGACGGCGGCGACATCCGCTTTCTTGCAGCCGATGGCTCCGACAGGGCGGACATCGAGGGCATCGCGGCGGGCGTCTTTCTCGCGCGCGATCTCATCAACACGCCGACCAGTGACATGGGACCGGCCGAACTGGAGGGCGCCGTGCGCTCGGTCGGCGACGGGTTCGGCGCGCGCGTCGACACGATCGAGGGCGACGCGCTTCTCGAGCGGAACTTTCCGATGATCCACGCCGTCGGCCGGGCGAGCGCGTCGGCACCGCGGCTGCTCGATCTCTGCTGGGGCCGGCCGGAGGATCCGAAGCTGACGCTGGTCGGCAAGGGGGTCTGCTTCGACACCGGCGGCCTCGATATCAAGCCCGCGTCCGGCATGTTGCTGATGAAGAAGGACATGGGCGGCGCCGCCAACGTGCTCGGCCTCGCCCGCATGGTGATGGCGGCCAAGCTGCCGGTGCGCCTGCGCGTGCTGATCCCGGCCGTCGAGAACGCGATTTCGGGCGATGCCTTCCGGCCGGGCGACGTCCTGACCAGCCGCAAGGGCAAGACGGTCGAGATCGGCAACACCGACGCCGAGGGGCGCTTGGTGCTCGCCGACGCGCTGGCGCTGGCCGACGAGGAAGCGCCGGATCTCCTGATCGACATGGCGACGCTGACCGGCGCGGCGCGGGTGGCGCTCGGACCGGACATCGCGCCGTTCTATACGGACGATACCGCGCTGGCCGGCGAGATCGCGCAAGCGGGCCTCGACGTCGCCGATCCGGTCTGGCGGATGCCGCTCTGGCAGCCCTATGCGGCGAACCTTGCCTCCAAGATCGCCGACACCAACAATGTCACCAGCGACGCCTTCGCCGGATCGGTGACCGCGGCGCTGTTCCTGCAAGGCTTCGTCGAAAAGGCAAAGAGCTGGTCGCATTTCGATGTCTATGGTTGGCGGCCGAAGCCGAGCCCGATCGGGCCGATCGGCGGCGAGGCGCAGGCGATCCGGGCGCTGTTCGCGGTTCTCAAGACGCGCTTTCCGGCGCGATGAGGAGATTGACGCCATGACATCGCCTCTCGATTCCCGTCTCAACGCGTTCCGCGACGATCTCGCCGATGACCGGCTGCAAGGCCGGGTCGAGGCCGCGCATTTTGTTCGGGGCGAAGAATGTCACATCGTCAGCCCGGTGGCGCCGGTGCGCCGCCGGCCGTCGCCCGACGCGCCGCTCGACACCGAGGCGCTGTTCGGCGAACCGGTGACGGTCTTCGAGATTGACGCCGAGGGTTGGTCGTGGGTGCAACTCGGCACGGACGGCTATGTCGGTTATGTTCCGAGCGTGGCGATCGGCCGGCTCGGCGCCGCGCCGACGCACCGTGTGTCGGTCCCCCGCACGCTGCTGTTTCCCGGTCCCGACATCAAGCTGCCGCCGCTGCACGATCTGCCGATGGGCGCGCTGGTCGCCGTGACCGGCGCGGCCGAGGATCACAACGCGCGCTACGCGATGACCCAGCCCCACGGCGCCGTGGTGGAACAACATCTGAAGCCGCTCGGAACCGTGGAGCCGGACCTCGTGGCGGTTGCCGAGCGCTTTGTCGGCGTGCCTTATCTGTGGGGCGGCAAGAGCGCGTCGGGCATCGACTGCTCCGGCCTCGTCCAGATCGCCTGCGCGATGGCCGGCATAGCCGCGCCGCGCGACACCGACATGCAGGAGCGCGGCCTCGGCACGCGGATCGCCGGCATCGAATCGCTGCAACGCGGCGACCTCGTTTTCTGGAAGGGGCATGTCGGGATCATACTGGACGGCACACGGCTTTTGCATGCCAACGCCCATCACATGCTGACCGCGATCGAACCGCTGGCGAAGGCGATCGCCCGGCTGGAGGCAAAGGGTGCGGCGGTGACCAGCATCAAGCGGATGGACACGAGCCCCGCTGCGTAATTGCGATATGCTTTCAACCAGTTATCGCCCCCCGACGGGCGATCCGGATCATGATACAAATTCCCCACGGTAATCCGGGAAGCGATTCCCAAGGAGTTCAAAACAATTTCCTGAAATGGTCCTGCGTCAAACTAACGCGGGGAAATTGCCGGAACGCTGGGGCTTTACCTCTCCAGGTAAGGAATTGTTAGGCACCTATGCGTAATCCCGCATAATCTGTTCTTGCGAGACCGGGCGTCGATTAGTGGCGTTTCAGAAAGTAAATCCGAGAAATACGGTATTCTAAGGGAGGCTGAAAATAATGAAACTTTCTGATATGAAGTTTTCCTCGCGAATAGGAATAATCGACGCTATCTGTATTTCTGGCATACTGGCCCTCGTCGCCATCTTCGCCGTCAACCAGAGAATTCGCGCGGGCTACGCTGG
Source organism: Aurantimonas coralicida (assembly GCA_011050685.1). GTDB lineage: Bacteria > Pseudomonadota > Alphaproteobacteria > Rhizobiales > Rhizobiaceae > Aurantimonas > Aurantimonas coralicida_A. Next base: position 34,838 of record DRFF01000159.1, read on the forward strand.
CGCGATCGAGATCGCGCAGAATACGGCGCATAAATTTGGAACTCATAGCCGGATCCCTATCCCTCGTCAGGAAATTTTCCCATGCGCTTGAAAATCGGAAGCACGCTATACGTCTTCGCGGCCGTGGTCGGCGGTGCGTTCATCATTTCATCTCTGATCAGCTTCGGCGTTCTCGAGCGTTTGAAGGTAAATGGTCCTCTCTACGGACATATTGTGCAAAGCAAGGATCTCCTTGCCGATATCCTGCCGCCGCCGGAATATATCATCGAGCCCTATCTGGAGGTCGTCTCGGCGAACGCCGGTTATACCCAACCTGCCGGCGTCGAACAGCGCTTGTCCGACCTGAAGAAGGTCTACGACGAGCGGCATGAGTATTGGCTGGCCTCCGACCTTCGCGCCGATATCAAGAAGCTGATCACCGTCGATACGCACCGCTACGCGAAGGAATTCTGGAATACCGTCGATAGCGAATTTCTTCCTGCGCTGGCGGCGCGGGACGTGTCGGCTCGGGACAAGGCGTTCCAGGCTGTGTCGGCGGCGTATCATGCGCATCGGGCGATCATCGATGAACTCGTCGCAACCGCGAATGCCAGAGGCATCGAGCTGGAGAGTGAAGCGGCGTCGGAAAGCACGCTTGGCACGACGGGTCAGATCGTTAGCGGGCTTCTCGCGCTTCTGATTCTGGCCGGCGGTATTTTCTTTATCATTCGGCGGGTCGTGCGCCCGTTGGCCGCCATGTCGACGGCTATGAACGAGCTGTCCTCGGGCGATCTTGATGTGGCCGTGACGGGAGCCGATCGCCCTGATGAAATCGGCGATCTGGCGCGGGCGCTTGAAATCTTCAAGTCAGCGGAGGTCGAGAAGCGTCAGCTCCAGGCCGATGCGCTGGAGACGGAACGTCGCTCCAAATTGGAACTCGCGACGACCTCAGAAAATGCCGCGACGAATGCGCGTAACCTTCTCATCCAGAACCTCGGGCCGGCTTTCGAAAGGCTGGCCGACGGCGACCTGACGGTCAGACTGGACGACAGCATCGGCCACGACTTCAGCGAAGTACGTGATCAATTCAACGCTAGCGTCGCCAAGCTGGAAGATGCGATCGGCAATGTGGTGACGTCGATCGGCTCGATCCGGTCTGGCCTCTCGGAGATCAACACGGCGTCGAACGATCTGGCGCAGCGCACCGAACAGCAGGCGGCCAACCTGGAAGAGACGGTTGCGGCGCTGGGCGAGGTGACGACGGCGGTGAATGAAACCGCCGAGGGCGCCGGCAAGGCGCAGACGGCGGCGAGTACCGCTCGCGGCAAGGCCCAGAAGGGCGGCGAGATCGTCGGCCAGGCGGTTGCGGCGATGAGCCAGATCGAAAAATCCTCCGAGCAGATCAACCAGATCATCTCGGTGATCGACGAGATCGCCTTCCAGACCAACCTCCTCGCCTTGAATGCCGGCGTCGAGGCGGCGCGGGCGGGTGAAGCCGGCAAGGGCTTTGCGGTGGTCGCCCAGGAAGTGCGCGGGCTGGCCCAGCGCTCGGCCGAGGCCGCCAAGGAGATCAAGACGCTGATCGCGACCTCGCGCAGCCAGGTGGAAAGCGGCGTCGAGCTGGTGACGGCCTCAGGCAAGTCGCTGGACGAGATCGTCGCCGAGGTCAGTTCGATGGCCGAGCTGATTGCGACGATCGCGGTGAGCGCCAAGGAGCAGGCGACGAGCTTGCGCGAGGTGTCGGGCGCGGCCGATCAGATGGACAAGGTGACGCAGCAGAACGCGGCGATGGTGGAAGAGGCGACGGCTGCGAGCCAGACCTTGTCCAACGAGACCGAGGAACTGGCGAGCGCGATGGCGCAGTTCAAGACCGGCTCGGCCGGCAACGGGCGGGGCCAGGCCTCGCAGCCACGCAACGCCGGCGCCAACCGGGCACGGCCGGCCGCGCCGTCGCGGGGCGTACCGCAGATGAAGACCACCGGCCGCGGCGGCGCCGCCCGTGCCCCCAAGGCCGAATCCGACAGCTGGGAGGAGTTCTGATCCTCTTTCCAACTTGGATGATCGGCGGCGTCCGTCGGTCATCCCCTGGTCGAAGGGCCAATTCCTCAATGAGCGATGCCGAGGATCCGATCACCCGATCGGGTCCTCGGCTGTTTCTGGATCCAGGATCGAGCGGACATGACGCCGCCGCCGCGGCGCGGGTTCAGTAGCCCGCCGCGCGATCGACCACGCCGCGCAGCGTCTCGCCGCGCTCATGCGCCGCGATCTGACGCATGACCTCCGGGGCCAACGCATCGGGATCGGAGATGGCGGCGGCGTGGGGCGTGACGAAGACGCGCGGATGGCTCCAGAGCGGGCTCGACGCGGGCAGCGGCTCGACGTTGAAGACGTCGAGCGAGGCTTCCAACAGGATGTCCTGATCAAGCGCGTCGAGGATCGCCGCTTCGTTCTGCAGGCCACCACGGCCGGCATTGATCAGGACCGGGCCGCCGAGCGGCGTCTGCCGCTTCAGGCGCGACAACAGGCCGGCATCGATGATGCCACGCGTTTCGGTGGTCAGCGGCAGCAGCACCACGAGAATGTCGGTCGCGGCGAGAAAACCGTCGACGCCGGCCTGGCCCGCGAAGGTTGCAGCACCCGCGACCGTCTTTTGCGTGCGGCTCCAGCCGGCGATGCGGAAACCCAGCGGTTTCAGCTTGGCGGCGGCGTCCTGGCCAAGTTCGCCGAAACCCATGAAGCCGACGGTGATTTCGCGGGCCGCCGGCTGCATCCGCTCGTGCCAGATCTTCTGCGCCTGCTGGCTGCGATAGGCGCGGCCGCGGCGGAAATGATCGAGCACGCGCCAGACGATATATTCGCTCATGCGGCTCGACAGATCGTCGGCGACGATCCGCACCACCGGCACGTCCGGCAACCGCTTGTCCGCGAAAATATGGTCAACCCCAGCGCCGAGCGAGAAGATCGCCTTGAGATTGGGCAGGTTTTCCAGGAGCCCCGGCGGTTGCTTCCAGACGACGGCGTAATCGATCGCGGTATCGGCGCTGCTCGTCGGCTCCAGCACGATCGGGTGACCGCCGCCGGCCGCTTCGAGTGCCGCCCGCCAGCGCATCGGATCGAAACCGGTGACGGACAGGAGAATGGTCAAGGCACGTCCTCTCTGTCGAGCGTTCCGGACAGCACCTGCGCCCGCGCGCGCCCCTTGCGGGCAAACCAATGGGCGCAGCCGACCAGGAAGGCATTTTCGATGCGGCCGTCGTCGACGGCGGCGATCAGGTCGTCGACCTTGGCCAGGATCGGACGGATGTCCTCATGCTCGTCGTCCTTGCCAGCCGATTCTGTGAGGTCCGACGCATCGACGATGGCGAGAAAGATCGTCGCGTGCTCGGTGGTCAGCCCGGGCGACGACAGGATCCGGTAACAGCGCTCGATCGCCTGAGCGGTGAGGCCGGTTTCCTCGTGAAGCTCGCGCAGGGCGGCCGCCTCGCCGTCCTCGCCCGGATCGACGAGGCCGGCCGGCAGTTCCAGCGCCGCCGCCAGATCGAGCACCAGCGCGGCGGCGATGCGGAACTGGCGAATGACGACGATGGCGTCCCGCGCGGGATCGTAAGGGATGACGATGACGACCTCGCCGCTGGCGAGATATTCCCGTCGCAGCGGTCCCAGTTCTCCTTCGCCGTCGAAACGCTCGTGATGGAGCGTCGTCGCCTGGAGCGGCCGAAAGCCATCATGCAGGGTCTCGGTCTCGATGACCCGGAAGTCCAGATGCTGGTCGGCGAGTTGATCGCGGTAATGGCCTTTGGTCACTGGGACAGGACCTCGGTTGGAACGGCGGCGATGTCGAAGGCAGCCGCCATCAGCGCCTTGGTGTAATCGGTCTGCGGCCGGTCGAAGATTTCCTCGGCCGGGCCGCGTTCGACGACGACACCGTTGCGCATGACGATGACCTCGTTGGCGAGCGCCCGCACCACCTTCAGATCGTGGCTGATGAAGAGATAGGCGAGGTCATGCTTCTTCTGCAGGTCGCGCAGGAGGTCGACGACTTGCGCCTGGACGCTCATATCGAGCGCCGAGGTCGGCTCGTCGAGCATGACGAAGCGCGGGTTGAGCACCATCGCGCGGGCGATGGCGACGCGCTGGCGCTGGCCGCCGGAAAATTCGTGCGGAAACCGGAAGCGGGTGGCCGGGTCGAGCCCGACCTCGTTGAGGGCGGCGACGACGCGGGCGTCGCGCTCGGCGGGCGTCAGCCGCTTTTCGTGGATCGCCAGGCCCTCGGCGACGATGTCGGCGATGCTCATGCGCGGCGACAGCGAACCGAACGGGTCCTGGAAGACGATCTGCAGCTTCTCGCGCAGCGGCTTCATCGCCTTGAACGAGCGTTCGTCGATGCGCTCCCCCTCGAAGCGGATTTCGCCTTCGGACGAGATCATCCGGCACAGCGCCAGGCCGAGCGTCGTCTTGCCCGAGCCCGACTCGCCGACGACGCCGACGGTCTGGCCGGCGCGCACGGTGATGTCGATACCGTCGACGGCCTTCACATGGTCGGTGGTGCGGCGGAAGAAGCCGGTCTTGATCGGAAACCAGACCTTGAGGTTGTCGGCTTCCATCACCACCGGCGCGTTGGCGTTGGCGGCGGGCGGTCGGCCCTTCGGTTCGGCGGCGAGAAGATGTTTCGTGTAGGCGTGCTGGGGATCGGCGAAAATCCGCTCGGTCGGCCCCTCCTCGACGATCTTGCCCTGATACATCACGCAGACCCGATCGGCGATCTTGCGGACGATGCCGAGGTCATGGGTAATGAACAGCATCGCCATGCGCCGCTCGGCCTGAAGGTTCTTCAACAGCTCCAGAATCTGCGCCTGCACTGTCACGTCCAGCGCCGTCGTCGGCTCGTCGGCGATCAGAAGGTCCGGCTCGTTGGCGAGCGCCATGGCGATCATCACACGCTGGCGCTGGCCGCCCGACAATTGGTGCGGATAGGCGCCAAGCCGCTTTTCCGGATCGCGGATGCCGACCTGTCGCATCAGCTCCAGCGTGCGCTCGCGCGCCGCCTCGTCGCGCAGGCCGCGATGGATCTTCAAAATCTCGCCGATCTGCCGCTCGATCGTATGGAGCGGATTGAGCGAGGACATCGGCTCCTGGAAGATCATCGAGATCCGATTGCCGCGCACCTTCCGCAGATCGCGCTCGTCATCGTCGATGAGGTTCTCGCCGTCGAACATCACCGCGCCGCCGGGGTGGCTGGCGGAGGGGTAGGGCAAGAGCTTGAGGATCGACAGTGCCGAGACCGACTTGCCGGAGCCGGATTCGCCGACCAGTGCCAACGTCTCGCCCTTGCCGATCGAAAACGAGATATCGTCCACGGCGATCTGCGTCTTGCCGCCCTGATGGAAGGCGACGGAGAGATTCTCCACGGAGAGGAGCGGGTCGCGGGAAGTGGCGGCTGCGGCGGTGATCGGGCTCAAGCGGATCGATCCTTCAATGTGGCGTCGTCGTGCCGGTGCGCGTGGTCATGGTCCGCGCAGCAATCGCGTTCGATCTCAACCGTCGCATGGCCGATCGCAAAGCGGCGTTTCAATTCCATCTTGATCGCGCGTGTCACCACCGTGCCGTCCGCCGCTTCGTCGATGCAGGCGTGCAGCGTCGCCATGCGCCGTTCCGGGGTGATCGACCAGGCGTGGACGTGATGGACCTCGCGCAGTCCCGCGACGCTCTCCACCAGATGCGGCTCGACATTCGCCATGTCGAGCCCTTTGGGCGTGCCTTCGAGGAGCACATGCCCGGCATCGCGCACGAGCCGCCAGGCCGAGACGAGGACGAGCGCGGCGACGAGCACCGACAGAATCGGATCGATCGGCATCCAGCCGGTGGCGAGGATGACGACGGCCGCGACGATCGCCGCGACCGAGCCGAGGAGGTCGCCCAGAACATGCAGTACCGCGCCACGGATGTTGAGGTTGTCGCGGTCGGCGCCGTGCAGGATCGCGAAGACGACGATGTTGACGATCAGCCCGCCGATCGCGACGACAAGCATGGTGCCGCCGAGAATGTCGCCGGGCGAGCGCAGGCGATCGATTGCCTCGACGACGATGAAGCCGGCGATGACGAACAGCGCCAGGCCGTTGACGAAGGCAACCAGCACCTCGAAGCGGTGATAACCGAAGGTGCGGCGCTCGTCGCTGGGCCGCCGCGACAGCCGGAAGGCGAACCAGCCGAGCCCAAGCGCGGCGAAGTCGGTGAGCATGTGCGCGGCGTCGGCGAGCAGCGCCAGCGAGCCGGAGACGAGACCGCCGATCACTTCGGCGACCATGAACAGGCCGGTCAGCAGCGCGGCGATGCCGATCCGCGTCTCGTTGGCTCCGGTGGTGTGGCCGGTGAAGCCGTGGGAATGGTCGTGGTCGTGGCTCAAGGTAAGGTGTTCCAATCCGGCAGTGTGCCGATGTCCAGCATTTTCAATGTCGTTGGGGCTCGAATTCGTCGATCGGCCGTCAGGAAATATTGGCATTTGGCTTCGATCGCGGATGCGACGTGTATCGCATCCGGTGTCCGACCACCGAACTCAGCGCGCAATTCGGCGCATCTCCTCAGCACAGTGCGACCTACGGGGACAATGACGATACCATCTCCGGTCGTTAAGAAACCTTCATAGTGTGCGACAAGTTCATGATCCCGGTCTTTGATTGGGAGCACCAACACTTCCGCGAGCGTTAGCTCGCTGCTGACGACCATGCCATTACGCGCATGGACACTTCGCAAGAAAGCCTGAACCTCTTCATCGCGATACTCGATCAATCTGATGACGATGTTGGTATCAAGATAAACCGACGGATGGTCCATCAATCCCATTCGTCCCGAAGTTTGCGGATACGGGTCACGGCTTCTGCGACGCTCGTATTCTTGTGCGCTGCGATCCCCCAGTAGCGGAGATATTTCGGCAATTTTTCGGACGAATCGGAGCGTTCCGCCACCTCTTCTACGATGGTGATCGTCAAAAGCGCGTTCGGTGCCAGTCCTTCCCGCATATCGGCTGGAAGATGACCCGCAGGCACATGTTCAATTGTCTTGCGACGAACCTCATTCATTTTTCGCCAACCCTTATCGTCTCACCCGAAACTCTTGCGCGGATCGAAGGCATCGCGCACCGCCTCGCCGACGAAGACCAGCAGCGAGAGCATCAAGGATATCACGAGGAAGCCGGAAAAGCCGAGCCAGGGCGCCTGCAGGTTGTTCTTGCCCTGGGCCAGCAATTCGCCAAGCGACGGTGAGCCCGGTGGCAGGCCGAAGCCGAGGAAGTCGAGCGAGGTCAGCGTGGTGATCGAGCCGTTGAGGATGAAGGGCAGGAAGGTCAGCGTCGCCACCATCGCATTCGGCAGAAGGTGGCGGGTGATGATCGTCCAGTCGCCGACCCCGAGCGCCCGCGCTGCGTTGACATACTCGAAATTGCGGGCGCGCAGGAATTCCGCTCGCACGACGCCGACGAAGGCGACCCAGGAGAACAGGAGCATGATGCCGAGCAGGATCCAGAAGCCGGGTGGCAGGATCGCGGCGATGATCAGCAGAAGATACAGCACCGGGATCGACGACCAGATCTCGATGAAGCGCTGGAACAGAAGGTCGATCCAGCCGCCGAAATAGCCCTGGACGGCACCGGCGGCGACGCCGATGACGGCCGAGGCGGCGGTCAGGATCAGGCCGAACAGCACGGAGATCCGGAAGCCGTAGATCAGCCGCGCGGCGACGTCCCGTGCCTGGTCGTCGGTGCCGAGCCAGTTCATGTTGCCGAAGCTGCAATTCGGGTCGTCGACGCCGAGAGGATAGCGCTGGCAGCGCTCCTCCTTCGAGAAGGTCCAGGAGGGGGCGGAGGGCGCCGGCGTCGGGATCTCGTTGTTGACGCTCTGGAAGGAGTAGCGGATCGGCGGCCAGATCGCCCAGCCATTGGCCGCGATCTCATCCTGCACGAAGGGGTCGCGATAGTTGGTCACCGGCAGGAAGCCGCCGAACACCTCTTCCGGATAGTCGACCACGACCGGATAGTAGAACTCGCCCTTGTATTCGACCAATAGCGGCTTGTCGTTGGCGACGAACTCGGCGAACAGCGTGACGATGAACAGGAAGGCGAATATCCACAACGACCAGTAGCCGCGCCGGTTGGCCTTGAAGTTCTGCCAGCGCCGCTGGTTCAGCGGCGACAGACGCGGCCGCCGAGTGAATTCCGCCTCCGGCGCCATCTGGGCGACGCCGCTGGTCTGCTCCTTGGCGATCTGGGCCGCCTCGGTGGCGGCATCCGGCTGGTGCCGGTTCTCCTTCAAGCGGTCTTTGAGAGCGTCATCCATCTCAGACCTCCCGCTTTTCGAAGTCGATGCGGGGATCGATCCAGGTGTAGGTGAGGTCGGAAATCAGCGTCGTCACCAGTCCGATCAGGGAAAAGATATAGAGCGTCGCGAAGACCACCGGATAATCGCGCTTGTAGATCGATTCAAAGCCCAGCAGGCCGAGACCGTCGAGCGAGAAGATCGTCTCGATCAGCAGCGAGCCGGCGAAGAAAGCCGAGATGAACGCGCCGGGAAAGCCGGCGACGATGATCAGCATGGCATTGCGGAAGACGTGGCCGTAGAGGACCCGTCGCTCCGACAGCCCCTTGGCGCGGGCCGTCGTGACATATTGCTTGCGGATCTCGTCGAGGAACGAGTTCTTGGTGAGCAGCGTCGTCGTGGCGAAGGCTGACAGCGACATCGCGATCAATGGCAGCGTCAGATGCCAGAAATAGTCGGGGATCGTCCGGGTGGCGCAGTTCGGCAGATCGAAGACCGGCGACCACGGCGCGCACCAGTCGCCGCGCACGCCATCCGACAGCAAGCCGCGCAGCGGAAACCAGTCGTAGAACGAGCCGCCGGCGAACAGCACGATCAAGATGACGGCGAACAGGAAGCCGGGGATCGCATAGGCGACGATGACGACGCCCGATGTCCAGACGTCGAAGGCGGAGCCGTCCTTCAAGGCCTTGCGAATGCCGAGCGGGATCGAGATCAGATAGGACAGGAGCGTGATCCAGATTCCGAGCGAGATCGACACCGGCATCTTTTCCAGGATCAGTTCGAGGACCGAGATCGACCGGAAATAGCTCTCGCCGAAATCGAAGCGGCTATAGTCCCACAGCATCTTGCCGAAGCGTTCCAGCGGCGGCTTGTCGAAACCGAACTGCTTTTCCAGCCGGGCGATGAACTCCGGGTCGAGGCCTTGCGCGCCGCGATAGCCGGAGTTTTCGCCGCCGCCCTGGCCGCTGCCGAAATCGCCTCCGCCGCCGGAGACGCGGTCGGTGGCGCCGCCGGCCTCGCCCTGCAGGCTGGCGATGACCTGTTCGACCGGCCCGCCGGGTGCGAACTGGATGACGGCGAAGGAAATCGCCATGATGCCGATCAGCGTCGGGATCATCAGCAAGATACGGCGAAGAATATAGGCGCCCATGTGCGGGGAATCGTCTCCGAGATGTCAGGCGAGCCGGCCGATTCGCGACCGGACGACGTCATTGGTCTTGATAGCCCGCCTTGCGGGGATCGCAAAACGCGGCCCGGCTGCGGCGCGACGGGCGGAAATTCTCAGGCGCGGCCGATCACTTTGGCCTTTTCCTTGTCGAACCACCAAAGGCTTTCCACAGGCCAACCATAGTCCGGCTTGGTGTCCTGGAATCCGAAGATGTTCCAGAACGCCGCGCGGTGAACATTCGCATTGATGTTCGGCAGCCAATCGAGGCGCCAGCGCAGCACCCGGTCGAGGGCGCGCATCGCCGTCACCAGATCGTCGCGGCTCTTGGCCGAGCCGGCCTTGGCCAGCAGCGTATCCACCGCCTCGCTCGTCATGCCGGGATAATTGTAGGCGCCCGGACGGTCCGCCGCTTCGCTGCCGAAGAACAGCGACAGGCTTTCGCGGGTCGGCGTCGCGCCGAGGCTGAAGGCGGCGAGGATCATGTCGAAGTCGAAGCGGTTCACCCGATCCTGATATTGCGCGGCGTCGACGAGCCGGGTCGAGGCGTCGATGCCAATCATGCGCAACGTTTCCATGAATTTGGCATAGACGCGCTGCTGCTCCTGGCCCTGGGTCATGAACTCCAGGCGGAACGGCTCGCCCGCTTCGTTGACCAGCCGGTTGCCCTGGCGGGACCAGCCGGCCTCGGCGAAAAGTCGGGTCGCCTCGCGCAGCATCCCCCGATCGCGGCCGCTGCCGTCGCTGACCGGCTGCACCCAAACCTTCCCGAAGACGTCGTCCGGCATTTCACCCCGCAGCGGTTCCAGAAGCGCAAGCTCTGCCTCCGATGGCTTGCCTTCGGCGACGAATTCCGAGCCCTGGAAGGGCGAGTTGGAATGAATGCGCTGGCCGAACAGGAGGTTCGCGTTGGTCCATTCGAAGTCGAAACACATGTTGATCGCATGGCGCACCCGGCTGTCGGCGAAGCGCGTCCGCCGCTGATTGAGCGCCCAGCACTGGAATTTCGGCCGCTCCTCGCCAGGGAACTCCCGTTTCACCACCGCTCCGCTCGTCACCGCCGGAAAATCGTACTCCGTCGCCCAGTCCTTGGTGGTGAACTCCTCGCGGAAGGTGATGATGCCCTTCTTGAACGCTTCCAGCGCCGGCTGCCGGTCGCGGAAGAAATCTATCCGCAGCATGTCGAAGTGGTCGAGACCCCTGGCGAACGGTAGATCCTTCGCCCAATAGTCGTCGCGCTTGCGATATTCGATGAAGCGGCCGAATTCGGAACGGGCGATCTCGAACCGGCCGCTGCCGGGGATCGCCTCGTCGCTTACGCGGTCGAATTCCTTGCCGTCGAAGAATGCGCGCGGGACGATCGGGATGCCAAACGCGTTCAGTGCGTCCTGATAGCTCTGATCGCTGGAAAAGCCGATCCGAACTGTCCGCGCGTCCTCGGCGACGATCTCGCTGACCGCCCGCAGCACGACTTGCAGGCTGGGATGGCCCAACTCCTTCAGCGTCTCATAGGTGAAGACGACGTCGTCGGCGGTCACCGGCTCGCCCGTCGAGAATTTCGCCTCCGGCCGCAGCTTGAAGACAAAGGCATTGCGGTCTTTCGCGACCGTAACGCTCTCGGCAAGGGCGCAGTAGTTCGTGTCCGGCTCGTCGAGCGAGGACACCATCAGCGCGTCGTACAGGCTCTCCATGCGCGGCGGCGCGTTGCCCTGAAGGACGAAGGTGTTGAGCGTGTCGAAGGTCGAGGGCGACTGATTGAGGGTCCAGTTCGACACGGCGAGGTTCATCTGGCCGCCCTGCGGCGCCTCGGGACTCGCATAGTCGAAATGGGTGAAGTCCGGGCCGTATTTCAGCTCGCCGAAGGCCGACAGGCCATGCAGCGGCGTTTCCGTCAGAACCTCGGCGAACGCGGTGCGCGGCAGGATGGTGGTGGCGCCGGCGGCCAGCGCCCATTGGCCGAAACGGCGGCGGGTGAGGCGGCTTAGCGCGGTCGCCATCAGTTCGCCGACGCCGTGCCTTTCCCGGCCGCCTTGATCCACCAGGAAAAGGAATCGATCCCGGAATAGGCCGGCTGCTTCTCCGGCATGCCGAACTTGTCCCAATAGGCGAGCCAATCCTCTGACTTGTACCACTGCGGCACGACGTAATACTCCCACAGCATGACCCGATCGAGGGCGCGGGTCGCGGCGACTAGGTCCTCGCGGCTCGGCGCGTAGACAATGTCATTGATGAGCTGGTCGATCGCCGGGTTCTTGATGCCGGCATAGTTGCGGCTGCCGGGCGCGTCGGCGGCGACCGTGCTCCAGAAGTCGCGCTGCTCGTTGCCCGGCGACAGCGACTGGCCCGGATAGCGCATGCCGACCGCCTCGAAATCGAAATTGTTCATCCGCTCGATATACTGGTTGGTGTCGACGATGCGGACATTGGTCTGGATGCCGAGACGCTTCAATTGGCGCGCGAAGGGCTCGAGCACCCGGTTGTCGGCCGGGTCGTTGCCGAGGAACTCGATGGTGAGGGGGTCGCCCGTCTTGGCGTCGACCAGCGTCGTGCCCTTGAGCTCGTAGCCGGCCTCCTTGAGGAGGCCCAGCGCCTCGCGCAGATAATTGCGCGCCGAGGCCCCGTCGCCATAGACCGGCAGGGTGAACTCCTCGGTGAAGACTTCGTCGGGGATCTGGCCCTTCAGCGGCTTGAGATACTTCAGCTCGCGCTCGCTCGGCAGCCCGGTCGCGGACAATTCGCTGTTGTCGAAATAGCTGTCGATCCGTTGGTACAGGCCGAAGAACAGCGTGCGGTTCATCTCCTCGAAATTATAGGCCAGCGTCAGCGCCTTGCGCACCCGCCGGTCCTGGAATTTCGGCAACCGGTTGTTGAACACATAGGCCTGCATCGACTGAACCTGGGCATTGTCGATGGTCTTGCGGATCACCTGGCCGTTCTTGACCGCCGGGAAGTCGTAACCCTCGGCCCAGCGCCGGGAGATGTTTTCCAGCCGCCAATCGTCCAGCCCGCCCTTCTTGAAGGCCTCCCATGCCGCGTTGGCATCGCGCAGGTAGACGTAGCGAATGCTGTCGTAGTTGTAACGGCCGACGCGGGTCGGGTTATCGGCGCCCCAATAGTCGGCGACGCGCTCCCATTCGATCGACTTGCCGGTCGAGACCCTGCCGACCCTGTAGGGACCCGAACCGAGCGGCTTTTCCAGCGACGGCTCGCCGATGTCGCGCGGCTTGCCGTCAGCGCCAGTAGCCTCCCACCAGTGTTTCGGCAGGACCGTGAGATCGCCCATGATGTTGGGCAGTTCGCGATTGTTGGCCTGATCGAAGCTGAAGGTGAGTTCCCGCTCCCCGGTCTTCTCGGCCTTGGTGACGTTCTTGTAATAGGCCGACCACTGCGGATGCAGCTTCGTCAGCGTCTCGAAGCTCCAGATCACGTCTTCGACGGTGATCGGCTCGCCGTCGTGCCAGCGCGCCTTTGGATTCAAGCGAAAGGTCACGGAGGAAAAGTCGGCCGGATGGCGCATCGCCTCGGCGATCATCGCATGCGCCGTTCCCGGCTCGTCGGGCGACTGCTCCATCAGCGTGTCGTAGAGGATGCCGCCGCCGAAGACGGCGAGACCGGCCGCCGGCGTGCCGCGCACGACGAAGGGGTTGAGACTGTCGAAGGAGCCGATGGCGACGGAATTGAGCGTCCCGCCCTTCGGCGCGTCGGGATTGACGTAATCGTAGTGCTTGAAGTCGGCGGGGTATTTCGACGGGCCGATCAGCGACGAGGACGTCCGCCACTCCCCGGCTTCCGGGACGGTCGCCTGGCGCTCTGCAGCGGGCGGAGTAGCCGGACTGTTCGTCGCTGTCGGTACTGCCGCGTCGGTCTTGTCCTGGGAAAGGGCCGGCGCAGCTCCGAGCCCGAAGGTGATCGCGACAAGGCAGGCGAGACGGGCGGATCGCTTCGGCAGTGGCAAGGGCGGAATCTCCTCGTGGATCGCGAGCGTTGGAATCCCACGACAATTCGAACCATTTATGGCCATCGTTCGATGGAAGTCACCTGACCAAAACTTAATGGAGGTCAAGGCTGACGAAAGCCGATGCGGTTCTCGACCCCAAAGGCTTTGGCAAACCGGTGACCTCGGAGATGAGGGCATTCGTCCAGCAATGGTCGGGTCGCCAGCAGAACGAATGACAATTTCCGACCCACGGCGGGGATAGGCGGCGGCCTGAATGCCAGCCGCCACGTCTACAGTTCGCGCTCGATGGCCTCGAGCAACCGGAACCGCAGCTTGCCGGGCCCGCTGTTCAGCGAGATGACAAAGCGCACGTCGCCGTGGCTGGAAGTTCTGGCGTATCCAGCCAGCGTGCGAACGCCGGAGAAGGTGCCGGTCTTGTACCGGGAGCCGTTCTTGGTGCTGCGCAGCAGTTCGGCATGGGGCGCGAAACGGTCGAGCACCTTGGCGAGGCCACGCGCGGTGAAGCGGTTGTTGCGGCTGATGCCCGAGCCTTCCTCTAGCTGGATGGCCTCGGCGAGGTCGTATTTGGCGAGGTTCTCGCGAGCGACCTGGAGCGACTTCTCAAGGCTGACCGGCCCGCCCAGGCGTTTGGCGCCGATCTCCAGGAAGAGCTGGTTGGCGATGTAGTTGTTCGAGCCGATGAGCATCTGTCGCAAGATTTCGGAGAGATCGCGCGACTGGCGGTGCGCGTAAACCGGCTCCAGTCCCGCGGGGACGGAGCCGACCGAGATCTCGCCGTCGATGCTGCCGTCGGCGCGCTCGATGAAGGCGGCAAGCAATTCGCCGGCATACCGCACGCTTACCTTGGGATCTTCCTTGGCCAGGCTGATACGGCTCCGGCCGTTGGACGCGCGTGCCCGGAACTGACTGATTGCGAGCGGCGTGATCGGAGTTTGCTCCTCGGCGGAGCGGACGGTCTTGCCGTTGCGCACGGCATGGATGGTGTTGAAATTCACCGCGAGAGCCGCGTTCAGCGCGTCATAGGCTTCGTCGGTGGCCTCGATGCCCGGGATGCGAAGATCAGCGGGGTAGTAACTCGCGTCGATCACGATGTTCTTGAAAGGCTCGGTGCCGGTTTTGGCGAGGAGCTCGGGCGCGAGCAACGCCAACTCCTCGGAGACCAGAAACGGGTCGCCGCCACCGCGCACATACAGCACCCGGTCGTCGCCCAGGTAGAAGCGGGTCTCAAAGCGGTAGTCGCCGCCGAGCACCTCCATGGCGAGCCACGCCGTGACGAGTTTGGCGACGGAAGCGGGAACGAAGGGTTGGTCGGCATTCTGCGCGACCAGTTCGTTGCCGTCTTCGTCCAGCACGAGCACCAGCCCCGAAGGGGCGAGGGCCGCGATCTTGTCTTTCACGTCAGCGAAGGCCGGGGCATGCAGCAGGAGCACTGCGACGGCCGCGGCAAACAGGCGAGACCTCATGGCGACTCCAGCTCGGGCTAGTGGATTGAATTTGACATTCGATACCCACGAGCGGCGGACTCGAAATCAAATGTCAAATTTGAAAAATCCACGAGAGTCATAAAGTTGCTAGTGATCCTTTGATTTCGACATTTGCTTGCCTGGGTGCTCCAAGCGGGATGCAAGTGTCGAAATCGGTCCACTAGCATAGGCGACTTGCGTCTACCCTAATGGCGCTCAGGCGTAAGGCAAGTCAGATCGCAGATGATACGTTTAGGATCCAAAACGGGCAGTCCTTGTACCCGGCCGGACGTCCGCAGTGGTCTGCAGCAACTCTCGTCGTATGAGGCTCTATCGCGGTAGACGGTGGGCTGGCAGAACACCACAGAGGAAAGGCTCCGGTTCGCACCGGGGCCTTTCCTGTGATTCGTCTGTCGTCGCGGTTGGAGCGCGGCGGTCAGTTTCCGGTCTCGGCGCCGTTCTCGTCGAAGCTCGCCAGATAGGCGATGATATCGGCGACATCCTCCGGCTTCTTCAGGCCGGCGAAGGACATTTTCGTGCCCGGCACGGTGCCCTTCGGGTCGGTCAGCCAGGCCGTCAGTTCCTCGACCGTCCAGGTGGGATGCTCAGCCGCATATTCGGTCAGGGCCGGGGAGAATTTGTATCCCTCGACAGCGGCAACCGCCTCGCCGACGATGCCGTTCAGCTCAGGACCGATCTTGTTCTTGGCGCCTTCGCCGACGGCATGGCAGGCCGCACATTTGCGGAACACTTTTTTGCCGGCCTCAGGATCACCGGACACCGAAGCCGTTTGCGCTGGCGCGGCGGCTGCCGGGGCGGCTGGTGCCGCGGCTTCCGGCTGGGCCGGTTGTTCCGAGGCGGGAGCCGCCTCGGCCGCGGCTGGC
>DRFF01000160.1 GCA_011050685.1 Aurantimonas coralicida
GGCCGGCAAGGGCTTTGCGGTGGTCGCCCAGGAAGTGCGCGGGCTGGCCCAGCGCTCGGCCGAGGCGGCGAAAGAGATCAAGACGCTGATCGCGACCTCGCGCAGCCAGGTGGAGAGCGGCGTCGAGCTGGTGACGGCGTCGGGCAAGTCGCTGGACGAGATCGTCGCCGAGGTCAGTTCGATGGCCGAGCTGATCGCAACCATCGCGGTGAGCGCCAAGGAGCAGGCGACGAGCTTGCGCGAGGTGTCCGGCGCGGCCGATCAGATGGACAAGGTGACGCAGCAGAACGCGGCGATGGTGGAAGAGGCGACGGCGGCGAGCCAGACCTTGTCCAACGAGACCGAGGAACTGGCGAGCGCGATGGCGCAGTTCAAGACCGCCGGCTCGACGGTTGCCGGACGGGGCCAGGCCTCGCGGTCGCGTTCCAATCCTGCCCAATCCGGCCGTTCCGCCACGCCGTCGCGCGGCGTGCCGCAGATGAAGACCACCGGAACGGGCGGCGCCGCCCGTGCCGAACAGACCAACACCGACAGCTGGGAAGAGTTCTGATGGCGAAAAAACCAACACGTGCAGGGGCGGCAGTGGAACTCCCAGGCATCCTCGATCTGAAGGCGGCAGGTCCGCTCTTTGACCAACTCCTGACGCTGCGGGGCAAGCCGGTCACGGTCGATGCCGCCAGCGTGGAGAAGGTGGGTGCGCAGTGCATCCAGGTTCTTCATTCGGCTGCGGCGACGTGGCACGCGGATGAGGTCGCATTCACCATCGTCGAACCGTCGGAGACGTTTCGCTCCGGACTCGACCTTCTCGGTCTTTCGGAAACCTTCAGCCAAAAGGACATCGCGGCATGAGCAGGACAATTCTGACGATCGACGATTCGCGAACCATGCGCGAGATGCTTCGAGCGACGCTGACATCGTCCGGCTTCATCGTGGTCCAGGCCGAGGACGGTGCCCACGGCATCGAGGTTCTGCAGGGGATGGAGGTCGAGCCCGACGTTATCATCACCGATATCAACATGCCGCGCAAAGACGGGTTTCAGTTCATCGAGGAGGTGCGCGTCGATCCCAGTCGCCGGGCGATCCCGATCCTTGTCCTGACCACCGAAAGCGACGCGGAAAAGAAGCAGCGTGCGCGCCTCGCCGGAGCGACCGGCTGGATCGTCAAGCCATTCGACCCGGTCAAACTCCTCGACGCGATCAACCGCGTCGCAGCGTAATCATAATTCGGAAAGCGCCTGGCAAGCTTGAGGCCGTAACAACGGTCCGACTTTCAGGTTCGAAGGCGAGAATAGGGTAGCACAATGGACGCGATGGCTGAAATCCGGCAGACCTTTTTCGAGGAATGCGCCGAGCAGCTTGCCGAACTGGAGGCAGGTCTGCTCGCGATCGAGAACGGCGAGGCGGACTCCGATACGGTGAACGCCGTTTTCCGCGCCGTGCACTCGATCAAGGGCGGCGCCGGCGCCTTCAGTCTGGATGACCTCGTCCGTTTTTCCCACATCTTCGAGACGACGCTGGACGAACTCCGCTCGGACCGGCTGGAAGCAAGCGATGTCGTGATCAAGGTCATGCTGCGGGCGGCCGATGCCTTGGCCGATCTGGTGACGGTCGCCCGTGACGGCGGCACGGTCGATGCGTCCCGCAACGAGGGCCTGGCAGCCGAGCTCAAGGAGCTGGTGGCGGCTGCCAAGGGCGAAAGCCCGGCGGACGTTGCCGCGGAGGCGCCAGAGCCAGAGGACAGCGCGGATAGCGCCGACGATGACTTCGGCTTCGTTCCCGTCGCCGTCGACCTCGACGAACTGATCGGCGGCGGTGGCGGTGGCGACCAGGCCTATCGGATCATCTTCCGCCCGCACGCCGCCCTCTATGCCAAGGCGAACGACAGTGTTCGCGTCCTCCGGGATCTCATGGAACTGGGCGAGGGTAACGTCCAGTGCGACACGAGCGAGATTCCGCTTCTGTCCGATCTCGATCCAGAGGGCGCCTATTTCACTTTTACCGTCGATCTGACGACGGCGGAGGGCGAAGAGAAGATCCGCGAGGTCTTCGAATTCGTCGAAGACGATTGCGACCTGTCGATCGAGCGACTGCTGGATTCCGATACCGAGTCGGCGGATGGCGCCGTCGATGTCGATTCGGACCTGGCCGACCTTCTGGCTAGCCTGCGTGGCGAAGCGGCAAGCGATGCGGCTGCCGACGAGGCACCGGCGGCCAAAGCTCCCAAGGCGGACAAACCCAAGGCATCCAAGCCGGTGATGGCAGACCAGCCCGCGCCGGCGGCCGCGCCGGAAGCGGCGGCCGCATCGTCGGCCAGCGCTCCGGTGGAGAAACCGGCGAAGGCCGATGCGAGCGAGGCCAAATCCGGCAATGTCGGCGGCAGTCCGGCCCAGACCATCCGTGTCGATCTCGAACGCGTCGACCGGCTGATCGATCTGGTTGGCGAACTGGTCATTCATCAGGTCATGCTCTCCCAGAGAACCTATCAGGCGGGGCTTGCCCGCGCCTCGGAAGTCGCCGTTGGCCTCGACGAACTCGAACAGCTGACCCGTGAGATCCAGGACAGCGTCATGGCGATCCGTGCGCAGCCGGTGAAATCGGTGTTCCAGCGTTTGCCGCGGCTGGCCCGCGAGGTCGCGGAAATCTCCGGGAAGACCGTCCGTCTGGTCACCGAGGGCGAGTGGACCGAAGTCGACAAAACGGTGATCGAGCGACTGGCCGATCCCCTGACCCACATGCTCCGCAACGCCATCGACCACGGGTTGGAAAAGCCCGATGTGCGGCTGGCAGCCGGCAAGTCGGAAGAGGGCACGGTCAAGGTCGCGGCGATGCATCGCTCCGGCCGGATCGTCATCGAAATCTCCGATGACGGCGCCGGCATCAACCGCCCGAAAGTGCGCGAGATAGCGGTCTCCAAGGGCCTGGTCGCGGCCGAGGCCAATCTTTCAGACGAAGAGATCGACAATCTCATCTTCATGCCGGGCTTTTCGACGGCAAGCGAGATATCCGAGTTGTCGGGCCGCGGCGTCGGCATGGATGTCGTGAAACGTTCGATCCAGGCTTTGGGCGGGCGTGTCTCGATCACCTCCAAACCCGGAAAGGGCTCGACCTTCACCATGAGCCTGCCGCTGACGCTGGCGGTGCTGGACGGGATGATCGTGACCGTCGGGGACCAGACGGCTGTGGTGCCGCTGACGGCCATCATCGAGACGTTGCAGCCGAAGCCGGAAGAAGTGAAGGGCTTTGGCGGCGATGCGCGGCTGATCAAGGTGCGCGACGCCTTCCTGCCCCTCGTCGATGTCGGCCGCGAACTGGCCTACACCACGACCCCGACCAATGCGACGACCGGTGTCGCGATCCTCGTGGAAGCAGAAAATGGCACCCGCTCGGCGCTTCTGGTGGACGCCATCCAGGGGCAGCGTCAGGTCGTCATCAAGAGTCTTGAAGCCAATTATCGCCGCGTGCCGGGAATCGCCGCCGCGACGATCCTCGGCGACGGGCGCGTCGCTCTCATTCTCGATGTCGACGTGATCGTCGCGACGTCGCGCACTGACGGCATTCACAGCAACGGACTTCAGCAGGCAGCGGAGTGAAATCGATGACAAACCAAATTGCCAATCCCGCCGAGAACGACAACAAGGGCGAGGGAAACGGCCGCGAGCTGATCGCCTTTCGGATCGGGGAACAGGAATTCTGCGTCGACATCATGTCGGTGCGCGAGATTCGCGGCTGGACGGCGGCAACCCCGCTCCCGCATGCGCCCTCCTATGTGAACGGGGTGATCAATCTGCGCGGCGCGGTGCTGCCGATCGTCGATCTCGCCGCAAGGCTTGGCTTCGCCAGGACGGAAGCGAGCGCGCGCAGCGTCATCATCGTGGTGCGTGCCGAGCACCAGTTGTTCGGCCTGCTCGTCGACGCCGTCTCCGATATCCTGACAGTCACGGACGATGCACTGCAGCCGACGCCCGATATCGCTTCGGAACTAGCGAAACAGTTCGTCAGGGGCGTCATGGCGATCGAGGGACGCATGATCTCGCTGATCGCAACGGACAATGTCTTGCCACAACTGCAAGCTGCAGCTTGAGCTAAGACTACCCTAAACCCTCCGCAGGGAGGTACGAATCGGGTGCTGCCCCGTCTGGCCCGGCGCAATCGCGCCGAACGCCGACGGCTGGCCATGGAGTAACACGCTGTGAGTGTTGATAGACAGCAGGAAAAGACCGTAAGGCCGCGAGGCTCAGCGTCCGCTTCGATCGTCGCCGGCGAGTTCCCGATGACGGAAGCCGACTTTATGAAGATCGCGGAAATGCTCTACGAGGACGCGGGTATCCACCTGACAACGTCGAAGGCGACGCTGGTCTATTCGCGCCTGTCGAAGCGGCTGCGCAGTCTCGGCATGCGCAGCTTCAAGGATTACTGTGCGCTGGTGAACGATGCCGGCGGCGCCAGCGAGCGCATGACCATGCTCGCTTCGCTGACGACGAACGTCACGCAGTTCTTTCGCGAGCAGCACCATTTCGATCACCTGCGTGAACACTTCCTCCCCCCGCTGCTGAATGCCGCCAAGAGCGGTGGGCGCGTGCGCCTGTGGTCGGCGGGATGTTCAACCGGACACGAGCCCTATTCGATCGCGATGACGCTGCTCTCGCTCATGCCGGATGCGGCGGACCACGATATCCGCATTCTCGCTTCCGATATCGATCCCAACGTCGTGGCAACCGGTCGGGCGGGGGTCTACGCATCCAGCGAACTGACCGCCGTGCCTGCCGATATGCGGCGCCGCTGGTTCCGGTCGGCCAGCCCGGATAGTGGCGCACCCGCATCCGGCAGCGTCAACGAGATGGCGTTCGAGGTGGTCGACGCCATGCGCGATCTCGTGTCGTTCCGAGAATTGAACCTGATCGGCCAGTGGCCGATGAAGGGCAAGTTCAACGCGATCTTTTGCCGCAACGTCACGATCTATTTCGATCAGCAGACGCGAGAACGCGTGTGGAGCCGCTTTGCCGAGCGCATCCAGCCGGGCGGCTTTCTCTATGTCGGCCATTCCGAACGGCTGGCGGGAGAGGCGGCCAAGGTGATGACCTATGACGCCAACACCTCCTATCGCAAGACGGCGTGAGGGCGGTTCGATGACTGAATCCCGTCTCAGCCCCCAACCGAACCATCGGGATGTGCGCGCGCATCGCGCCGGCAATAGCGCCGGCGCGCCGAGGCTTGGCGATTCGTCAGGCGGCTGCGCCACCGGAAAAAGGAAAGCGTGAGCATGTCACCTGCCAGAGTCTTAGTGGTCGACGATTCCATGACGATGCGCGCGCTCATCCGCCATGCGTTGAATAGCGACCCGGGAATCGAAGTGGTCGGCGAAGCAGCCGATCCCTTTGAAGCACGTAAAAAAATGAAGGCGCTCGATCCCGACGTCGTGACCCTGGACGTCGAGATGCCGAACATGAACGGCATCGAATTCCTCCAGAAGATCATGACGTTGCGCCCGACGCCGGTGATCATGGTGTCCAATCTGACAGCGCCGGGGGCCGCCGTCACGCTGGAGGCGCTGGAACTCGGCGCTTTCGACTGCATCGCCAAGCCAGGCGCCAGTAGCAACACCTTCGACATTCTGCCCAACCTGATCAAGGAGGCCAACCGCGCCAAGGCCGGCCTGGTCAAACGCCGTATGGCTGCCGTCGAGCATCCCGGTAACGGCACGGCGAATAAAACTCTGGCGCGTTCCCAATCCGGCCCGGACCTCATCGGCATCGGATCCTCGACGGGCGGCGTCGAGGCGTTGATGCAGGTTCTCGCCGAATTTCCCGCCGACTGCCCCCCGACGCTCATCGTTCAGCATCTTCCGGCCGCCTTCACCGCCTCCTTTGCGGCCAGGCTCAACCGGATCTGTCCCGCCCATGTCAGCGAGGCCAAGGACGGCGAAGCGATTCGTCAGGGCCATGTCTACCTGGCTCCGGGCGGCAGCCGTCACATGATGCTGCGAAAGGGCACCCAATTGACCATCGCGCTGGTGGCGGACGACCCGGTCTGCGGACACCGACCGTCGGTCGACGTGCTGTTCGCGTCGATCGCCAAGAATTTCAAGGACCGGTCGACAGGCGTAATCCTCACCGGGATGGGCCGGGACGGCGCGCAGGGGCTTTTGGAAATGCGGAAGGGAGGGTCCCGGACCCTCGCTCAGGACGAGGAAACCTCGCTCGTCTACGGCATGCCGCGCGTCGCATACGAGATCGGCGCCGCGCAAAAGCGACTGCCGCTGTCGCGCGTGGCGCGGGAGATATTCGTATGAACCGCTCGCAAAGCGAAACCTCTATAAAAAACGCAGCGAAATTGAGGATAGATTCATCAAATTCGCTTGTAATGCGGTCGAAAGGAACAACGCCATGGGCATTGTAGATCAATTGAAGGTTCTGATCGTCGACGATCACAGAACAAGCCGCATGCTCATTCGTGATGCGCTGGAACAACTTGGTATCAAGAACATCGTCTTTGCGGTCGATGGTGAAGAGGCGCTGCGGACGATGATGTCGGCCCCGTGCCACATTATCATCTCGGACTTCAACATGCCCAAGCTCGACGGGATCCAGCTCTTGAAGGCGGTGCGATCCTACGCGCCGACCAAGAAGACGCCGTTTATCATCCTCACCGGCGCGGGCGACCGGGAGCTGGTGCAGAAGGCCGCCCAGCTCGGCGTCAACAACTTTCTGGCCAAGCCTATCACCGTGCCTGTGCTCAAGAAGACCATGGAAGCCGTCGTCGGACGCTTGCAATAATGACGGGACGAAGCGAAGGGCGACGCGTCCATGTCATGCAAGGCGAAGCCAAGGTCGACGAAGGTCCGGATACCATCCTGACCACGCTTCTGGGCTCGTGTGTCGCGGCCTGCATCCGGGATCCGGGCGCAGGTGTCGGCGGGATGAACCACTTTCTGCTGCCCGGTAGCAGCGGTCAGGAGGGCGCGCGCGCCGAGAGCTTCGGTCTTTATCTGATGGAGCTCTTGATCAACGGGCTGCTGCAGCGCGGCGCGCGGCGCGGGCATCTCGAAGCAAAGCTGTTCGGCGGTGCGCGGGCGATGGACGGTCTGTCCGAGGTCGGCTCGAAGAATGCCGCCTTCGCTGAGCGTTTCCTGCAGATGGAGAACATCACCTATCTGGGCGGCAGTCTCGGCGGGGGGGTCGGCCGGCGGATCGAATATTGGCCCCATACGGGTCGGGCTCGGCAGATTTTCTTCGAAAAGGCGGCAATGCCCGTCATCCAGGTCGCGCCTCCTATCAGAAAGCCTCAGTCGATCGGAGAAGTCGAACTATTCTGACACGATCACAAGCCCGCGTGGACCACCCCAGCGTGATCCACCGAGCGCCCATCCCACTAACCGAAGCGTAGCATCATGACCACGAGCCCTCTGCCCGATCTGCTCAAGATCATTTCCGACGAGCTGAACGCTTTGGCGGAAATGACCGAAGCGATGCACGATCTGATCTGCACCGACCATCCGCGGCAGGACGCGCCTTACGTGCGCGCCGTGCAGAGCATCGATCGTACGCAGCAGACGCTCGAAAATCTCGCGACGTTTCTCGCTGTCGCCGGAGACCACGCCCCGGCCGAATACGAGGTCGCCCTGCAATCGGCGCTCGAAACGGTCCGCCTCGGCGATCTGAAACACCGGCTCGCGATTTCGCGTCAGGCGGTCAACGGCGCTGCGCGGCCAATCGACCCCGGCGGTGATCTCGAGCTGTTCGGCTAAAACATTCTCGGCCGGCTATTTCCGGCCCCGGTGTCGCGACGTGGATCATGCGGTGCCGGCAGGACGCTGGCAAGGCACGGCGTCACAGCTTGCTCCACCGCCGTCGACGACGCTCCGGCCATTCCCCTTCGCCCCGCATGCCGCTACCACGCCTCCACTGCCGCTGCCACTTGACGTAGATCAAGGCGCGGACGCCGGATTCATTCAAATATCCAAATATATCGTTTGGAATGACGAATGGAGGGCAGAGGATGGATCTCGCCTCATTGATGGACCGGTTCGGCGAGACGAACGTCCTGGTGGCGGGGGGGGTCATCATCGGCTTCATGTTCGGCGCCTTCGCCCAGCGCAGCCGCTTTTGCCTGCGTTCGGCCGTGATCGAATTCCGCCGCCGTGAACCCGGCGCCAAACTCGTCGTCTGGCTGCTGGGTTTTTCGGCGGCGCTGGTCGGCGTGCAGGCCGCGATCCTGGCGGGTTGGCTCGATGTCTCGCAAAGCCGCATGCTGGCGGTCACCGGCAGCATGTCCGGGGCGGCGATCGGCGGTCTCCTGTTCGGTGTCGGGATGATCGCCGCGCGCGGCTGCGCCACCCGGCTTCTCGTCCTTTCGGCCACCGGCAATCTGCGGGCGCTGCTGTCGGGCCTGGTTTTCGCGGTGTCCGCCCAGGCCGCCTATCGCGGCGTGCTGGCGCCCATGCGAAGCGAATTGTCGGGCTGGTGGCTGATCGACGGCGGTCCGGACCGCGACATTCTCGCCTGGCTCGGCGTTGGGAACGAGGTCGGCCTCGGTATCGGCCTCGTCTGGTTGGCCGCCGGCATCGTCGTGGCGCTGCACAAGCGGGTTAGATCACAAATTTGGATCGGCGCGCTCGGCGTGGGCCTCGCCATCCCGGCCGGCTGGCTGTTCACCTACACCGCCTCGCAGACCGCGTTCGGGATCGTGCCGACGGAATCGCTGACCTTTTCCGGCCCATCCGCCGACCTCCTCATGCTCACCCTGAATTGGCCCGACCACGCGGTCGATTTCGCCATCGGCATCATGCCGGGCGTCTTCCTCGGCTCGTTCACGGCGGCGTTGCTGGCCGGCGAGCTCAAGATCGAGAATTTCGATGGCGGGCACACCATGCCACGTTATATCTTCGGCGCGGTGCTGATGGGGTTCGGTGCCATGCTGGCGGGCGGTTGCGCGGTCGGCGCCGGCGTTACCGGCGGTTCCATCCTCGCGGTTACGGCCTGGACTGCGCTGATCGGCATGTGGATCGGCGCGATGCTGACCGACTGGGTCTTCGTTCGCCTTGGCGAGGAGACGGGATCGGTCTCCAGCCCGACGCTCTCCGGCGCGGCTCCGGCGTCCTGAGGGCGGCCTACGGAACCAGGACGATCTTGCCGGTCGTTTGCCGGTTGTGAATGCGTTTGAGGACATCGGCGGCGTCGGCTAAGTTTGCCCGCTCTGAGACATGCGGAGCAATCCGTTCGTCCGTCGCCCACTCCATCAGTTCGCGCATATTGTCGGCGAACACCTCCGGCTCCTTGCGGGTGAAGGCGCCCCAGAACACGCCGACGACGCTGTAGCCTTTGACCAGGGCAAGGTTCACCGGAAATTGCGGGATCGTGCCCGAGGCGAAGCCGATGACGAGGAGGCGGCCGTTCCACGCCATCGATCGCGACACCGCGTCGAAGGCCTCGCCGCCGACCGGATCGAAGGCGACGTTGACGCCCTGACCGTCCGTCAGCCGCTTGATGTCGGCACGCAAGTCGTCATAGCCGATGGCGACTTCGGCACCCTCCGAGACGGCGAGCGCCCGTTTGTCCTCGGAGGAGGCGACGGCGATGACCCTTGCCCCCATCGCCTGGCCGATCTGCACCGCCGCGAGCCCGGTGGCGCCGGCCGCGCCGAGAACCAGCAGCGTCTCCCCGGGCTGCAGCTTTGCGCGTTGCTTCAGCGCGTGATGCGCGGTGCCGTAGCCGCAGACAAGCGCGCAGGCGGCGCCGGCGTCCAGGCCTTCGGGCAGCGCCATGCAGGCGGCGTCGTCGACCAGGACGCGCTCGGCATAGGCGCCGTTCTCGATATAGGCGACGACCCGGTCGCCGAGCTTGAAGCGTTCGGCGTCCGGCCCGACCGCCACGATCTCGCCCGCCGCCTCCATGCCCGGAACGAAGGGCAGGTCCGGCTTGGCCTGATAGAGACCCTGGACCAGCAACCCGTCCGGATAGTTGACGCCGATCGCCTCCGGCCGGACGACGACCTGGCTGCCGGTGGGCGCGGGGTCGTCCACGTCCTTATAGGCGAGGTTTTCGATCGGTCCGTAGCTCTCGCAAACAATGGCTTTCATGAATTTCCTCTGACAGTTCAGGACCCGCTCGTTCCTCTGCCCTCCGGTGGGAAGGTCAGCGGCCGCCACGCGGCGTGTGTGCCCATTTCAGGAGAGGCGTTCTGCGATCCAAAGCTTGATCAACGCCTGCCGGGTAATCCCCAGGCGACGCGCTTGCTGATCGAGGCCGGCGACGACCCAGGCGGGGAAGTCGACGTTCACGCGTCGGGTGTCGAGGTTGGGACGACGCGCCTTAGACCAGTCAACCTGATCGCTCACGTCCTCACCGGCATCGAATGCCGCATCAAACTCACGCGCCTTCATAGAACGCAATCTCCTGTCGTCTGGATCGGCGCACCGAAATCAGCCGGACTCTGCCAGCCCTTTCGACGCAGACGGCCGACCAGTGCTGGCCGGCGATCCGGCCAATCGTGAGGAAACGCGGCTCGTCGTCGGTACGAGCGGGAGCGTCGATCATCCACGGATCGTCCCAGATACGCTGAGCTTCCTCGAAATCGATACCGTGCTTTGCCTTGTTCGCCACGCTCTTTTCCGGATTGAACTCGAACTGCATGAGCTATATTGGTATGAAAGCAGCCCAATTTCCATCTCGGAAAGCCCCGGTCTCGTAGAATTACCCGACCGAGCCGCTCACACCTTCTCCTGCGTGTGCTTCCTGAGCTCCCAGCGCGCCACCTGACGGCGATGCACGGCATCCGGCCCGTCGGCCAGCCGCAGCGTTCTGAGATGCGTCCACATGCGCGCCAGCGGTACGTCCTGGCTGATGCCGCCACCGCCGTGCATCTGCACCGCCTCGTCGACCACCTTGAGCGCCATGTTCGGCGCCACCACCTTGATCTGGCTGATCCACGGCGCGGCGGCCTTGGCGTCGCCCTGATCCATCATCCAGGCCGCCTTGAGGCACAGCAGCCGCGCCATTTCGATGTTCATGCGGCATTCGGCGATGATGTCGAAATTGGCGCCGAGCTGGGCCAGCTTCTTGCCGAAGGCCTCACGCCGCATCGAGCGCTTGCACATCAGTTCCAGCGCCGCCTCGGCATGGCCGATCGCGCGCATGCAATGGTGGATGCGGCCGGGTCCAAGCCGCCCCTGGGCGATCTCGAAGCCGCGGCCCTCGCCAAGGATCAGATTCGCCTTCGGCACCCGAACGTCGGTGAATCGGATATGCATATGGCCGTGCGGGGCGTCGTCTTCGCCATAGACCGTCAGTGCCCGCATGACCTCGACGCCCGGCGTGTCGGCGGGCACCAGGATCATCGAATGGCGCTGATGCTTGGGCTGGTCGTCGCCGCCGGTCTTGACCATCACGATATAGATCTTGCAGCGCGGGTCGCCCGCGCCCGTCGCCCACCATTTCTCGCCGTTGAGCACGTAGTCGTCGCCGTCGGCGACGCAGGACATGGCGATGTTGGTGGCGTCCGACGAGGCGACGTCCGGCTCGGTCATCAGATAGGCGGAGCGGATTTCGCCATCGAGCAGCGGTTGCAGCCAGGGCTTCTGCTGCTCGGGCGTGCAATAGCGCTCGAACACTTCCATGTTGCCGGTGTCCGGCGCCGAGCAGTTGAAGGTTTCGGCGCCGAGATGCGTCTTGCCCATCTCCTCGGCAAGATAGGCGTATTCGACGATCGTCAGGCCGGAGCCGCGCTCGGAATCGGTCAGCCAGAAGTTCCACAGACCACGGCTTTTCGCCTTTGCCTTGAGACCTTCGAGAAGGTCCCGCTGACGGTCGGTATAAACCCAGCGTTCGCCCTTCGACACTTCGGCGAGAAACTCCTCGCTTGCCGGGGCGATCTCGTCGCGGATCATGTCGCGGACGGCGGCATGGATCGGCTTCAAGCGGTCGGTCATGCCGAGGGCCATGTTGCTCATTGATCGAATTCCTCCTCAAGAATGGCGCTGTCCGCACCGGCGCCGCGCAGGGCGAAATAGGCGATATCGCGGGCGATGGCCCGCCGGTCGCTAGCGGTCTCGTCGTCGCGCTCGCGATACCAGAAAACCGGTGAATTGAGCACCGAAAGAAACGCCTTGCCGGCGATCGACGCATCGCGGACGGCGCCGAGATCGCCCTCACGTGTGGCATCGGCGATGACGCGGCGGAACAGCATTTCGTAGCGGTCCCGCTCGGCGATGAGCCGCTCCAGCGTCGCGCGATCCTCGGCCGTCGACGGGCCGTTCACATGCCGCGAGACGCCCTGCAGGATGACGTGCTGGAAGTCGATGCGCTCCATCATCGTCAGCACATGGGCCTCGGCCATGGCCCGCAGCCGGGTGATGGCGCGGTCCCGTGAGGCGGCGTGGGGCTCGATCGCGGCGAAGTCGAGCGCCATGCCGTGCTGGCAGACGTCGAAGAACAGATCGTTCTTGGAACGGTAATAATGGTAGACAAGGCCCTTGGTGGCCCCCATGCGCCGCGCGATATCGTCGATCGACGTCGCCGCGAGCCCCTTTTCGCCGAAGGCGCGGGCGGCCGCGGCCAGAAGCGCCGCAAGTGTGCCGTCGCACTCCGCCGCACTGCCGCGCGCGGCCGAAAAGTCGCGGTCGCGGCGCGAACGCGGGGAAGAGCCGGGAGGCTTGCGCGCATCCTGTTCCTGCTTGCCGTCGTCGGCGTCCTGTTTTTCACTAACCATCGCTTCGCCACTGGACATACTCTTGGGTATGATGTCAATTGCGGACGTTGAAAGTCCCTTGCGGGGCCCGGCGCGCGGCCGGTCGACAGAAGAGGAATGCCGATGACGATGCCGATTCTGGACCGCCTGTTCGCGTTGAACGGCAAGACCGCGCTGGTTACAGGCGGTGCGACCGGCATTGGGCGGATGATCGCTACCGCGCTGGCCGGCGCCGGGGCGCGGGTCCTGATCGCCTCGCGCAAGGCCGAGGCCTGCGCGGCGACGGCCGCCGAGATCAACGCGGAAGGGCATCCCGGCACGGTCGAGGGTTTTGCCGGCGATGTGTCAAGCGAGGCGGGCGTCAAGGCGCTTGCCGCCGCGGTTCGTGAGCGCACCGACCGGCTGGAGATTTTGTTCAACAATGCCGGCGTCTCCTGGGGTTCACCCCTGGAGCAATTTCCCTACGACGCCTGGCAAAAAGTGCTCGGCGTCAATGTCGCTGGCCTGTTCACCGTGACCCAGCAGCTTTTGCCGTTGCTGGAAAAATCCACAAATGCCGACGATCCGGCGCGAATCGTCAATCTCGGCTCGGTGATGGGCGCGGCGCCGCTCAGCGAGAACGTCTATTCCTACGCGGCTTCGAAGGCGGCGGTGCATCATCTGACCCGCTGCCTCGCCAAGGAGTTGTCGGGCCGTCACATCACCGTCAACGCCCTCGCGCCCGGGCCTTTCCAGTCGAAGATGACGGCGTTCGCCACCGGTAGCGACGAAAAGGCCGCGGCGGTCGGGCGCGGCGTTCCCATGGGCCGGATCGGCTCGCCCGACGATATTGCGGGGGCCGCGCTGTTTCTTTGCGGCCGCGGCGGTGCATATACCACGGGCGCGATCCTGCCGCTCGATGGCGGCATCGGGGTC
Source organism: Aurantimonas coralicida (assembly GCA_011050685.1). Classification (GTDB taxonomy): domain Bacteria; phylum Pseudomonadota; class Alphaproteobacteria; order Rhizobiales; family Rhizobiaceae; genus Aurantimonas; species Aurantimonas coralicida_A. The sequence continues at coordinate 13,597 of DRFF01000160.1, forward strand.
GAAACCGGACACGAATTGTTCCAGGAGGGCTGATGGAACTGGATTCCGTCGCCGCAACCGAAGCGGCGCTCAGGGCGCGGCTCGTGCCGCTCGACGCCTATCGCGCGCATCTCTGCGGCGAGCCGTTCGTCTCCGACTGGGTGACCGTCGATCAGGCGATGATCGACACCTTCGCGACGGCGACCCACGATCACCAGTTCATCCACGTTGATCCGGAGCGTGCCAAAGCCGAGACGCCGTTTGGCGGGACGATCGCCCACGGCTTCCTGACGCTGTCGCTGTTGTCGCCGCTCGCCTATGATGCGCTGCCGGGCGTCGAGACCACCAAGATGGGCATCAATTACGGCTTCGAGCGCGTCCGCTTTCTCAATCCGGTCAAGGCCGGACAGCGCGTGCGCGGCCGGTTCAAGATGATCGGGCTGACCGAGCGCGCCGTAAGCCTGCAGACCGTCTGGGACGCCACGGTCGAGATCGAGGGCGCGACGAAGCCGGCGCTGACAGCCCACTGGATCACGCTTGCCGTGCTGGAGCCGCCCGCAAGCTGATTTCAGTCCGCGAATCCTCACGCAATCGAACGACAGCGAACAGAAAGGGTAGTCCCGCCATGAGAGAAGCGGTCATCGTCTCGACGGCGCGCACGCCGATCGGCAAGGCCTATCGCGGCGCCTTCAATGATACCCAGGCGCAGGCGCTTGGCGCGCATGCCATCCGCCACGCGGTCGAGCGGGCCGGGGTCGATCCGGCAGAGATCGAGGACGTGGTCATGGGGGCGGCCCTCCAGCAGGGTTCGACCGGCACCAACATAGCGCGCCAATGCGCGCTTCGCGCCGGACTGCCCACAAGCGTCGCCGGCATGTCGCTGGATCGGCAATGCGCGTCCGGCCTGATGGGGATCGCCGTTGCAGCGAAGCAGATCGTTCTCGACAACATGACGGTCGCCGTCGGCGGCGGGCTGGAATCGGTCTCGCTGGTCCAGAACGACAAGATGAACCTGTTTCGCAGGGCCGATCCCTGGCTGCGGGAACACCGGCCGGACCTCTACATGTCGATGCTGGAGACAGCCGAGATCGTTGCGGACCGCTACGGGATTTCCCGCGAGGCGCAGGATGCGTATGCGCTGCAGTCGCAGCAGCGAACGGCCGATGCCCAGGCCGCCGGACGCTTCGACGACGAGATCGTGCCGATGACCGCGACGATGAAGGTCAAGGACAAGCAAACCGGCGACATATCGGACCGGGAGGTGACGCTCGACCGCGACGAGGGCAATCGTCCGCAGACGACGCTGGCCGATCTCGAAAAGCTGCAACCGGTCTTCAAGGACGGGCAGGAGGTGAAGGAAGGACGCTTCATCACCGCCGGCAATGCCTCGCAGCTGTCCGACGGCGCTTCGGCCGCGGTGCTGATGGAGACGAGGGACGCGGAGCGGCGCGGGCTTCAGCCGCTCGGGCGCTACGCGGGAATTGCAGTTGCTGGCTGCGACCCGGACGAGATGGGCATCGGACCGGTCTTCGCCGTACCGAAGCTCCTGGAAAAGAATGGCCTTACGATCGGCGACATCGGCCTTTGGGAGTTGAACGAGGCCTTCGCCAGCCAGACTCTCTACTGCCGCGACACGCTCGGCATTCCGAACGACATCCTCAATGTCGACGGCGGCGCGATCTCGATCGGCCACCCCTACGGCATGTCCGGCGCTCGGATGACCGGCCATGCGCTGATCGAAGGCAAGCGCCGGGGCGCGCGCTGGGTCGTGGTGACCATGTGCGTCGGCGGCGGCATGGGCGCCGCCGGCTTGTTTGAAGTCCTATGAGCGGCGGGTCATGAGCGAGGATACGGACGACCAGACCATCGACGAAGCGGCGCTCGGCAGCTATCTCGAGGATCATATCGAGGGCTTTGAAGGCCTCAAGCAGATGGTCAAGTTCCAGGCGGGCCAGTCGAACCCGACCTTTCGTCTCGACGCGGCGAGCGGCACTTATGTTCTGCGCGCCAAACCGCCCGGGGAACTCCTGAAATCCGCCCATCAGGTGGACCGGGAATTCAAGGTGATGAAGGCGCTCTCCGGCACCGATGTGCCGGTGCCGAAGATGCTGCATCTGGCGAACGGCTCGGATTCGCCGCTCGGCCGCACCTTCTTCGTCATGGAACATCTCGACGGCCGGATTTTCTGGGATCCCTTGCTTCCTGAGGCCGAAGGCGACGATGAACGCGGCGCGATCTACGACGCAATGAACGCCGCCCTCGCCGCGTTGCATTCGGTCGATGTCGAGGCGGTGGGGCTGGCGGATTTCGGCCGGCCGGGCAATTATTTCGGCCGGCAATTGTCGCGCTGGTCGGAACAGTATCGCCAGTCCAAGACCGATGAGATCGGGGACATGGAAACCCTCGCCGCCTGGCTGGAGGAGAACCTGCCAGAGGACGATGGCGCCGCCAGTCTCGTGCATGGCGACTACCGACTCGACAACATCATGTTTCGCAAGGACAAGCCGGAGATCCTGGCGATTCTCGACTGGGAACTGTCGACCCTCGGCCATCCGCTTGCCGATCTGGCCTATCAGTGCATGCAGTGGCGGTTGCCGCATGTCGGTTCGTTCAAGGGGCTCGGTGATGCCGACCGGCCCTCGCTGGGCATCCCGACCGAAGCGCAGTATGTCGCCCGATATTGCGAGAGGCGCGGGCTCAAGGGCATCGACAACTGGCCGTTCTATCTCGCCTTCTCGTTCTTCCGTCTGGCAGCAATCCTGCAAGGCGTCTTCAAGCGCTACACACAGGGCAACGCCTCCAATCCCGAAAAGGCCAAGTCCTACGGCCGCAGCGTCCCGGTGATCGCAAGCCTCGCCGTCGAGCTCATCGGCAAGGAGGGCTAACCGGATGCGCCGCTTCGACGGACTGAGCGTTCTCGTTTCCGGCGCGGCCGGCGGTTTCGGCCGCTCGATTGCCAAGGGGTTCGCCGCCGAAGGGGCAAAGCTCCTCCTCACCGATCTCGACGACGCGGCGCTGGCGGCCGCCGCCAAGGATATTCCGGATACCGAGATCGTGACGCTTGCCGGCGACGTCTCGCGCGAGGCGACAGCGCAAGCGCTGGTCGAAACCGCGATCGAACGCTTCGGCGGCCTCGACATCGCCATCAACAATGCCGGCATCGTCCACGCCTACAAACGCCTCTCGACCATTGACGCCGCTGAGGCGGAGCGGGTGATCGCGATCGACCTGATGGGCGTCTTCTTCGCCATGAAGCACCAACTGGCGGCGATGGAAGCGCGCTTCGAACGCGAGGGCCGGGGCGGCGCCATCGTCAATGTCGCATCGGTCGCCGGCCTGAAGGGCGCGCCGCTGTTGTCGGTCTATGCCGCCGCCAAGCATGGCGTCATCGGCTTGACCCGTTCGGCCGCCGCAGAGACCGCGCGCCGCGGGATCAGGGTCAACGCCGTCTGCCCGTCCTTCGCTCGCACCGCGATGGTGCTCGGCGACGGCCACGGCGCCGATTCCGAGGAGGAAAAACGCATCGTGCGCGGCATCCCGATGCGCCGGCTCGCCGAGGTCGAGGAGGTGGTCGCCGCGGTGCTGTTTGCCGCCGATCCCGCCAACGGCTTCATGACGGGGGCGGTGCTTCCCGTCGACGGCGGGCTGTCGGCGATTTGAGAAGCTAGTGGATTAAATTTGACATTTGATACCCACGTGCGGCGGACTCGAAATCAAATGTCAAATTTGAAGAATCCACGAGAGGCATAAAGTTGCTAGTGGTCCTTTAATTTCGACATTTGCTTGCCAAGAAGCTCCAAGCGGGATGCAAATGTCGAAATCGGACCACTAGTCGCCACCCCGCTCGATTTTCGGGCCGCTTGCCCTTAATCGAAGGATAGTACTTGAGCGAGGAGGAGTCTCACCATGGCGGCACAACCCCCGATCTGCAATTTCGGCTGGAAGGCGGTGGACGCGGAACTGCCCGGCGTCGACGGCAATAGCCACCGGATTTTCGACCACAAGGGCCCGAACGGCCTCCTGGTCGCATTCATCTGCAATCACTGCCCCTATGTGAAAGCGGTGATCGACCGGCTGGTGCGCGACGCCGAGGAGCTCGCGGATCTCGGCATCGGGACGGTCGCCATCTCCTCGAACGATGCCTCCGCCTATCCCGAGGACTCCTTCGAGAACATGAAGCGCTTCGCCGAGCAGCACGGCTTTCCGTTCCCCTATCTCCACGACGCGGACCAGAGCGTCGCGCGGGCCTATGGGGCCGTCTGCACGCCGGATTTCTTCGGCTTCAACGGTGATCTCGGCCTGCAATATCGCGGCCGCATCGACGCGTCGCGCAAACAGGCGACGCCGGACGACACCGGGCGCGATCTCTTCAATGCCATGAAGCAGGTCGCCGAGACCGGCGAGGGTCCCACAGAACAGGTGCCATCGATCGGCTGTTCGATCAAATGGAAGGATGCCGCCTGATGGCCGGTATGGCATGGCCGAAAGCGGTCTTGTTCGATCTCGACGGGACGCTCGTCGATTCGGCGCCCGACATTCATGCCTCGCTCAACCAGACGCTGGCCAGCTATGGCGAGCCGCCGTTCACCCTGGAAGCGGTGACGCGGATGATCGGCGGCGGCGTGCCGAAGCTGATCGAGCGGGCCTATGCGGCGCTCGGCAAGGACATCGACCCGGCCAGCCGCGACAAGGCGGCGGAGCGGTTCCTGGCGATCTACGAGCCACGCGCGACCGAACTGACGACGCTGACCGCCGGGGCCAGCGAGGCGACGCGAGCCTTCAAGGAGGCCGGCGTGCCGATCGGCGTCGTCACCAACAAGCCGGAAGCGGCGACGCGTGAGATTCTCGCCCATTTCGGTCTGCTCGAGCTTCTGGACGTTGTCGTCGGCGGCGACGCCGGCCCCGACAAGAAACCGGCGCCCGGCCTGTTGCTACTGGCCTGCGAGCGGCTCGGTCTCGGTGTCGCGGACGTGGTCTTTGTCGGCGACAGCGAGAACGACGTCGAAGCGGCCGTGGCGGCGAAAATGACCGTCATCGCGGTACGCGGCGGCTATACGGCGATCGCCCCGGAAGATCTGGGCGCCGTTGCGCTGGTCGATCGGATCGATGCCGTTCCGGCGGCGTTGAAAGCGATCCGTGCGCGGGCGGCCGCGGAGTGATCGTTAACCGCCCACCAAGTTCGGCCTTCGACATGACCTGTCCTTGCGCTAAATAAGGCGAAGATGCGGCAGTCACCCGCGCCGGTGGGCGCGGCGCACGAAGGTCAAAGCGTATGAGTTACAAGAGTGCCGAAATGTCCATGCTGTGGGCGACCATCGCCGTGTGGTCGATCATCGTGGTCGCGGCTTTGATGACGTCCCGCCTCGGCGGTTGAGCGCCGACAGGGCCATTTGAAGAATACCCATTGACCCGGAGCCAAACGCGGCGCGATCATGCCGACGGGCCCGGCGCTGAGTCGCGCGGGCAAAAGCGGCGAACCTGCCCGAGCCGTTGCCCGGCTTAAGATTTTATTAAGTCTTGTGTCCTTACGGCGGGCTCACGCTGCCCTAAATATTTAATCCAACCGACATCGGGGAGACGAGGCGATGGTGAAGGTGGATAACGCTGATGCGATCCGCAGGCTTGCCTATGAAATTTGGGAACGGGCGGGTCGCCCCAGCGGCCGTGAACACGAGCATTGGGCGGAGGCGAACCGCGAGTTCGCCCGGCTGAATCCGCCGCAACCCGTCCGGATGAGCGAACAGCCGCGCTGGAACCGTATCGATGCCGAGCGGCACGAGGCGGAGGCCTTGCGCAAGGCGCTGTGGACCCCGGAGCCGTTTTCGGCGGAGCTGTTCGGCCGCGAGCCGCCCCGCTTCGGTCGGGGCAAGGTGGGAGCGCGGCGGCAGGCTCGGCCGCTGCCAGGGGCGCCGAACGCGGTCCGAACGGCGGCGCGGAGCGATATCCGGTCTTAGCAACAGCGAACAGGGTGCGTTGCGCGCGAGTAATCGCGTGGTAAGCAGGGCGCTGGCGATGAAGGCGCGCCGAGGTCAAGGATAGAATTCTGGATGCTGCGACGGTTATTACGCGGCGTCGCGCCGCGGATCGCGGAAGCTGGCGATTGCAAGGAGACGGGCGATGCAGGACGCGCAGGGTCCGTCGTCTCCTAGCTGGCCGAGGGAAGAGCAGCGCTGGGAACGCCGACGTATCGCCGTCGGGCTGGGTCGCGCTTTCGGCGGCGCGCTGATTTTTTCGCTTCCCATGATCATGACCATGGAGATGTGGTGGATCGGCTTTTATATCGACCGGTTCCGCCTGGCGCTGCTGTTGATCCTGACGATCCCCGTTCTGGCGCTGTTGTCCTCCCACGCCGGCTTTCAGAAGACCTTCAACTGGAAAGATGATCTGCGCGACGCGGCGATCGCCTATGGGATCGGCATCCTGGCGAGCGCCGTCGTGCTGGCGACCTTCGGCCTGCTCCGCTTCGACATGCCGCTCGACGAGATCGTCGGGAAGATCGCGGTTCAAGCGGTTCCGGCGAGTATCGGCGCCATCCTCGGGCGTAGCCAGCTCGGCGGCCGCAAGATGGAGCCGTCCGACGGTCCGGAGGAGGTGAACTATGCCAGCGAATTGTTTCTGATGAGCATCGGCGCGCTGTTCCTCGGCCTCAATGTCGCTCCGACCGAGGAGATGGTGCTCATTTCCTACAAGATGACCGAGTGGCATGCCGTCGCGCTCATCGTGCTGTCGATCGTGTTGATGCAGGGGTTTGTCTATGCCGTCGAGTTCCACGGCGAAGAATCGCTGCCGCCCGGTACGTCCTGGTGGAGCGCCTTTCTGCGCTTCACCCTCGTCGGCTATGTGCTCGCGGCGCTGATCAGCCTCTATGTGCTGTGGACCTTCGGGCGAACCGACGGGATGGCCTATACGGAAATCCTGCGGGTCGTCGTCGTGCTCGGCTTCCCCGCCGCGATCGGCGCCGCCGCCGCGCGCCTGATCTTGTAAGGACGACAGCGATGGAACGGGATCAGCAGGACGGCGGGGACGAAGAGCAAACCGGCGAGAAAACCCAGGCCCGCAAGCCGCATCCGATCGAGTGGGTCGTCGGCGGGATTTCCGCAGTGGTCGTGCTGGCCATGATCGGGTTCATCCTGTTCGAGGCGTTCAGCGCGACGGGCCGCACCCCGCGACTGGCGGTGGCGGCAGGACGCACCGAGACGATGGCGAGCGGGTTTCGCATCGGCTTTCGCGCCTTCAATGGCGGTGACGCCACCGCGGCGGAGGTGACGGTCGAAGGCAGCCTGATGGACGGCGAGGAGACGGTGGAGACCAGCGAGGTCACGATCGACTACGTTCCCGGCCATTCCGAACGTCGCGGCGCGCTCCTGTTCAGCAAGTATCCCGGCCAATACCGTCTGGAATTGAGGGCGAAGAGCTACCGCGAGCCATAGAGCTCGCCGGATGCCGGCGGCATGAAGCTCCCCGTTGCCGCGCTCTTCTCTACGCCTCGCAGACGGCATCGCCTTGCGGCGCGACGACAGTATCATCCAGTCCGAAAGCGCGGCGCGCCATCAGGCAGTCGTCGCCGCCCGGAACGCAGGCGCGGCAGACCTCGGGCCGAGCGGCATAGACCGCGCAGGAGGTGGCGACGCCGACGCGGCCGACAAGCGCTAAGCAGCGGGCGCCGTCGCAGCGCATACCGCTGAGATCGGCCGACACGAATTTTTCGGGAATCTTGTCGAGATCGGCCTCGGCCTCGGTCGAAAACCGCGGCCATGTCGGCGAAAAGGAGCAACAGGCCCCGCAGGCCTGGCAGTCGAAGGGCGGTGGGATCATCGCGGCTGTCTAGCATGGATGGCGGGGGCGCCGCGATGAACCGGTCTTCTCAACGGCACGCTGGAATCACCTGGCGTCACGCATCTTGCCGATTTCCGAATCAAGCAACCGCCGCATCTTGCCGATCGCGCTGCTGAGAGCGTTATCGGTCGTGCTGGCCTTTTCGGTGACGGCCTCGGGTTTCCGACCTTCCATGCGCGCCTCGATCATGCACTGGATGTCTTCCAGGCCTTCCTTTCCGGCGCTCGCGTCGCTGAAATGAATATGGATGCTGGTCACATGAGCGTCGAAACGGCCGAGTGATTTCTCCACCTCGTTCTTGGCCTTATCCACCATGTCGGCATCGCCGTCGATATTGCTGTCGGTGCGGATTTCGATGTCCATGGGATGTCTTCCTTCGGTTTCTTCTTCGTCGCGGAGGCTCAGACGGGATTTCGCCTTGACACTGGGTCCCGGGCATTGACCGGCAAAACCAGCCTGAGAAATGGCGGCGCGCCGCTAGCTGAGCCGGTGCCGGGCGAAATCGTCGCGAGGCGGCATCGCAATTCCATCCACAATGTGCCGCTCTCCTTCGACGAAGTAAAATTTCTCACCGCCATCCGCCCAATTGTCGAACCGGTCAGCCATGAATACGTCGTACGGGCTACGGGCGACCGCCCGATCAGTCTGTGAAATATCCAACTGCTGGCTTCTCCTCGACAGATACGGGTATTTCATCACGTCGGTCATTGTGGGTTTCTCCGGGATATCCTGCCGTGCGAGTCCGCGCGAACCGAGCCATCGACAGGATAACGACGCTGCCGGTTTTGCCGGAGTCGGACGGTAGGTTTGATTTTTCTGAAGCCGGACCCGACTGATCTCTCGAGGCCGTGCTCCTTAGATGGCGCGAAATAACTGAAAAACAACGGACGCAAGGATTTCATTGCAAGACCGCTCGGCTTGCGCCACCCCCAAAGAGCCCGTCGGAAAACTGAAACAGATTTGGGAATATCGTTTCAGATCAGGCGCCGAAGGAGTCGCCCGGTACGATCCGCGTCGCCGTATCCGGCTCGTGCCGCAGCCGGTCTGGCGCTCGATCTCGCGCATGACGACCGTCCAGTAGCGCTGATCATCTGCCGCGCCGTCAGATGTCGCAACGCATGCTGCTGAGATCGGCGGCGACGAATTTTTCCGGAATTATATCGAGATCGGCATCGGCCTCGGTCGAAAACCGCGGCCATGCCGGCGAGTAGGAGCCGCAGGCCCCGTAAGCCTGGCCGCCGAAGGGCGGTGGAGTCATCCGGCTGTGTAGCATGGATGCGGTGGGAAGGGGCGGGGCAGCATTCCGCGTTGCATCAAGCGATGGTCTGGCAACCGCGGACATCCGGCTGTACGCCGGTTCAATTCTGATGCTGTGGATCTTGCGCGGCGCCACGGCCAGCGCCCCTCGATCTCAACTTCGAGCGAAAAGCTGAGGAAGGTCCGGATCAGGACGATGCCTGCCAGCACCGCGACGCTCTCCAGCGTCGGCTCGATCGCGACCGTGTTGATGATGTCGGCCGCGACGAGGAATTCCAGCCCAAGCAGTATAGCGCGGCCGAGCCCGGACCGAAAACGGTGAAAGCTGTTGGCGACATTTCCTGCGGTGCGGTCGCGCAAGAATGTCGCGGTCGCGATGATCGTGCCGGCCACGATGACGATGATTCCGACAATTTCGATGCTCCGGGTCGTCCAGAGCAATAGCTGCTTAAGCTCTTCTTCCATAGATAGTCCTTCGGTATCAGTCGGCTCTTCAGTGTTGAAACCCGTCCTGAGGTTTCGGTATTCGCCTTCCCCATTGGCTCAACCAAGGGCGCGGCTTGCAGCCCCCATTGGATTTGGACGACATTATTCGAGAGGGCTTCTGGAACGAGCGTCGATTAGTTAGTTGCTGCGGAAAGGCCAGCATACCGGTGAAGCCAGGTCGGTCTGCTTGCTGTCAATACTGAGCCGCATTACCAGCGCGACCAAACACAAGATAAAAGCGGGCGGGGCGATCAGCTAAAGCAATTTCATCCAGTCCGATAGCGACTAGGAGTTTCTTGCGTTGTATCGGACTGAGTCCGGTGGCGGGCGATAAGCTGCTCTGGGAAATCGAGGCTGATCGCCACCCTGCAGTGCCGCTTCAACTGTATGACTAAGGCCCGAAGCGCGAAATCCAAATCGTGCAGGTCCTTGAGCGAAATCACAAACATCTCCTCCAGAAGCTGATTCAGCTCAATGACGGACACTTGCTGATTCATCGTCATGCGTCCGAGATCGACCACGGCCTCAGTTTGGTCGTAGCCTTGGATCGTCAGCGCTTTCGAAAGCTCATTTCGCGATTCCGAGTATGCTCTCGGCAACGGCAGAAAAGTGTTGTGAAGATGATCTGAATTCAAAACCGCATTCAGAAGATCTGGGTCGTGAAATCCGGCGACCAAGGCCTTCTCGTCGGACGAAAAGTGCACTTCCGAGACTAGGTTTGTTACTGGCATTGTGGCATTTGCCAGCTTGATATTCTTCTTCTTCGCACGTTCCCGCCCATCCAGCAGCCACCGGTGGAGGTTGGTGCGGTTCGCATGGATGCGATGGACTTTAAAGAAGAGCGATGATGCGAGAGCCTGCTTGTGCCGGAAGTCCCGCCGCGCATCAAAAAACGCCTGTGGGTAGTGTCCGCGCTGGTGGTGGAAAATCGGACGTCAGAAGGTGTGACGGAGGTGGCCACCGGAATGGCCGGCTAAGGTGGAGTTGCGAGACTTCAACCTGACCGGAGCACCCGATGACCGAGGACAGACTACCGCTAGCCGA
>DRFF01000161.1 GCA_011050685.1 Aurantimonas coralicida
CCGCCTCGACCGCCACGCCGGAAACGGCAAGCGGGATGATCTTCACCGTCGCCACCATTCGTCCGGCCTCGACGGGCTCATAGTCACCGAGCGTCGCGAGGGTCACGCCGGGATCGATGGCGTTGAGCGCGTCGACGGCCGCGCGATCCGGCAGGAACAATCCCGCTGTTTCGGCAAAGAGATTGACGCGGCCGGTTCCGGCCTCGCCCGCTCGAATTCCCGCGCCGCCAAGCGCGGCGCCGATCGCCGCCGCCGCCTGATCCTCGGTCAGGTCGCCCGGTTCGAGACGGGCAGCAGTGACAACGCCGGCACCGGCGTCGCGCAGCGCGGCAATGTCCGCCGCCGAGAGCCGCGTCCCCTTCTTCAGCCGGCGCTGGGCGAGCTTTTGGGAGTGCGCCAGGATCGTCCCTTCCGCCTCCGCGACTGGTATTTCCCCGAAAATCATGCCGCCTCGGTCTCGCCCCGGCGCTCGGCGAACATCTTGCGCTTGCGGAACGCTTCGATGACCGAAGCAAGGATTGCAACGGCGATCTCGCCGGGCGTCGACGCGCCGATATCGGCGCCGATTGGCGCTTCGATGCGGTCCATTGCCTGGGCGGACATCCCGGCGTCGGTCAGTCGCTCGACCCGCCGCGCATGGGTCTTCCGGCTGCCCAGCGCGCCAATGTAGAAGCACCCGGCCTTGAGCGCCGCGATCAGCGGATAATCGTCGATCTTCGGATCGTGAGTGATGACGCAGACGGCGGTATAGGCGTCGAGCGGGCGGGCTTTCAGCACCACCTCGGGCCATTCGGCGACAAGCGCGACATCCGGAAAGCGCTCCACGGTGGCAAAGGCCGTGCGCGGGTCGACGATCTCGACATCACAACCGGCCAGCTTCGCCATCGGCGCCAGCGCCTGGCTGATATGGACCGCACCGACGACGACGAGCCGGGGCGGCGGCAGATGGGCGTTGAGGAAAACCTCGCCATGCTCGGTCTGGACGATCCCGGATTTGCCGGAGCGGATCACCCGCCCGATCGGCTCGGCGAGCGGATCGCCCGCAACCTCCGCTTCGCGCACGAGCCGCTGCGCGCCATTCGCCAGATCGGTGACGACGACCGCCGCCCGGCGCGCGGCACGCTCGACGTTCAAGTCTGCCAGAAGCGCGCGGTCCATCAGTTCACCCGTTCGACATAGACGCGGATGCGCCCGCCGCAGGACAGACCCACCCGCCACGCGGTTTCGTCGGCGACCCCGAATTCCAGCATGCGCGGCTCGCCCGCCTCGATCACGTCGACTGCCTCGGTGACCACAGCGCCCTCGACGCAGCCGCCGGAGACCGAGCCCTCGAAATTGCCGTCGGCATCGATGATCAGCTGGCTGCCGGTCGGCCGGGGTGCCGAGCCCCAGGTTTCGACGACTGTGGCGAGCGCGAGGCTCCGCCCCTCGCCGGCCCACGCCTCGGCGGTCTTCAAGACATCGAACTCATGCATCGTCTGGGACATGATCTGACCCTCCTAAAAAGGCGCGGCACACGATACCGTCGCCGCCGACCCGGCGCTATCGTCGGCAAAGCCTGCCCCCTACGCCGCCATCGCCCGGTCTGCGGCGTCCATCCACCAGCGCGGATCGGTCTCCCGGCCCCCGCCACCCGACAACGCCTCGCAGAGCGCGCTCATCGCCTCCAGCGAATGCACCGAGCGGAACTCGTCCACATGCGGCAGCATGGCGCGGACTCCCTTGGCGCGGGCGGAAAATCCGTCGAAGCGCAACAGCGGGTTCAGCCAGATCAGCCGCCTGCAGGATTTATGCAGCCGCTCCATCTGTTTCGACAGCTCATCGACCGAATCGCGCTCCAGCCCGTCGGTGATCAGAATCACCACCGCGCCCTGGGTCAGCACCCGGCGCGACCAGGTCAGGTTGAAGCTCGCCAATGCCTCGCCGATGCGGGTTCCGCCGGACCAGTCCTTCACCGCGCCGGCACAGTCAGCGAGCGCCTCGTCGGGATCTTTGTGGCGCATCTGCCGGGTGACGTTGGTCAGCCGCGTGCCGAACAAAAACGTATGCACCCGGCGCCGTCTCTCGGTCAGGGCATGGATGAAGTGCAGAAAAACTCGGGTGTACTGGCTCATCGAGCCGGAGATGTCGGCGAGGACCACCAGCGGCGGGTGAATCTCGCGGCGAGAACGAAATTTCGGCAAGACGAGGTCGCCGCCGGTCCGCATCGAGGCCCGCATCATGGCTCTCGGGTCGATTCGATCACCGCGCGGATCGGGGCGAAACCGGCGTGTCGCGATCCAGTCTGCCGACAGGCGCAGCGCGGCGATGGCCTGCTTGGCCTCCTCGGTCTCGCGTACCGACATCTGCGCGAAATCCTTCTGGCGCAGCACCTCGTTGCCGGACACCGTGAGACTGGCGTCGATCTCGATCTCCGGCCGTTCCTGCTTGGTGATCCGGTCCCGAGCGCCCTCGAACATCGCTTCGGCGGCACGGTCCTCGCCGGCCCGCTTCTTTTCCCGCTCCGATTGGCGTGGCGGGGCTTTCGGTGAGAACATGGCGATCATCTTTTCGATCAGCTCACGCGAGCGCCAGAACAGCCGGAACGCCTCCGCGAACACCGCATCGTCCTCATGGCGAGTGACCAGCACCGCATGCAGCGTCCAATAAAAATCGTCGCGGCTGGTCAACCCCGCCGCCTTGACCGCCGCAATCGCGTCGAGCGTCGCGGAGGGACCAATTTTCAGCCCAGCCTTACGCAGCGCCCGCGCGAAATAGGCGATGTTGTCCGCAAGCTTGCCGTCCGGATCGGCGGCGACATGGGACGGGTCGGCGACGGTGCTCATGACATCACGAGGCCCTTGCCAGGTCGCGCTTCACCTCGGCGAGGATCTCGCGGCCCTCGCCTCGCTCCATGCGCTGGATATCATCCTGGTACTTCAACAGAACCCCCAGCGTATCGGAGACATGCGCGGGATCGAGGGCGACGGCGTTGAGTTCGGTCAGGGCGTTCGCCCAGTCGATGGTCTCGGCGACACCCGGCGCCTTGAAGAGATCGACCTGACGCAGCCGCTGGACGAAGGCGACGAGTTCGGCCGCCAGTTCGGCGTTGGCCTGTGGGGCCTTGCGACGCACGATCTGAAGTTCGCGGTCGGAGGCGGGATAATCGACCCAATGATAGAGACAGCGTCGCTTCAGCGCGTCGTGGATTTCGCGGGTGCGATTGGTCGTGATGATGACGATCGGCGGCTCGGCGGCCCGGATGGTGCCAAGCTCCGGGATGGTCACCTGATTGTCGGAGAGGATTTCCAAAAGAAACGCCTCGAAGGCCTCGTCGGTACGGTCGAGCTCGTCGATCAGCAGCACCGGCGCGCGACCCGGCTCGCCTTCTAGCGCCTGCAGGATCGGCCTGCGGATCAGGAAGCGCTCCGAAAAGATGTCGGAGCGCATCGCGTCCTTGGACGTATCGCCGGAGGCCTCGCGCAGCCGGATCTCGATCATCTGCGCGGCGTAGTTCCATTCGTAGAGCGCTGAGGAGACGTCGAGCCCCTCATAGCACTGCAAGCGAATCAGCGGCCGGCCCAGCGCCGCGGCCAGCACTTTGGCGATCTCGGTCTTGCCGACGCCGGCCTCGCCTTCCAGAAACAGCGGCCGCCCCATCTTGAGCGACAGAAACAGGACGGTCGCGAGCGACCTGTCCGCCACGTAGTTATGTCCGTCGAGAAGCGCTTCGGTCTCGTCGATCGATGCCGGCAGTTTCGATGTCACGGATACCCTTTCCCTGAGACGCTCCGATGGCCCATCGCTAGAGGCTGCGATAGGTCCGGTCGAGATAGACCAGTGACGGCGATTTCGATCCGGTGCGGATCGCCACCACCTCGCCGATCAGCACGCGGTGCGTGGCGACGATCTTGGCTTCCAAAATCCGGCAGTCGAACCCTGCCAGCGAACCGACCAGCAAAGGCGCGCCGGTTTGCAGTACCTCCCATTCGCCCTTGGCGAAACGCGCGTCCGACTCGAGCTGCCCTTCACCGGCGAAGGTGCGAGCGATCGCCTCGCTGTCTTCGGACAGCAGATTGACGGCGAAATTACCGTTGTTCTCAAACCGGTCGTTGGCCGGGCTCGACGTATTGAGACAGACAAGCAGCGTCGCCGGTTCGTCGGACACCGAACAGGCGGACGATACCGTCACGCCACGCCGGCCCGCCGGGCCGTCCGTCGTCACCAGGTGAACCGCCGAGGCAAACCGGCTCATCGCGTCGCGAAAGCTGTCGCGGTCGATCGTCGATGTCGTCAGCAAACCATATTCCATTCATTGCGCCCGGGTCCCGAGCCGTTCGCGTCAAACATAGGGCGGGGATGGCGGATTCGCACGGGGTCTCGTCGCAATCCATCGCGGGCCCCATCCAGACAGGCTTTCCCGGTCATTCCCGTTATGGCGCGAGCCGGCATCACGACACCGTCGTGGATACGGCCGGTTCCGTCTCGCCATCGTCCGGACGGTCGACTAGACTCGCAGGCATGACGCGTTTCTTTCTCACCCAGCTCCGGTATTTTGCCGCCTTCGGCCTGATGGGGATCACGCTTTTGCCGGCGCAGGCCCAAGACACGGGCGAGCCGATCACGCTCGGCGTAGCGGCACCGCTTTCCGGCAGCGCCGGCATTCTCGGTCGGCAACTCGCCGACGGCGCGCGCGCGGCGGCGGCAAAACCCGCCGACGGCCAGACGGTCGAGGTGGTGGAGGCCGACACCAAATGTTCCGCCGAGGGCGGCAAACAGGCGGCCGAAAGCTTCGTCGCCATGAATGTCTCCGTCGCCACCGGCTTCCTGTGCGCCGACGCCATCGAGGCGGCGCTTCCGATCCTTACGGAGGCAGGGATTCCGACCATAGACGTTGGCGTGCGGGCCAACCGTCTCACCGACCGGCGCGAGCGGACCGGTTTTCTTGTCTGGCGCGTCGCGCCGCGTTCCGATAAGGAGGCTGCGGCGGCCGCAAGCTATCTGGCGACGCACTGGAAGGCCGAGCCTTTCGGCCTCCTGGAGGACGGCTCGATCGCCGCACGGGCATTGAGCGATGCGGTCCGCCGGCTCCTCGCCGACCGGGGCATGAAACCACAGACCATCGACAACTACCGGCCCGCCGAGGAAAAGCAGTTCGGTCTGGTGCGGCGCCTCGAGCGCACCGGCGTCAGCCGGTTCTTCATCGCCGGTGACCGGCCGGACGTCGCGATTATCGCGCGCGACGCTGCCGAGATCGGGCTTGCCCTCGACATTGTCGGCGGCGAGGCACTATTCGACGAGACGAGCGACGACGTGCCGCTGCCGGAGGGCATCGTTGCGGTCGCGCCGCGGACCCACTTCCCAGAACTTCGAGACGGTGCCCCGGACGAAGGACCAATGGCCGGACCGCAAGGCTATTTCGGCCCCGCATACGCGGCAACGCAGATCGCCGTCGCAGCGGTCGGCCAAAGCCGGGAAACCGGCCGGCCGATCGCCGAAATCCTGGGCGACGAGGCATTCCAGACCGTGCTGGGGCCGATCCGTTTCGACGCCAAGGGCGATTCCGACCTCGATCTCTACCGCGTCTTCGAATGGCGCGGTAACGGCTTCGTCGACGAGACCGGGGGCTGAGGACATGAGCGCATGGCGGCCTGGCACTCGCAATCTCCTCAGCGACGTCGCCGGGGTCAGGGTCGGGCATGCCGGCGACGAACGGCTGAAAAGCGGCACGACGGTCGTCATTCTCGACACGCCATTAATCGCGTCCGTGGCTATTTTGGGCGGCGCACCGGGGACCCGCGAAACCGATCTTCTGGCGCCGGAGAACACCGTCGCGGAGGTCGATTCGCTGGTGCTGTCGGGCGGGTCCGCCTTCGGCCTCGACGCCGCGTCGGGCGTGCAGGCCTGGCTCGCGGAGCAAGGCCGCGGCTTTGCCGTCGGCGATGTGCGCGTGCCGATCGTGCCGGCTGCGATCCTGTTCGATCTAGCCAATGGCGGGTCCAAGGCCTGGGGCCGCTATCCGCCCTATCGCGAGTTCGGCTACGACGCGGCAGGCTCGGCACGCGCCGATTTTGCCATCGGCACCGTCGGCGCCGGCATCGGCTGCACCACCGCGACGGTGAAGGGCGGCCTCGGCTCGGCGTCGACATTGCTCTCGAACGGCATCACGGTCGCGGCGCTCGTCGCGGTCAACGCCGTCGGATCGGCAACGATTGGCGCCGGTCGCTGCTTCTGGGCCGCGCCCTTCGAACAGGGCGACGAGTTCGGCGGCCTCGGCCTGCCACAACCGCTCCCGCCGGATGCGACATCCCCGCGAACCAAGCTCGACGCGCGGGCTGGCGCCAACACGACGATCGGAATCATCGCCACCGACGCCGTGCTCGACAAGCCCGCCGCCAAGCGCCTCGCGATTGCCGGCCAGGACGGCTACGCCAAGGCGATCTGGCCATCGCACACCGATTTCGACGGCGATCTCGTCTTCGCGCTGGCCACCGGCGGTAGCGGAATTCCGCCGGAGCCGATCGGCCGTGTGGAACTCGCCGCAGCGGCCGCGGCGACCATGGCCCGCGCCGTCGCGCGCGCTATTTACACCGCGATATCCGCCGAGGGCGACCGACAGGCAACATGGTCGAGCCTTCGTGACCCGCGGATGGCGTCCGGCAGAGCCGGCAGCGAGAGAACGGCCCCATGAAAAACGTCACGAACACGATAGCGGCCGCAGCCATCGCGACCTTGCTGGCATCCACCGCCACATCTGCCGAAGACCTACCGTTCCTGGGCACCTGGGACTGCGAGGTGGCGATCTTCACTTTTACCCCGACCACCTACAACAACGGATCCGAGGACCTGCCGATCGAAGAGGTTCAGGAAGGGAGCGACGGTTCCTACACGCTATTGTTCGCCGATGACTATTTCATCACTCTTTCCGGCTTTACCGGCGATTCGATGGGGTGGTTCTCCGAGGCCAGCGGCGACAATTTTTCGTGCACCCGTATCGTCGCGCAAAAGTAGCACTCCCCGCGGCCAGCAAGTGAGGACCAACGATGACGCCCCCGCGACTTCCAAAGATCGCCGCCGCGGCGGCAGTCCTGCTGGTGGCGCTGCCGGGATTCGCTTCGCCTGCCTCGGCTGGCGACGCGGCAAGGCTGGAACCGCTCGGGTTCTCCAAGGACGGCAAGGTCTTCGCATTCGAGCAATCAGGCATCCAGGATGGGTCCGGCTTCCCCTATGCCGAGATATTCTTTCTCGATCTCGCCGAGGATCGCTTTCTGCCGCCCTCCCCGGTCCGCATCCGGATCGAGGCGGACGGCGCCGGGATCGCGGATGCCAGAGAGCAGGCTCGCGAGGCAGCCCAGGCACTGTTCACGACCTATGATCCCGAGGCGCAACCGGGCTCGCTCGTCGTCGCCAATCCGCCGACTGAATTGTCGGCCGACCCGTATCGAGCCCGCTTCCTGCCCCGCCCCATCGAGCCGACGCCGGACAAGCCGGCCGAGCTTCGACTGGAGCCGATCCCGCTCAGCGGCGGCAAGGCGTGCGAAGTGTTCGGCACGTCTTACGGCTACCGGCTGGTGCGCATCGCCACCAAGCCGGGCGATGCGGCTGCGCTGATCCACGAGGACACTGCGATTCCAGGAAGCCGCGGCTGCCCGCTCGACTACGCCCTGTCCGAAATTCGCGTCTACGAGCGACCGACCGGCGGATTTTCGGCGGTGGCGATCATCGGGGTCAAATCCGTCGGCTTCGAGGGACCGGACCTGCGCTACATCGCCAACCCGCTGTCGATGGACTGATGAGCGATCACTTCGGCAAACGTTGAGACGCGGCGTCGGCTCTGTTAGACGGCAGCCGTTCCTCCCAATCGTATAGCTGAAAGAATCCGCGCCATGATCCCCCGCTATTCCCGCCCCGAGATGGTCGACGTCTGGTCGCAGGAGACGAAGTACCGGATCTGGTTCGAGATCGAGGCCCATGCCTGCGACGCCCTCGCCGAACTCGGCGTCATTCCCGAAAGCGCGGCGAAGACGATCTGGGAAAAGGGCAATGGTGCCACGTTCGATGTAGACCGCATCGACGCGATCGAGCGTGAGACCAAGCACGACGTCATCGCCTTCCTGACGCATCTTGCCGAGATCGTCGGCCCGGACGCCCGCTTCGTCCATCAAGGCATGACCTCGTCGGACGTCCTCGACACCTGCTTCAACGTGCAGCTGACCAAGGCCTCCGACCTGCTCCTCGCCGATCTCGACGGCCTGCTCGCCGCGCTCGAACGCCGCGCCTTCGAGCACCGGGACACGATCACCATCGGCCGCTCCCACGGCATCCACGCCGAGCCGACGACCTTCGGCGTCAAGCTCGCCCTCGCCTATGCCGAGTTCCAGCGCTGTCGCGAACGCCTCGTCGCCGCCCGCGCGGAGATCGCCACTTGCGCCATCTCGGGCGCCGTCGGCACCTTCGCCAACATCGATCCGCGCGTCGAGGAGCATGTCGCCAAGGCCATGGGACTTGCGGCCGAGCCGGTGTCGACGCAGGTGATTCCGCGCGACCGCCACGCGATGTTCTTCGCCACGCTCGGGGTCATCGCCTCGTCTGTCGAACGTCTGGCGACCGAAGTCCGCCATCTGCAGCGCACCGAGGTGTTGGAAGCGGAGGAATATTTCTCGCCGGGCCAGAAGGGCTCGTCGGCGATGCCCCACAAGCGCAATCCGGTGCTGACGGAAAACCTCACGGGCCTCGCCCGCATGGTCCGCTCCTACGCTCTACCGGCCATGGAGAACGTCGCGCTCTGGCATGAGCGCGACATCTCCCATTCCTCCGTCGAGCGGATGATCGGCCCGGACGCCACGGTGACGCTCGACTTCGCGCTCGTGCGTCTCACCGGCGTCATCGACAAGCTGCTCGTCTATCCCGAGCGGATGCTGGCCAACCTCAACAAGTTCAAGGGCCTCGTCCATTCCCAGCGGGTGCTGCTGGCACTGACCCAGGCCGGCGTTTCCCGCGAGGATTCCTACCGGCTGGTGCAGCGCAACGCGATGCGGGTGTGGGAGGAGGACAAGGACTTCCTGACGGAACTCCTCGCCGACAAGGACGTGACGGCCGCACTGCCGGAAGCCGAGATTCGCGAAAAATTCGACCTCGGCTATCATACCAAGCACGTCGGGACGATCTTCGAGCGGGTATTCGGCCGCGCCGGTTGAACCCCGCGCCTACGATCGTCGTTGCACCAATGCGCCCGGCCTGATCGCGACAAGGTCGGATCGGACGGGCGCTGGAACGGAGGACATCGAGTTGCCAGGATCGATATCCGGTGCCCTGACGGCTTGACTTGCGCGGCTCGTATTCGCATGTCCCGCTCATGCGCGTTGCCGAAGCCGATATCCTCATCCTGCCCGGTTACAAGGGCTCTCCCGACGACCACTGGCAGACACGTTGGGAGCGAAGGCTGTCGACGGCGCGGCGTGTGCCCCAGGCCGAATGGACGAAGCCCGTCCGCGACGACTGGATGGCCGCGGTGGCGGATGCCGTGAACACCTCCGCCCGGCCGGTCGTCCTGGTCGCCCATTCGCTCGGCGTCGCCGCCGCCGTGCAGGCGATCCCGCGCTTTGAGCGGCCGGTGTCGGGCGCGTTCTTCGTCGCGCCTCCCGAGGTGGAGAACGATGCAATCCGCCCGAGACACCTGCGCACCTTCGGACCCTATCCGCGCGACCCGCTGCCGTTTCCCAGCGTCGTCGTCGCCAGCCGCAACGACATTTTCTCGTCCTTCGAGGCCGCCGAGGACATCGCCGGCGCGTGGGGATCGCTGTTCATCGACGCGGGCGAGGCCGGCCATCTGAACGCCGAGAGCGGCCATGGCCCCTGGCCCGAAGGCTTGCTCACCTTCGGCAAGTTCATGTCCGGACTGACCGTGCCGGCCTGACCGGCCGCGTTCACCCGCGAACGGCCTCGGCCAGCGCCCGCGCCCCCGCGGTAATCACGGCCTGGTCGGAACTGACGCAAACCAGACGATAGCCGTACTGGCGATAGCGCTTGGCGTCCTCCGGCGTTGCGGCGTAGATCGTGGCGATCTTGCCGGCCGCGGAGGTCGCCGCGGCAATCCGCTTGATCGCCGCCTCGGCCTTCGCGCCGCGCGGATCGAGCGTCCCGTCGCCGGACAAGGCGATCGACAGATCGGACGGGCCAACGAAGACGCCGTCGAGTCCCTCGACCGCCAGGATCGCCTCAAGATTGTCGACGGACGCACCCGTCTCGATCATGGCGAAGGCGAGCGTTTCGCTCCGCGCGTCGGCGACGTAGTCGGCACGATCCGCGTAGCCATGCAGTTCGCCGGCACGGGTTGGACCATAAGACCGTTGGCCGAGCGGCGGATATTTCGCCACCGCCACGAAGGCGCGGGCCTCGTCGGCGGTTTCGATCATCGGCATCATCACGGCTGAGGCGCCGAAGTCGAGCACGCGCGCGGCCAGCGCCCGGTCCTTGATCGGCAAGCGTACCAGCGCGGGCTTGCCGAGCAGCACCGCGCGTTCGATACCGGCGCGCAGGCTGGCGGTATCGAGCAAGCCGTGCTGGACGTCGAAGGTCACGGCGTCGAAATCGGCGCGCAGAAACGCTTCATGGATGACCGGATCGGTCAGGCCGAGCCAGGCGGAGACGACGAAGCCCCCCTCGCCCAGGCGGGCACGAAGCTGGGGGAGCGCCATCAGGCGCTACGGATCTGGGTTTCGGCTTCCGCCAGAAAATGCGCCAATTGCTTGCGGATCTGATGCTCGGACTGCTCGACGCCGGCCGCGACGAAATCGTCGCGTATCTTGTGGACCACATCGTCGTCGCCGGGCAACAGGAAGTCGACCTTGATGACCTCCTGGGCGTAGGCATTGGCTTCCTCACCGCTCTTGCCGAGCTGCTCGGCCGCCCAGAGGCCGACCAGCTTGTTGCGGCGCGCCTCGATCCGGAACCGCAATTCCTGGTCATGGGCATAGCGGGACTCGAAATCGCGCTCGCGGTCGTTCATGGACATGATGTTCCTCCTTGGTAAGAATCGA
Source organism: Aurantimonas coralicida (assembly GCA_011050685.1). Taxonomy (GTDB): domain Bacteria; phylum Pseudomonadota; class Alphaproteobacteria; order Rhizobiales; family Rhizobiaceae; genus Aurantimonas; species Aurantimonas coralicida_A. The sequence continues at coordinate 11,019 of DRFF01000161.1, forward strand.
CCGTCCGATCCACCGGCCTTTCGTCTGACATACGGTCATGCGCGGCATTTTTGAAGCGCGATTTCATTTCACGCGCAGTTATCAGGGCTTGATTTGCAGCGCTTGCGGCACGACTTCCCACAGAGCTATTGCCGAAACGATTGTTAAGGCGGGCCGTATGGTCTATTCAGCCGCACCATCGTCAGCCGTCTTCGCACCGTGGCCAGGGCCGGTGCTTCCTTCACGATAGAGTTCCATGATGACACGTCGCCGCCGTATCTACGAAGGCAAGGGCAAGATCCTCTATGAGGGCCCGGAGCCTGGCACCCTGGTGCAGTTCTTCAAGGACGACGCCACCGCGTTCAACAAGAAAAAGCACGAGGTCGTCGACGGCAAGGGCGTTCTCAACAACCGCATCTCCGAGTACATTTTCTCGCATCTGAACAAGATGGGGATCCCGACCCACTTCATCCGCCGGCTCAACATGCGCGAGCAGCTGATCAAGGAGGTCGAGATCATCCCGCTCGAGGTGGTGGTGCGCAACATCGCCGCCGGCTCGCTCGCCAAGCGCCTCGGTATCGAGGAGGGCACCGTCCTGCCCCGCTCGATCATCGAGTTCTATTACAAGGCCGACGCGCTCGACGATCCGATCGTTTCCGAAGAGCACATCACCGCCTTCGGCTGGGCGAGCCCGCAGGAGATCGACGACATCATGGCCCTGGCGATTCGGGTCAATGATTTCCTGTCCGGACTGTTCCTCGGCGTCGGCATCCAGCTCGTCGATTTCAAGATCGAGACCGGCCGGCTGTTCGAGGGCGACATGATGCGGATCATCGTCGCCGACGAGATCTCTCCCGATTCCTGCCGGCTGTGGGACGTCCAGACCCACGACAAGCTCGACAAGGATCGCTTCCGCCAAGACATGGGCGGTCTCGTCGAGGCCTATCAGGAGGTCGCACGCCGGCTCGGAATCATGAATGAAAACGAGCCGCCCCGCCCCTCCGGGCCGGTGTTGGTCAAGTAAGGCGGCGCAGAGCCTCCAAGCAGCCGGCACCGGCACTCAAGCTCGTTTATTCCAGGGACAGGCGCATATCGTGATCAAGGCTCGCATCGTCGTCACTCTCAAGACCGGCGTCCTCGACCCGCAGGGCAAGGCCATCGAGGGGGCCCTCGGCCATCTCGGCTTTGCCGGTGTCGGCGCCGTTCGGCAGGGCAAGGTCTTCGACATCGAAGTCGACGCCAAGGACGAGGCAACGGCGCGCTCTGAGCTTTCACAGATGTGCGACAAGCTCCTCGCCAACACGGTCATCGAAAACTACACTGTCGAGATCGCGTAAAGGTGGCTCCGGAACGGGACGATGGCAGAGGTCACGAACGAACTGATGTATGAGCTCATGAAGGGGATGCATCAGCAGATGAGCGAAATGAAAGAGGACGTTCGAGAAGTGAAGTCCGAGTTGGTTTCGATCCGCGGCCATATGCTCTCGATGCAACACGACATACACAATATCTACGGTGTTTTCGGCCGTCACGACGAGCGTCTCGAACGGATCGAGCGGCGTCTAGAGCTGCGCGAGATGGCCGTACCCCAGCGACCGTTTGATCATAATCCATGAACACAGCTGTCATCCTCCTCCCCGGCCTCAATCGCGACCGCGACATGATCGCGGCGCTGACCGCGATCACAGGCAAGGCGCCGCTCACGGTCTGGCAGACCGAGACGGCGCTCCCCGACGTCGACCTGATCGTCGTCCCCGGCGGGTTCTCGTTCGGCGATTATCTGCGCTGCGGCGCGATCGCCGCGCGCGCTCCGGTGATGCGCGCCGTCGCCGACGCGGCGGCCAAGGGCGTTCCGGTCCTCGGCGTCTGCAACGGCTTCCAGATTCTGTGCGAAGCTGGGCTCTTGCCCGGCGCCTTGATGCGCAACAATTCGCTGCGCTTCGTCTGCCGGGACGTGAAGCTGGAGGTCGTCAACGCCGCGACGCGCTTTACCGCCAATTATCGCCAGGGCCAGGTGATCCGCTGCCCGGTCGCCCATCATGACGGAAATTACTTCGCCGACGCGGACACGCTGGCGCGTCTCGAAGGCGAGAACCGGGTCGTGTTCCGCTATGCCGAAGGCACCAACCCCAACGGCGCGATCCGCGACATTGCGGGGATCGTCAACGACGCCGGCAACGTCCTCGGCATGATGCCGCACCCGGAAAACCTCGTCGAGCCCGAGCACGGCGGCACCGACGGCCGCGCGATCTTCGAGGGCGCGCTCGGCATGACCGCGAGCGCCGCAGCGTGAGAGAAGCGCTCGTCGGACGGATGGTCGTCTTCGCGGCGCTGATATTCACCCTCGCACTCGGCGCCTGTGCCGCGGGTCCCGCGAACCAGAACCAATCAGGCGCGAAGGCCGATTCCGGCCTCGACCGGATGGAGCGGCTGGCGCTAGCGGCCAATCGCTGTTGGTTCAAGTCGGGCGATCCGGCCTTTGCCCGCTACAGCCTCGCGCCGGAACTCTCCTCCTTCTCCGGCCGGCCGCGCTTCCTGCTGGTGCCGCGCGGTCAGCTCGAAGCACGACCTTTGTTGGTCGTGGAAGCGCAGTCCGACTCGGCGAATGTCTCGGTCTACGGGCCCCTGATGAATGAGGCTCTCGCAAGCCGCATCGACACCGACCTCGCCCGTTGGGGCGCCGGCGCCAAGACATGTTCGGCCTGATATGAGCGCGCTTCGCCGATCCGGCGCCCTTGGCGTCCTGCTTCTTGTGGCCGGCAGCCTCTCCGCCTGCGCCGCGACCAACGGAACCGCGTCACCTCCCGCGGCGATCGCGGCGGCGTTCCCAACCGCCGCTGATGCAGAACCGGACAAGATCGCACACCGAGCCGCCCCATCGGCCGCGCCCGTTTCGGGCGGCAAGCTGACCCCGGCCGAGATCGCCTATGTGAACGGCACCGCCGCCGCGATCTATCGGCGCCGCGCCGTCGAACGCGCGACGAGCTTCGTGCCGACAGGCGAAGTCGGCGGCTACGGGATTTGCGTGCGCTCGCCCGCGGCCAAGGGCGGTTACAACGTGGCGCTGGTGGTAATTGCCCGGCGCCTTTACGGCGAGCCGATCTCGCAAGTGGACGACGATACGGTCGTGCTGCGCCGGGCCGTCGATACGGGTATCTGCCGCGCCACGTCGATGACCTATGTCTCCGCCCACGCCGGCTGAGATGAACAGACCCGGCTCGGGCTTTTTCGACACGGCCGCAGATGGTAACAGGCCGATTACCCAAAGCGCAGACCAACGCCCAGGACACGCCATGACCGCCGAGACCGACATCACCCCGGAGCTGATCGCGGCCCACGGACTGAAACCGGATGAATACGAGCGCGTCCTGTCGTTGATCGGCCGCGAGCCGACGATGACCGAACTCGGCATTTTCTCGGCCATGTGGAACGAGCATTGTTCCTACAAGTCCTCGAAGCGCTGGCTGCGGACGCTGCCGACCAAGGGAGCGCGCGTCATCCAGGGGCCGGGCGAGAATGCCGGCGTCGTCGATATCGGCGACGGCATGGCGGTGGTCTTCAAGATGGAGAGCCACAACCACCCCTCCTTCATCGAGCCCTATCAGGGCGCGGCGACCGGCGTCGGCGGCATTCTGCGCGACGTCTTTACCATGGGCGCGCGGCCGATCGCGGCGATGAACGCCCTCCGCTTCGGCGCGCCGGACCATCCCAAGACCCGTCATCTGGTCGCCGGAGTGGTCGCCGGCGTCGGCGGTTACGGCAATTCCTTCGGGGTGCCGACGGTCGGCGGCGAGGTCAATTTCCATCCCCGCTACAACGGCAATTGCCTGGTCAACGCCTTTGCAGCGGGCCTTGCTCGAACCGATTCGATCTTCCTGTCGGAGGCCAAGGGCGTCGGCCTTCCGGTCGTCTATCTCGGCGCCAAGACCGGCCGCGACGGCGTCGGCGGCGCGACCATGGCCTCGGCCGAATTCGACGAGAACATCGAGGAGAAGCGGCCGACGGTGCAGGTCGGCGATCCCTTCACCGAAAAATGCCTGCTCGAGGCGTGTCTGGAACTCATGCAGACCGGCGCCGTCATCGCCATCCAGGACATGGGCGCGGCGGGCCTCACCTGCTCGGCCGTCGAGATGGGGGCCAAGGGCGGGCTCGGCATCGAGCTCGACCTCGACAAGGTGCCGGTGCGCGAGGCGGCGATGACGCCTTACGAGATGATGCTGTCTGAAAGCCAGGAACGCATGCTGATGGTGCTCGACCCCGACAAGCGCGAGGTCGCCGAGGCGATCTTCGTCAAATGGGGGCTCGATTTCGCGATCGTCGGCCGCACCACCGACGATCTGCGCTTCCGCATCCTGTTCGAGGGCCGCGAGGTCGGCAATTTGCCGATCAAGGAACTCGGCGACGAGGCGCCGGAATACGACCGCCCGTGGATCGAGCCGAAGCCGGCACAGGCGCTCCATGCCAAGGACATCGCCGAGCCGGCCAATTATGGCACCGCCCTGTTGTCGCTGCTCGGCTCGCCGGATCTGTGCTCGCGCCGCTGGGTGTTCGAGCAATATGACACGCTGATCCAGGGCAATTCGCTGCAGCGCCCCGGCGGCGACGCCGGCGTCGTGCGGGTCGACGGCCACCCGACCAAGGCGCTCGCCTTTTCCTCCGACGTCACGCCCCGCTATTGCGAGGCCGACCCGTTCCAGGGCGGCGCCCAAGCCGTCGCCGAATGCTGGCGCAACCTGACCGCCGTCGGCGCCGAACCGTTGGCGGCGACCGACAACCTCAATTTCGGCAATCCGGAAAAGCCGGAACTGATGGGCCAGTTCGTCAAGGCGGTCGAGGGGATCGGCGCGGCCTGCGAGGCCCTCGACTTCCCGATCGTCTCCGGCAATGTCTCGCTCTACAACGAGACCAACGGCGAGGCGATCCTGCCGACCCCGACCATCGGTGGCGTCGGACTGATCGATGACCGCGCCAGGACCGCCCGCGTCGGCGGCCTGAAGGAGGACGACATCCTGTTCCTCGTCGGCCGGGACGGCTCCCATCTTGGCGCGACGATCTATCTGCGTGAGATCGAGGGGCGCGAAGCCGGCGCGCCGCCGCCGGTGGACCTTGCCGAGGAAAAGCGCAACGGGGACTTCGTTCGTGGCCTGATCCGCTCCGGCCGTGTCGCGACCTGCCACGATCTGTCGGATGGAGGTCTCGCGGTCGCGGTCGCGGAAATGTGCATGGCCTCCGATCGCGGCGTCAGGATCGACGCCGGCAGCGGAGCCGGACATGCGCTGCTCTTCGGCGAGGATCAGGCCCGCTATGTCGTGGCGGTCGCAGCGGACGTCGCCGAAGCGATCGAGGCCGAGGCTGCGGAAGCCAGCGTGCCTCTGCGCCGGCTCGGCGTGGCTGGCGGCTCCCGGTTGGTCATCGACGGTCGGCTCGATCTGTCCGTCGCGGCGTTGACGATCGCGCACGAATCCTGGTTCCCGTCCTACATGTCGGGCGAGATCATCGAACCGGCCGCCGCCGCCTGAGCGAGAGACGGCACCCGCCCCGATTGATTGCGCCCGGTGCGATCCCTATCATCCCACAAGGTTCGCGATTCCGGACGCCGGACCAAGGAGACCTGTCATGCCCATGAACGCCAGCGACATCGAGAGGATGATCAAGAGCAATATCCCCGATGCCGAGGTGACGATCCGTGATCTGGCCGGCGATGGCGACCACTACGCCGCGGAGATCGTCTCGGAGAGCTTTCGCGGCAAGTCCCGGGTGCAGCAGCATCAGATGGTCTACAAGGCCTTGCAGGGCAATATGGGCGGTGAACTCCACGCCCTGGCCCTACAAACCAGCGCGCCGAAGTAGTCCAAACCGATTGGCGCGGAACGCGCCGCAGGAGCTTTGTCCTTCAAAAGCCATCGGCCCGGTGCTATCTAGGTGATGAAAATCCGCACCGTCACATATGGCGGCCTGGAAGTTGACGGACGGCTCTCTCGCTTCGCCCGTATTACTTTTGGTCTCCCGGACCGAACGGGCGGATGTATACGCAGTTTCAACCACCGGGCCTTGCACCCGGCGAGACGAAGGAATGAAAGCCCATGACCGCCATTAACGAATGGATCGCCAACGAGGTGAAGACGAACGACGTCGTCGTCTTCATGAAGGGCACACCCGCTTTCCCGCAATGCGGGTTTTCCGGTCAGATCGTCCAGATGCTCGACTATCTGGGCGTCGAGTATAAGGGCGTGAACGTCCTTTCGTCCGACGATCTGCGTCAGGGCATCAAGGATTACGGCGATTGGCCGACGATTCCCCAGCTCTACGTCAAGGGCGAGTTCGTCGGGGGCTGCGACATCGTCCGCGAGATGTTCCAGACCGGCGAGCTTCAGACCTTCTTCGGCGAGAACGGCGTGGCAACGACCGCACCGGCCGCCGCCAACGGCTGACTTTGGCCCGCGGAGTTCTAACTTCGAATGGGAGCCCGTGTGCCTCGGCGCGCGGGTTTTTTGTTGACGGATAGTTCACCTCACGAACCGGCAACTTTATAAGTACAACTTGCATTTTCTTTGATCGGGAGTAGGCCTCCGCTTACCCCTTTCAAGAGGTCAACCATGTCCAACGCGTCCAACCACGGCGAAACGCGCGGGCTCCCCTATTGGGAACTCGTGACGATGATCGCCTGCCTGATGGCGATGAACGCGGCGGCGATCGACATCTTCATTCCGGCGATGCAGGAGATGGGGTCGGCGCTCGGCGTCGCTGACGCGAACCAACGCCAGTTGGTGATTACCGCCTACATCCTGGGGTTTGGTAGCGCTCAGATCGTCTATGGCACGCTCTCCGACCGGTTTGGGCGGCGGCCGATCCTGTTTTTCGGAATCGGCGTCTATGTCCTTGCCTCAGTGGCGGCCATCTTCGCGCCGGACTTCGAGGTCGTGCTGGCGCTGCGCGTGATCCAGGGCATCGGAGCGGCCGCCACCCGCGTCATAGCCGTGTCCGTCGTCCGCGATTGTTTCAACGGCCGGCGTATGGCCAGCGTCATGTCGCTGGTGATGATGGTGTTCATGGCTGTGCCGGTGATCGCCCCGAACATCGGTCAGTTGATCATGCTGTTCGGAGACTGGCGCGAGATCTTCCTGGCGATCGGTATCTTTGGCGTCGCCGTGGCAATCTGGACGGCCATCCGCCTACCCGAGACGCTGCACCCCGAGAACCGACGGGAACTGACCGCCAAGCGCATCCTCGAGGCGTTTCGGATCGTCCTGACCAACCGGGTCGCCTTCGGCTACACGGTTGCGACGGCGCTGATCTTCGGTGTGTTGTTCGGTTTTCTCAACCAGGCCGAACAGCTTTACACGGAGGTCTATGGCCTCGGCCCGACCTTCACCCTCGTCTTCGCCGCGACGGCGGTGTTTATGGCTCTCGCCTCCTTTCTCAATGCGCGACTGGTCGAGAAGCTTGGAATGCGCCGCCTCTCCCACGGAGCCCTGATCGGCTTCCTGCTCCTGGCGGTCATTCATCTCGTCGTTGCCTACGCCATGGGGGGCGCTGCCCCACTCTGGTTTTTCGTCCCCATGCTGACTGTCAATTTCTGCCTGTTCGGCTTCATCGGAACGAATTTCAACGCCCTTGCCATGGATCCGCTCGGCCATGTAGCGGGAACGGCCTCGTCGGTTCTCGGCTTCATGCAGACCTTCGGCGGCGGTCTTTTCGGCGCGCTGATCGGCTATGTCTACGATGGCACGGTGGTCCCGATCCTGGTCGGCTTCACGGTCTTGTCGATCGCCGCTCTCGGTTCGGTCTGGCTGGCCGAGGGGCGGCTGTTCGAGGCCAAGAACGCACCGGCGCCTCACATTGACGAAGCGCTTCGCCAAAACCCCGCCGAATAAACCTAGAGGAGCGAGGCGGGCAGGTCGGGGAGCCTAAACGGGCAGCAGCCCGTCCCGGACTTCCCGCCACAGGCCGGGATCGCATGCCGCTATCAGCGAGCCGTCGCGGTCCCTCGGCGTATAGGATGAGCCGTCGGCCTTGGCGACATGCCCACCCGCCTCGGCGACCAGCAGGCATCCGGCCAGATGGTCCCACGGCATCAGCTTGGCATAGAGCGAAAAGTGCGCGCCGCCGGAGGCCAGCAGACGATACTCGTGCCCCGCGCAGCGGTAGTTGCCAACGATCTTCACCGCTCCGAGACGCGGCAGCAAGGCTGCCTTCTCGTCGGCGGGAAAATGGGTCGCGCTGACGCAGCCCACAGCGTCGGCCAGCGCGACAGGCTTTGCCACGCTGAGCGGTTGCGTCTCTCCCGATGGGGTCCTGCGGATGGCGCCGGCCCCCTTCTCCGCCAGCATGAAATCGTCGCCCAACGGGTCATAGATGATGCCGCCGACGGTCTCGCCCTTCGCCACCACCGCAGCCATGACCGCAAAGAGCGGAAGACCAGCGGCGAAATTGGCCGTCCCGTCGATCGGATCGACGACGATCGCGAGCTCGGCTCCATCAAGCTGGTCGAGAAGGCCGGTATTCGCGGCGACCGATTCCTCGCCGACGAACAGCGCACCAGGAGCAAGCGCACCGCATTCGCGCGCGATGAAGCGTTCCGCCGCCTCGTCGGCTTCCGTCACGAGATCGGTGGCCGATGTCTTTTCGCGGATGTCGGCGTCCGACAGGTTGCGGAAGCGCGGCATGATTTCGGCCTTGGCCGCCGCGCGCAGGATCTCGGCCAGGCGCTCGATGTCGACGGAGTGGGTCAATGGTCTCGGCTTTCGGAAGACGGAGAAAGAGACGCGAAATCGAACAGCGCCGAATCGAGCAGATGCCCAGCCCGCACGTTCGACAGCGCGCGCATCATCACCTGCTTGCGGCCGGGAAACCGCTGCTCCAGGTCGGCGAGCATCTGTTTGGTGACATTGCGCTGTAGCCCGTCCTGGCTGCCGCAGAGATCGCAAGGGATGATCGGAAACGCCATGGCGGCGGAGAATTTTGCGATATCCTCCTCGGCCGACCGGATGAGCGGGCGCAGGACGAGAAGGTCGCCCTCGTCGTTGAGAAGCTTGCCGGGCATGGCCGAGAGCCGGCCGCCATGAAACAGGTTCATGAAGAAGGTTTCCAGGCAGTCGTCCCGATGATGGCCGAGAACCAGTGCCTCGCAGCCTTCCTCGCGCGCTATGCGATAGAGGTTGCCGCGCCGCAGCCGCGAACACAGCGCGCAATAGGTGGCGCCCTCCGGCACCTTTTCGGTCACCACCGAATAGGTGTCGCGATATTCGATCCGGTGCGCGATGCCGAAGCGGGTCAGGAAATCCGGCAGGACGTGCTTGGGAAAGTTCGGCTGGCCCTGATCGAGATTGCAGGCCAGAAGATCGACCGGCAGCAGGCCGCGCCATTTGAGGTCGTGCAGCAGCGCCAGCAGCGCGTAGGAATCCTTGCCGCCGGAAATACCAACGAGCCAGCGGGCGCCGGGCCGCGCCATGGCGCACTGCGTGATCGTTTCGCGCATTTCACGCAACAGGCGCTTGCGCAGCTTCTTAAAACCGACCGAAGACGGAACGTCGCGAAACAGCGGATGGGCGCCCTCGGCCTCGCTCTCCGGCTCGCCGATTTCGTCAGCCAGATTCGCCGCGTCGAAGCGATCTTCCTCCAGCATTGTCGTCCCTTCCCGTTTCACTTCCGTCTAAACCGCGACGTCGCAAAACAAAAGGCCGCCCCGAGGGACGGCCTTCGCATTCGTAACGGATCGAACGGCGATCAGCGCGAGTAGAACTCGACGACCAGGTTCGGCTCCATCTGCACCGGATACGGCACATCGTGGAGGCCCGGCACGCGCTGGTAGGTCGCGACCATTTTCTGGTGATCGACCTCGATATATTCCGGCACGTCGCGCTCAGCGAGCTGGATCGACTCGAGCACGATGGCCAACTGCTTTGATTTCGGCCGCACCTCGATCACGTCGCCCGGCTTGCAGACGTAGGACTGGATGTTCGTGCGCCGGCCGTTGACGTTGACATGCCCATGGTTGACGAACTGGCGTGCCGCAAAGACCGTCGCGACGAACTTCGAGCGATAGACGACGGCGTCGAGCCGGCTCTCCAGGAGGCCGATCAGGTTCTCGGAGGTGTCGCCACGACGGCGCGCGGCCTCTTCGTAGATCTTGCGGAACTGCTTTTCCGAAACGTCGCCGTAATAGCCCTTGAGCTTCTGCTTGGCGCGCAGCTGCACGCCGAAGTCGGAGACCTTGCCCTTGCGGCGCTGGCCGTGCTGGCCCGGCCCGTACTGACGGCGGTTGACCGGGGACTTCGGACGTCCCCAGATGTTTTCGCCCATGCGGCGATCGATTTTGTATTTCGCTGATGCGCGCTTGCTCATCGCATTTCCTTCAATAGCAACGAAACCCGGCGGATCGTCCGCGGGCTTCAAGGAAACGCGCCCTCCTCTGCCCGCATTTCGCGGACTGACAGGACGGCATGGGCACGAGGCGATGCCGTCCACGGGACACGTCAAAACCGGCTGGAACGGATCCCAACCGGATGAGTGCTTCCTAACGACCGGCCGGATGGGTGTCAACGACCCATGCGGCGATCGGCCTCAATACTTAGCGATGACCCAGATGGCGTGGATGATGCCCGGGATGTAGCCAAACAGCGTCAGGAGAACGTTGATCCAGAAATGTTTGCCCAGGCCGACTTGCAGAAAGACGCCGAGCGGCGGCAGGAGGATGGCGATGATGATGCGGAGGATATCCATGTGCGGTCAAGCCTTCGTGATTGTATTGACGGACCAACGCCAACGGCGCGAGGTCGTTCCCCTTGGCAACGGTTTTGTGGCGCAATTCGTCATCAATTGGCCGCAACGGCTCGCCAAGGCTGGGCCGCTAACCAGCCAAAGAAACGGATCCGCCATGAAGCCTCTGATGTTCCTGTCGACCACTGCGTTTCTGACCGTTTCGGTCCTCGCGGCCGCAGCCCCGCCCGCCGACTATTTCGCGCGCTACGATGGTGGCTGGACCGGTGGCGGCTCGGTGAAGGTGGAGCAACTCCCGCGACCGAACAATGTCAGTTGCAAGGTCGCGGGCAGCCGCGGTAGCGAGACTTCGTTCTCGCTGGCCGGAACCTGCCGGGCCATGTTGATCATGAGCCGGAAGATCGGCGCAGACCTCAAACTCGATCCGGCGACCGGCACCTATTCGGGAACCTATACTGGCTCGTCGAGCGGCCCGGCCCGCCTCGTCGGCAAGCTGAAGGGCGACACGCTCGATCTCAGGGTGACCTGGGGCCGCGTCATCTACGATGACAACACGGCGCGGATGCTGATCAAGAACCCTGACGGAGAGTCCTTCCGGATGCAGGTCGTGGAAAAGATCGACGGCAAGGCAGTGACGGTCTCGGATCTTACCTTTCAGCGCGGTTGATTTCAGCCCGCGGAACGGCTCACAGCGCCAGCCCGAATCCGTGAATCAGTCGCCGGGTTGCATGGTCCGGCGCGCCGGAGGTGAAGACCGCATGGTCGAACCCCTCCGGCAGTTCAGCCGCTACGGCGGCGCCTGACACCTTGAATGCCTGCCGCGCGATCGCCTCGGCGGGGTCGAGCCAATCGACCGGCCAGGGCGCCAGCTTGCGGAACATGTTGGCCAGAAACGGATAGTGCGTGCAGGCAAGGACGACAATGTCGGTGCGCCGTCCGTCCCGCTCGACAAAGCACTCGGCGATCTCGCCCCATAGGGCTTTTCCGTCGATCGCCCGTCCCCTGATGTGGCTTTCCGCCATGCCGGCCAGCTTCTGTGAACCGACCAGCGTCACCTCGCATTGGCGCGCGAAATTGTCGATCAGGCCGCGCGTATAGTCGCGCCGCACGGTGCCTGGCGTCGCGAGCACGCTGACGAGGCCCGAACGGGTGCGTTCGGCCGCCGGCTTGATGGCGGGAACGGTGCCGACAAAGGGAATGGAGAAGCGCTCTCGCAACTCCGGCAACAGCAGCGTCGATGCCGTGTTGCAGGCGATGACGGCGGCGGTGGGCCGATGGGTCGCGATCAAATCCGCGAAAAGGTCCGAGACTCGTCGAACCAGCGGTGCCTCCTCCCAGTCGCCGTAGGGAAAGCCGGCGTCATCGACGACATAGACGAAGCGGCGATCCGGCATAACGGTTCTCAGCTCCCGCAGGACCGTCAGACCGCCGATACCGGAATCGAAGACCAGAATGGGATCGCTCATTTCGCGCCCTCTCCCCTTGCGATGGCGAAATCGAACGCCTTGACGACACCGCGCAGGGTCCGCACTTCGGGTTCGGAAAAGCCGGCCTTGGTCAGCATGGTGCGAAGGTTCTGGACGAACACCTCGCGCTTTTCGGGCGGATGGAAATATCCCGTCTTGGCCAGCGAGGATTCCAGATGTCCGAACAGCCCGTGAAGATCGGCTTTCTTCGCCGCCGGGGCCTCGGGCGCGGCGAAGCGCGGCTTGGCCGGATCGTCCATGCCCGCCATGCGCCATGCATAGCTCATCAACAGCACGGCCTGGGCGATATTGAGCGAGGCAAACGCTGGATCGACCGGAAATGTCACGATCTCGTCGGCGAGCCCGACCTCTTCGTTCGACAGTCCGAAACGCTCCCGGCCAAACAGGATACCGGCGGGCTGGCCAGCACCGATTCGCGCCCGCAATTCGCCCGCCGCCGTCTCCGGCCCACGCACCGGCTTGAAGCTGTCGCGCGCCCGCGCGGTCGTGGCGAGGACGAAGGTCAGATCGGCCACAGCCGCCTCGACCGAATCGAACAAACGGACGGCGTCGATGACGTGGTCGGCACGGGACGCCGCGGCCCTTGCCTTGTCGCTCGGCCAGCCGTCGCGCGGCTTGACCAGGCGCAGATCGACGAGACCGAAATTGGCCATGGCCCGCGCGACCATGCCGATGTTTTCGCCGAGCTGCGGCTCGACGAGGACGATGACCGGTCCTGGTTCCGGCGTGGGAGGGGTGCGGGCGGGCATCAAATTCGCGATCCTTCTTGCCGCACGGCTGATAGCGCGCTCCTTCCGCCCCGCCAAGTCATGGCGTGATTTCGCCGGCCTGCGATCGCTCAAAACGTATAGCCGTCGACCCCCTGCCACGCGACGCGGCTGTCCCGTTCGGGATCGGACAGCACACGATCAGCGAGCGCGAAGATTTTCGTCTCGCGGGTGTCGCCTTCATAGGCGGGCCAGTCTTCTCCCGGTCGGCCTTGGTTGACGAAGCGCATCCAGTGGCTCCGCATCCGCTCGGCCAGCGCTTGGCGCCGAGGGTCCGGCAGAATGCCGAGGTAAACGGCGCGAAACGGCTTGAGGAAGTCCTGGAACAGGAGCGGCAGATCGACTGAATGGGTGGCGCCAAGCCGCGACATCAGGCCCTTTGCCTCCCAGTCGAGACGATACATGAAGGTCGGCGCGCGGCTCGAATGATCCTCAGCCTGGTGGATCGCCGCCATCCGAAACAGGAGATCGGTGCCGAAGCCAATCCGCCCGTCCCGGTCGTCCGAATAAAGTCGGGAGATGCGGCGCGCCGTCTCGGCCCCGGCCGCGCTTTCGACCCACTCGGCCAGTGCCGTTTTGCGGCTGTCGATGCGGAACATCGACAATTCGCTGAAAAGCGAGAACTCGTCGCGGTTCGTCCCGATCAGCACCGGCACCGGCTTCATCGCCCCATAGAGCGCCGGCAGACCCGCTTCGGGAAGCTCGGCGCCATCGAGATACGGGCGGGACAAGATCCCGGTGTGCTTGTCGGCCAGAGACCGCGTGGCCACGGCGAAGGCGTCGTGATCCACCCGGAAGAGCCGCTCCCGCTCACCGTTTGGCGACAATATCCGCAGAACGTCCCGGCTCACCTCAGCCGCTCGCTCGCGCGTGTAGAAGAGGTTCAGCGTTCCGGACTGCAGGATAGCCTGGGCGTAGAGCGGCTGGGAGCGAGGCGCGACAAGATGAAACGCGACGGACGCCGCGCCGGCCGATTCGCCAGCGATGGTGACGCGGTCGGGATCGCCGCCGAAGGCCGCGATGTTGTCCCGCACCCATTCAAGTGCCAGACGCTGATCCAGAAGGCCGGCGTTGGCGACGAAGCGATCGTCGCCCGGAAAGATCTCGGCGAAGGCATTGAAGCCAAAGAAGCCCAAGCGGTAGTTCAACGTCACCACAACGGCGTCCCCTCGACGAGCGAGATCGTCGCCGGGATATTGCGCGCCCGCGCCGATGATGAAGCCACCACCATGGATGAAGACCAAAACAGGTCTTCGCCCAGTTATGTCCGGGGTCCAGACATGCAGATTGAGGCAACTCTCACTGAAGGACCGCGTCACTGGGGAGAGCCTGGCGAACGGCTCCGGCAGCGATCGGCGCTGCGGCGCGGCCGGCCCATAACTGTCAGCGTGAAAACTCGCCCCGAATCGCCGGGCGGGTTTGGGGGCGGCAAAGCGGGCCCGGCCGACCGGCGGCTCGCCATAGGGAATGCCGCGAAATCCGGCGATGCCGTTCTCCTCCAAGCCGCGCACCGGCCCGCAGGGCGCCTCCACGAAAACCGACTTCGGCATTTGCGACTCCTGGTATTTCAGTATCCGCCTGCCCGGTGGCTCCGGCGAAACGGCCACACTGCTTTGCGCCGGCGGGAGCCGGTGCTATAGGGCGCGCTGAGCTTCGGGAAGCGGCCCCGCTTCCTTTCGTCACCTGCGCGGCCCCTCAGGCCGCCGATTTGTTTTCAAGGAAGGCGCCGATGGCAAAGATCAAGGTCGACAATCCGGTCGTGGAACTCGACGGCGACGAGATGACCCGGATCATCTGGCAATTCATCAAGGAAAAGCTGATCCACCCCTATCTGGACATCGACCTGAAATATTACGATCTCGGCGTCGAGCATCGCGATGCGACGGACGACCAGGTGACGATCGACGCGGCCAATGCGATCAAGCAGTACGGCGTCGGCGTCAAATGCGCTACCATCACCCCGGATCAGGGCCGGGTGAGCGAATTCAACCTGAAGAAGATGTGGCGCTCGCCCAACGGCACCATCCGCAACATCCTCGGCGGCGTCATCTTCCGCGAACCGATCATCGCCAAGAACGTGCCGCGCCTGGTACCCGGCTGGACCAAGCCGATCATCATCGGCCGCCATGCCTATGGCGACCAGTATCGCGCGACGGACTTCAAGTTTCCGGGCAAGGGCAAGCTGACGATCAAATTCGTCGGCGAGGACGGCGAGACGATCGAGCACGAGGTGTTCGACGCGCCCGGCTCCGGCGTCGCCATGGCGATGTACAATCTCGACGATTCGATCCGCGATTTCGCCCGCGCGTCGCTCAATTACGGCCTGCAGCGGGGCTACCCCGTCTATCTCTCCACCAAGGACACGATCCTCAAGCAGTATGACGGGCGGTTCAAGGACATCTTCCAGGAGATTTTCGACGCCGAGTTCAAGACGGAATTCGACGCCAAGGGCATCGTCTATGAGCATCGCCTGATCGACGACATGGTCGCTTCGTCGATGAAATGGTCCGGCGGCTACGTCTGGGCCTGCAAGAACTACGACGGCGACGTTCAGTCGGATACGGTGGCGCAGGGCTTCGGTTCGCTCGGCCTGATGACCTCGGTGCTGATGACGCCGGACGGCAAGACGGTCGAGGCCGAGGCCGCGCACGGCACGGTGACGCGCCATTACCGCCAGCATCAAAAGGGCCAGGAGACCTCGACCAACTCGATCGCGTCGATCTTCGCCTGGACACGCGGCCTCGCGCACCGGGCCAAGCTCGACGACAACGCCGAACTGAAGCGCTTCGCAGACACGCTGGAAAAGGTCTGCATCTCCACCGTCGAAAGCGGCTTCATGACCAAGGATCTGGCGCTGCTGATCGGCCCTGACCAGCCTTGGCTGTCGACCACGGGCTTCCTCGACAAGATCGACGAGAACCTGCAGAAGGCGATGGCCTGAGCACCAGCGTCATGCGCGAATGACAAAAGGGGAGCGGCCAGGCCGCTCCCCTTTTTCATGTTGTCGGCTCGTTGGCGCCAGCGCTGCGCCAATGCCGACGCAACCCGATCTCCGTCAACCGGTTGTCCCAGATGGTCGCCTGCTGCGAGCCTTGCCCGCCGACCACGGC
>DRFF01000162.1 GCA_011050685.1 Aurantimonas coralicida
CAGTAAAATCACGAGGGCGATCACCGAAATGGCGAGACGCCGGTGCGCCCATCGCGCCGGCGGGGCGCGACGACCACCCGGCGACCAGGCGTCGTCGGCCCGCGCGATCCGATCTTGCTCCGGGTCGCTTAAAATCGGCACGGTGTCGATCCCGCGCTCCCCCGCCAGCCGCGCGGCGCCGGCCGCAGACGCCTGCCGCACCGGTGCGTCGAGCCCGCCGGGGGGCGACTCGGCGACAAAGGAAGATCGGCCACCACCCGATGTGGCAACTGCGACATCGACCGGGATTGCCTCCCCGTCTTGCGAGTCTCGATAGGCCGCCGGAGGATAGTCGACTTCGATCGCCTCGATCGCCGCCATCAACTCGTCGCGCTGGCGATTCGCCTCCGCCTCGTCCTGATTCTTGTCGGTCACCACGCGAATCATCGCGCGCTCGGCCGCCTCATAAACCTTGACGCGGAAATCCGGATCGGCCGCGTTGCCCTTTTCCAGAGCGCGTCTGACGCCCCGTTCGATCGCGCTGATCACGATTTTCCACCCTTGTCGGTAAGAAAAGCTGCGCCTCCTTCGATATATAGCAAAAGAGGCACGCACGGCTTGTACCGGGGGGCGTGGCGGCATTCAATCCCGCATCTGCCGTGCACAGCCGCTCCTTGGGTGGCGCCTCGCGAAATTGACGTCACTTTGCGGCGGAGAATGTCCCGCCACGAACAAGCCCCAAACGAACGAGTCAGAGATGTCATCAAAGCACGCGCCCGAGCTTCCCAACCGCATCGCCGATCACGGGGTGATTGGAGACATGCGGACGCTGGCGCTGGTCGCCATGGACGGAACCATCGACTTTTTCTGCCATCCGAACATCGACTCGCCGACGCTGTTCGCCGGCCTCCTGGACCCGAAGAACGGTGGTTTCTTCCGGCTCACGGCACAGGGAGGCACCGACGAGCGCAAGCATCGGCAGATGTATCTGCCGGACACCAACATTTTGATCACGCGGTTTCTGGACAATGACGGCATCGGCGAGGTCTGTGATTTCATGCCGGTCGACGGCTCCGGCCGCATCGTGCGCCGCGCCAAGGCGATCATGGGTGCAGTCACCTTCGAGCTGACGATCGCGCCACGGCCTGACTACGGCCGGCGCGCGCCTGTCATACAGCCGATCGAAGGCGGCTTCACCGTTGGGTGGGAGGGGTCGAATGACATTGTCTATTTCTATACGAGAATCCCCCTCGAGATCGACGGCGAGAACGTTCACGGAACCATTCAATTGGCCGAGGACGAGACCTGTCACGTGGTCTTCTGTCCCGGCCGTAAGGATCAGCCGACGGTCGATGACGGCTACGTCGCCAAGGTCTCCTCCCGAACCCGCGATTACTGGCACGAATGGGTCGAGAGCGGCACCTATCCGACCTATTGGCGTGATCTCGTTGTGCGATCGGCGCTGACGCTCAAGCTTCTGACCTCATCCGAATACGGCTCGATCGCCGCCGCCGGGACATTCGGCCTGCCCGAGGTGATCGGCGGCGAGCGTAATTGGGACTATCGCTTCACCTGGGTGCGCGATGCCGCCTTCACCCTCTACAGCCTGTCACGCCTCGGCTATTACGACGAAGCCGAGGCATTCGTCCATTTCCTCATGGTTCGGGCCGTGGAAACCGGCGAATCGGGGCTGCAGATCATGTACGGCATGGACGGGTCGCAGAACCTGCCGGAATCCGATCTCGATCATCTCGAAGGCTATTTCGGCTCACAGCCCGTGCGGATCGGCAACGAAGCCTACAGCCAGCGCCAGATGGACATCTACGGCGAGTTCATGGACGCGGTCTATATCGCATCCAAGGCCCGCGGAAAGCCCGCCTATTCCGTCTGGAAGAAGCTGTCCGGCATTCTCGACTGGCTCTGCGACAATTGGCAACTGCCCGACAAGGGCATCTGGGAAAGTCGGGGCGAACCGCGGGAGTATCTGTCATCGCGGCTGATGTGCTGGGTGGCGCTCGATCGTGGCCTTCGTATCGCCAATGACCAGTCGATGCCCGCCGACATAGTTCGCTGGCGCGGCCAGCGCGACCTGATACAGCAGTCGATTCTCGAGGAATTCTGGGATCCGGACATCGGCGCCTTTACCCAGTTCAAAGGCAGCAAGGGGCTCGACGCCGTCGTATTGCTCATGCCGCTGGTCAAGTTCATCAACCCGCGCGACCCCATGTGGACGTCGACCCTGAAGGCGGTCAAACGCCATCTCGTTCACGACTGCCTGGTCAAGCGTTACATCAACACCGAAGAGAACCACGACGGCCTTGATGGGGAAGAGGGCGCCTTCACCATCTGCTCGTTCTGGTACGTCGAGGCATTGGCGCGGACCGGATACGTCGCCGAGGCACGGCTGCTGTTCGAAAAGCTCCACACCTACGCGAACCATCTCGGTCTCTACTCGGAGGAATTGTCGTCGGCCGGCGACCATCTGGGCAACTTCCCGCAAGGCCTGACGCACCTTTCGCTGATCTCCGCAGCCATTTGGCTCGATCGCGCGTTGAACGGTGACAGACAAGATCCGAACCATTTCGAGTTCCAGATGCTGGAGGATCCAGATGGCGTCTTCTGATCTGCACAGTCTTGCTGGACAGACTGCGATCGTCACGGGCTCCTCGTCGGGTATCGGCGAGGCCACCGCGCGGGAACTGGCGCGGGCCGGTGCCGACGTGGTCATCAATTTTCACGGCTCTGACCGGGAGGCCGACTCCGTCGTCGCCGACATCCGGGCGCTCGGGCGACGCGCCATCAAGATCGCGGCGGACGTCTCCAACGAGGCCGATGTCATCGACATGTTCGACGAAGCAGAAACCGAGCTCGGGCCGATCGACATCGTCGTGTCCAACGCCGGCGTGCAAAAGGACGCTCCCCTGACCGAGATGAGTCTCGACGACTGGAACATGGTGATCGGAGTTAATCTGACCGGCGCTTTCCTGGTCGGACGGGAAGCGGTGCGGCGGTTCCGCCAGAAGGGACTGCGCGAAGACGTCAGCCCGGCGCTCGGCAAGCTCGTCTTCGACTCCTCCGTTCACCAGTTGATCCCTTGGGCCTTTCACGTCAATTACGCCGCTTCCAAAGGCGGCGTCGACATGCTCATGCGCTCGATCGCCCAGGAGGTCGCGGCCGAGAAGATCCGGGTGAACTCGATCGCGCCCGGCGCCATCGCGACGGCCATCAACGCCGATGAGCGCGAGAACCACCGCGACGCGATGCTCAAGCTCATTCCCTATGGCCGGATCGGCGAGGCGGCGGACGTCGGCCGCACCGTTGCCTGGATGGTCTGCGACGCGGCCGATTACCTGACTGGACAGACCATTTTCCTCGACGGCGGCATGACGCTGTATCCCGGCTTCAAGGGCAACGGCTGAACGGCCGGCATCGAGGAAAAACCCCGCCCTGCCCTTTCCTTTCGCATCTGCTATGGAGGCGCGTTCAATCGCGTCGTTTCGCACGGCTCGCGACCGACGCAGCAAAAGGAGAAGCGCCATGGCCCTGAACGGCAAGGTTGCGATTGTCACCGGCGGCGCCAAGGGAATCGGCTACGCGATTTCGCGTCGCTTTCTCGAGGACGGCGCCAAAGTCGTCATCGCCGACGTCGACGAAAAGGCCGGTACCGCCGCCGCGGCCGAACTCGGCGAACTCGGCGAGGTCCGGTCGATCGTCTGCAACGTCGCCGATCGGCTGCATGTCCACAACCTCCTCGCCGCAGCACTCGACCAGTTCGGCGACGTCGATATCCTCGTCAACAATGCCGGTATCGTCCACAAGGCGGACTTCCTCGACCTCGACGAAGAGGCGTTCGACCGCGTGCTGAACATCAATCTGAAGGGATCCTTCCTTTGCGGCCAGGCGGTTGCCCGTCATTTGGTCGAAAAGGTCAAGGCTGGCGGCGCCCCCGGCGCGATCGTCAACATGTCGTCGGTCAACGCTGTGTTCGCGATTGCCGACCAGGTCGGCTATTCGGTCTCGAAGGGCGGCGTCAATCAGCTGACCAAGGTCATGGCGCTGTCGCTGGCGCCGCACGGCATTCGCGTCAACGCCATCGGTCCCGGGTCGATCATGACCGACATGCTGCGCGCTGTGGCAGAGGACAAGGAAGCCTCGCGGCGCATCCTGTCACGCACGCCGCTGGGCCGGATCGGCCAGCCGGAGGAGATCGCGGCGATCGCCGCCTTCCTGGCGTCTGACGACGCCAGCTATATCACCGGGCAGACGATCTATGCCGATGGCGGCCGTCTTGGCCTCAACTATACGGTGAATGTCGCGGAGGAGGACTGATCGCCTCGATCATCCTTGGATGGAGCGACGGCGCCGGATTGCTCCGACGCCGCGACATTCTTCCGATCGGTCTGACGGACTACTTCAGCCCTGCTCCTCGCCGTCCTCGGGCTCGTTGCTGCGCATCGAGGTGAGCTTGGCGAACACCGCGGCCGCATCCAGCTCCTCGTCCTCGGCGGCGGCTTCGCCGCGGCCCCAATTCTGCGTCTGCGACGCCGACAAAAGCCGCTCTTCTTCCGCCAGTTCTTCCGGCCGCACGATACCGCGAGACGCTTTTTCCACTTCCAGGTCGAGATTGATCTGCGTGCACAGACCAAGCGTTACCGGATCCATCGGCTGGAGATTGGCGGAATTCCAATGGGTCCGATCGCGAATCTGCTGGATGGTGTTCTTGGTCGTACCGACCAGACGCGAAATCTGCGGATCCTTCAGTTCCGGATGGCTGCGCACCAGCCAGAGGATCGCGTTCGGCCGGTCCTGGCGCTTGGAGACCGGCGTATAGCGCGGCGCCTTGCGCTTGGCTTCCGGTACACGCACCTTGGGCGCCGACAGCTTCAGCTTGCGATTGGGGTCTTTTTCCGCCGCCTCGATCTCGTCGCGCGATAGCTGCCCGGTCATAACGGGGTCGAGCCCCTTGATGCCTTGCGCCGATTCGCCATCCGCGATCGCCTTGACCTCCAAATGATGCAGCGTGCAGAAATCCGCGATCTGTTCGAAGGACAGCGAGGTGTTGTCGACAAGCCAGACGGCCGTCGCTTTCGGCATCAGTAATTGTTGTGCCATGAATACAATCCTCCTTAGTGCCTGCCCCGGGAGGCAAGCCGTGGATGTTCAACCACATGTCCGGGAATTCGGCCGCCCTTATAGGCGCGTCGCTGCGGCGACGCAAGGAATCGAAACGAATTATCGGGATCGGAGGATCGGTGCGGCGCGGGCGGCGGCAACGTCCGCTCGCGCGGCCGAGTACCACGCTGCGGTTGCACCGCAGGCGAGCACGCCGGGCGGCGACGCCGATCACCGACAGGGATTTGCGGCCAGCCGCGCCTGACGGACACGGCGGCGCTCCCTTCGGCCGATCCGCAAACGCGGAGCCTTTCACGGCACGCGAAAGGACAGCGGTCGCCTCAGATCGAGACGAGCGCCGACGGTGTCACTTGATGGTGATCGTGCCGAACATGCCGGCTTCCTTGTGCCCGGGAAGCGCACAATCCACCGGGATATCTTCGCCGGTTTGGACTGGCACGATGAACCATTCGACCTCACGCTTCGGCCCGACTTCGATCTCAGTCACAGGGCCCTTTATTTCGGCGACCAACTCTCCGGCCGGGTCCGTGATCTCCACCTTACGCGTGAAAATCTTGCCGATGAAGTCATGTCCCTCGAACTCGTGCTTCACGTCGTCGACGTTCTTCAGGACGATCTTGTAGGCCTTGCCTGTTTCGAGTTCGATATGGTTCGGCTTGAAATACATCTTGTCGCCGGAAGTGCCCATCTCGATGACGATTTCCGTCGGGTCCGCCCGGCTGAGGTCGCCGGCGGCCTGCGCGGCCGACGACAACAACAACGCGGCGACCGGAAGCAGAAATGCAATCCCTTTCATCTAATGATCTCCTTTAAATAACTTCACCTCTTGAATGCTACGTCAAACGGCGCTCGCGGCTATTGACCCAAATCAACGGTGGTTCGGTTTATTCGATATCCGGGGGACGCTTGCGCCCGGCGGCCGCAGCCGTTGGGCAGACCGGCTGTTTGAACGATGACCCGCGCACCGCGTCTCGCCCATGCGGGGCTGTCGAGGATCGATTGATCCGCTCGCCGCGCCGGCTTATGTCAAGGCATCGCGAGCGCATCGCTCGAAGCGCAGCAGGGCAAGGAACGTTCGCATATGCCGGATATTTTGTTGGCAAACGAACCGATCATCCGCACGTCCATCTTCCTCGCCATCCTGCTCGCCATGGCGCTCTGGGAGGTTGCCGCGCCGCGTCGGCGGCGGGAAATCCCGCGCCTCCTGCGCTGGACCAACAATCTCGGCGTCGTCGTCATCGACACGCTGCTTGTCCGCCTCACCTTCCCGGTCGTCGCGGTCGGCCTCGCGCTTCTTGCCGAGGAGCGCGGCTGGGGTCTGTTCAACGTCTTCGATGTCCCGGCCTGGATCGCGGTAATCGTGGCGATACTGGCGCTCGATCTGGCGATCTATTTGCAGCACGTCATGTTCCACGCCGTGCCCGCCCTGTGGCGGCTGCACCGTATGCATCACGCCGATCTGGAATTCGACGTGACCACCGGCTTGCGCTTCCACCCGGTCGAGATTCTTCTGTCGATGGGGATCAAGCTGGCGGTCGTCGCCGCGCTCGGGCCGCCGGCGGTGGCGGTGCTGATCTTCGAGGTGCTCTTGAACGGCACCGCCATGTTCAATCACAGCAACATCCGCATCCCGCTGGCCATCGACCGGGTGCTGCGCTGGTTCGTGGTGACGCCGGACATGCACCGGGTCCACCACTCCATCCACCCAAGCGAGACCAACAGCAATTTTGGTTTCAACGTGCCGTGGTGGGACCGACTACTCGGAACCTACAAGGCACAGCCGAGGGATGGCCACGAAGCCATGACCATCGGCATCGAGCAGTTTCGCACCCGTCGCGATCTCTGGCTCGATCGTATGCTGATCCAGCCGGTGAAGGGGCCAGCGAGCGGCTACCCGATCAACCGAAGAAGCAAGCGATAATGATCTGTCTCAGATTGCAATCGGAAGGCCATCTTGCGCGGCCTTGTCGGCCCTGAGCACCATGCCGAACAGATCGCGCGGGTCATCCGGATCGGCGATCATGTCGAGCCGGTCGAAGAACGCTGTCGGCGCCACCTTTTCGCGCACATAGCGCAGCGCCGAAAAATCCTCGATCGCGAAGCCGACCGAATCGAACAGCGTCGTTTGACGCGCATCCCGACGGCCGACCGCGTCGCCAGCGATCACCGTCCACAACTCCGTCACCGGATGATCGCCCGGCAACTGCTGGATCTCCCCCTCAACCCGGGTCTGCGGCGGATACTCGACGAAAATATCCGAGCGCAGCAGGATGTCCTTGTGCAGCTCCGTCTTGCCGGGACAGTCCCCCCCGACCGCATTGATATGGATACCGGACCCGACCATGTTGTCGGTCAGGATGGTCGCGTATTGCTTGTCCGCGGTCACGGTCGTGATGATCTGGGCCCCCTCGACGGCGGCTTCCGCGCTGACGCAGCCGACAATCTCGAAGCCCTTGCCGGAAAGGTTGCGCAGGCACTTCTCGGTCGCCGCCGGGTCGATGTCGAAGAGCCGCAGCTTCTTGATCCCGAGCAGCGCCTTGAAGGCCATCGCCTGAAACTCCGACTGCGCCCCGTTGCCGATGATCGCCATGCACTCGGCCCCCTTGGGCGCCAGATACTTTGCGGCCATGGCTGACGTCGCGGCCGTCCTGAGCGCCGTCAGGATCGTCATTTCGGACAACAGCACCGGATAGCCGTTGTCGACCCGCGACAGCACCCCGAACCCCGTTACGGTCTGCAGGCCCTCCTTGAAGTTCTTCGGATGCCCGTTGACGTATTTGAATCCGTAGACCTCACCGTCGCTGGTCGGCATCAGCTCGATCACCCCCTCAGCGGAATGGGAGGCGATGCGCGGCGTCTTGTCGAACAGGTCCCAGCGCCGGAAATCCGCTTCGATAAAGCCGGCCAGTTCCTGCAGGAAGGTCTCGATCCCGACGCTGAGGACGAGCTTCATCATGTTGTCGACGCTGACGAAGGGGACGATGTTGATGTTCTTCGGCGGTTTGGCGGTCATGGTCAGTAGCTCCTGGTGCGGCGGTCGAGGACCTGCCGGCCGAACAGGCTGGCGACGAGGTCGACGATCAATTTCGCGGTGCGGCCGCGTTCATCGAGAAAGGGGTTGAGTTCGACGATATCGAGCGATGAGACCAGGCCGCTGTCATGCAGCATTTCCATCACCAGATGGGCCTCGCGAAAGGTGGCGCCGCCGGGAACGGTCGTGCCGACGGCCGGCGCGATCTCGGGGTCGAGAAAATCCACGTCGAAACTGACGTGCAGGCGGCCGTCCGCCGCGCGTACCCGCTCCAGAAAGGCGCGCAACGGCGCCGCGATGCCGAATTCGTCGATCGCCCGCATGTCGTGAACGGTGATGCCGGTCTCGACGATGCGCAGGCGCTCGGCCGGGTCCACCGAGCGAATGCCCATCATGCAGATGTTGTCCGGCCGGATCGGCTCGTCGAGGGCCGGAACCGCCCCCTCGAACCCCGGCGCTCCGGTGACATAGGCGACCGGCGTTCCGTGCAGATTGCCGCTTCTAGTGCTGTCGAGCGTGTGCAGGTCCGGATGCGCGTCGAGCCACAGCACGAATGGCTCGCGGCCCTCCTGCCTGGCTCGCCTGGCAATAGCCGGCAGGGTTCCGGCGGCGATGGAATGATCGCCGCCCATGAAGATCGGGACATGATCGCCGTCGAGCGATTGGCGGCAGACGTCTCCGAGCATGGCGATCAGAGCGGCGTAGCTGGCCAGATCGTGAACCGTTGCGTTGGCGTGAGATTTCGATTCGCCGGCGACCGCATGAAAATTGCCCAGATCCTCCACCCGGTGCCCCAACTCGGAGAGGGCCCCGACGATCCCGGCGGTCCGCAAGGCGTCCGGCCCCATCAGGCAACCGGCATAGGCACCGCCGGTGTCGGCCGGGGCGCCGATCAGGGCGATGGAGCGTTGAGATGTCATCTGGGTCGCAATCCGAAAGAATTCAGTCCGGATATTCGATCTGGATCGGATGGCGGCGACAATGCTAAAAACTGATCAAAATGGGCAGGAAACTTCGCAAAATGGCAAGTAAAACTTCCCAAATGGACGATACCGATCGACGACTTGTCGGCGCCTTGCGCCGGAATGCCCGCATGGCGATTTCGGATCTGGCGGCGGAGCTCGGCGTCTCCCGCGCCACGATCCGCTCCCGTATGGAACGGCTTGTCGCGAGCGGCGAAATCCTCGGTTTCACCGTGGTGCTCAGAGGCGACGCCACCGAAATGCCGGTTCGCGGCATCACGCTCATCGAAATCG
Source organism: Aurantimonas coralicida (assembly GCA_011050685.1). Lineage (GTDB taxonomy): Bacteria > Pseudomonadota > Alphaproteobacteria > Rhizobiales > Rhizobiaceae > Aurantimonas > Aurantimonas coralicida_A. The sequence goes on from DRFF01000162.1 coordinate 9,400, forward strand.
AAGGCAAGGGAAACGAGCGGATCGTGTCTCTTCTACGGGGCTTTCCCGAAATCCAGACTATCCATTCCACCAACGGACGTTGGGATCTGATCGTCGAATTCGGCACCGAAACCCTGGCCGATCTCGATGAGGCGTTGAAACGCCTGCGTCTGATCGACGGCATCGTCGCCAGCGAGACCAGCCTTTATCTCGCGACCCAGCGCAGCAGCAAGGCAAGCGCCCCGGCGTCGAGATCACCCGGCTGACAGGCGCTGCTTGATCGGAGCGCCATTGGCGGCGCCCCGATCATTCGTCAGCGATCAGCCCTTCGAATGCTGTGTCGTCAGGATGATCTTGCCGACATGATCCTCGTCCATATGTTGGTGCGCCTTCGCGGCGTCGACGAGCGGATAGAGCGTGTCGATCAGCGGCTTCACCTTGCCGCTCGCGAAGAGCGGGCCGACCTTCTCCTCGATCTCCCGCGCGATGGCGGCCTTGAATTCGACCGAGCGGTTGCGCAGGGTCGAACCGGTCAGCGTCAGCCGCTTGCGCATGACCAGGTTAAGATCGATCTGGACCTCCGGCCCTTTGAGAAACGCGATCTGGACGATGCGACCGTCCTCGGCTGCGACGGCGAGATTGCGATTGGTGTAATCCCCGCCGACCATGTCGAGCGTGAGGTCGACGCCGCGCCCGCCGGTCGCCTCGCGCAGCGCCTCGACGAAGTCCTCGCTGCGGTAGTTGATGCATCGCTCGGCGCCAATCCGTTCGGCGGCGCGGCATTTGTCGTCGCTGCCCGCCGTCGCGAAGACGGTGGCGCCGAACGCCTTGGCGAGTTGGATCGCCGTGGTGCCGATGCCGGACGTGCCGCCATGGACCAGGAAGCTCTCGCCCGCCTTCAGCCCGCCGCGCTGAAACACGTTATGCCAGACGGTGAAGAAGGTTTCCGGAACGCCCGCCGCCTCCTCGATCGACAGGGCGCCCGGCACCGCGATGGCGTTGGTTTCGGCAACGGTTGCGTATTCGGCGTAGCCGCCGCCAGGGACGAGCGCCATGACCCGGTCGCCCAACCCGTGCCGACCTGCCCCCTCCCCGAGCGCGACTACGGTGCCGGCCACCTCCAGCCCCGGCCAGTCCGGCGCGCCCGGCGGCGGCGGATAGCCGCCCTGGCGCTGCAAGACGTCGGGTCGATTGACCCCGGCGGCCTCGACGGCGATCAGGATCTCGGCCGGTCCCGGCGTCGGGACGGTACGCTGTCCGGCCTTCAACACGTCGGGGCCACCGAACCCATCGAGGAGAACCGCTGTCATTTCCTGGGGAATCGTCATGAGTCTTGATGTCTCCATGTGTCGAGTTCAGGTGCAAAGGTAGAGAAAATCTTGCGAGGGCGGGCGCGAATTAATCTTCAGGTAAGGTTTCCAGTGTTTAACTAATCCCGGTCCAGATTGATGCATTGGCAGCTTGATGGATAGACGAAGCGGCTTCCCGCCTCGTTTGACGCCTCCCTGTTGTAAACTCCTGAGAGCCGCTCGCTGCGGCTCTTTTTTTTGCCGGCGATTCACCCGTTAACCGGAATTAACAATTGTGCGGGAGTTCGCTTGCAAACCGGCCGCTCTCGCCGCACCCTTTGACGACGCAGGATGCCTTCGGTATCGCGGCCTGCCGACAGATCAATATGACACTTGGGGGGACCGTCGCAGCCGATGACGATTCAGATGACTGGTTCGAAAGACGACGACCACACCATTCGGCTGGCTGAGCACCTCGCCTTCTCGCGGTCCTTCCAGCCGCTGTTCAACGAAGGCATGACGCTCGTCGACGAGACGGCGGTCTATCTCGACAGCGACGGGCGCACCGACGCCAAGGCGCTGTCCCGACTTGCGGCGACGCTGTATGCGGCCGAGTCCATGCGCCTGACCACGCGGCTGATGCAGGTGGCTTCCTGGCTGCTGCTCCAGCGCGCGGCGAACCAGGGCGACATGTCGCGCGCGCAGGTCGAGGCCGAGAAGGTCAAGGTCCGGCTCGAGGGTCTGGGAAGCGCGAAGGATTCGCCGCAATATGGCGAACTTCCCGAAGCCTTCCGCGGGCTCGTCGAGCGTGCCCTCAGGCTGGAACGCCGAATCGCCATGCTCGATCGCGAGATCTACGGCGACGTCTCCCGGGAGACTCCGGACGGACACAACCCGGTTGGCGAGCAGATCAATCTCCTGAAGACCGCGTTCCACGGCTAGCCGCTCTCAGCATGTCTAGGCAATGGTTGGTAAGGGAACGCTGATCTGGGGCCGCCCCTCAGACCGCCTAAGAAAGCCTCTCACGTCCGTATGAGAGCTTCGTGCGCCGTTCGGACGCACGAAAGGTCCCTGCCACCTTTATTGAGAATCGGGCTCCTGCCTCTGCATCAAGCGGAGCGCTTTCAGCGCATCGATCGACAGCGGCAAGCGAGCGGCCTGTTCCAGCTGTTCGCGCTGGAGCCCGGTGACGTCTTCGAGGATGTTAGCATCGACCCTGAGCAAGGTATCGAATGCCTCGCGCCGCAGCCGCTGGCGGCGGCGCTCCAAACTCCATGAACGCAACCAGGCGAAGCCGTTCGATGACGTCTGTGCCGAAGCCTCGTCAACGTGTTTGGGAAGAAATGCGGATCGCAGCATGGTGGTCTCCTTTGTCCTGAGACCACACCCTGCCGAAACGCTATTGATGAGTCGAACGAGAAGTTATAAGACTTGCTGTGAGATTTTCGAATAGAAAACTCCATTCGCGAGGAATCCGCCATGAGCCGCCCCCTGGCATCACTACCGAATCTCGACATAGATCTGGCCCGCACCTTTGTCGCCATCTGTGAAAGCGGAAACTTCTCCAGAGCCGCCGAGCTCGTGCACCGTACGCCGTCGGCTGTCAGCCTGCAGGTCAAGAAGCTGGAGGACATGGTCGGCCGCGCGTTGTTTCGCCGCGAGCCGCGAGCCGTCGTGCCAACCGGCGACGGCGAGATGCTGCTCGGCTATGCGCGCAGACTCTTGCGGCTGAACGACGAGGCGATGGCGCGCTTCCTGGTTCCGCAGATCGAGGGGCGGGTGAGTTTCGGCGCGCCGAACGATTCGGGCATCTTCGCCATTCCCGGCATTCTGAAGCGCTTCGCATCGACTCATCCACAGGTCGCGGTGGACGTCAGGCTCGATTGCAGTGCCGAACTCCGACGTCGCTGCGCCGCTGGCGAATTGGACGTAGCGATCGTCAGTTGCGGCGAGAAGCCCAATTCTTCGAGCGAGGAGATCTACAGCGAGGCGCTTGTCTGGATCGGGCTGCGCAATGGCCGCGCGGCCGAGCAGACGCCCCTGCCTCTGGCCTTGGCCGATCAGGGCTGCTCCTGGCGCGGTCGGGCGCTCGATGCGCTGGACAGCGTCGGAAGGGACTACCGCATCGCCTATTCAAGCGAGCTTTGTCAGGGCCAGATCGCGGCCGTCGAAGCCGATCTGGCGATCGCCCCTCTGCCCGCGAGCGTGCTGTCGTCGACCCTTGTTCGGTTGAACGATCCGGAGCGCCTGCCGCCGCTTGGCAGCTATCGCGTTTTCATGATGAGGCGGGACGGCGCCGGTCCGGCGGCCGATGCTCTGGCGCAGCATGTGTCGGAGAGCTTTCGCGATCTTTCCGACCGCCAGACGCGCATCTTCGCCTGAGCGGCACCCTCTCCGCCGACTGACCCGACGCAAAAAGCCCGGCGCGCTCATCGCGGCCGGGCCGATGTCGTTGCCACGCCCGGAGCGATGCTCCAGCCGCAAGCGACAGATTACATGCCGAGGCCTTCGTAGCGCTTCTTGAAGCGCGACACGCGGCCACCGCGGTCGAGAAGGTGCTGGTTGCCGCCCGTCCAGGCCGGATGGCTGGTCGGGTCGATGTCGAGATTCATCTTGTCGCCGTCCGAACCCCAGGTCGAGCGAGTCTGATACTCGGTACCATTGGTCATCACCACGGTGATCGCGTGGTAATCGGGGTGAATTTCTTTCTTCATCGTCTTCGATCCTTGGTCTTGCCGGCTTCCCCGACACGCCGACGCCGAGGCGGCCAAGCCGCTTGCGCGACTCGATTGCCGTAGGGAAAGGGGCGGCGCAATCGCTTCCAAATTCGAGGAGGAGCCTATACATGAGGGCCGGCAGGGGCACAAGGGGCGACCGGAGCCACGCATAAAGGGGAGGCGCTTTTGCGCGAGATGAAACCGGTCGACCGCGAGACAGAGCGGAAGCGACGCAATCTGAAGCCCCTGGCACGGTTGGTTCCCTATCTGAAGCGCTACAAGGGCAAGGTGGCCGGCGCGGTGTTCTTCCTCGCGCTGGCCGCGCTGACGACCCTGTCGCTGCCGCTGGCCGTGCGGCGCGTGATCGACAAGGGCTTCTCGGCATCAGACACCGCCTTCATCGATACTTACTTCAGCATGCTGCTGGTGCTCGCCGCCCTCCTCGCCGTGGCCAGCGCCGGCCGCTATTACTTCGTCATTACGCTGGGCGAACGGGTCGTCGCGGACCTTCGCAAGGACCTCTTTGCCCATGTGACGCGGCTGTCGCCCAGCTTCTACGACCAGGCGCTGACCGGCGAAATCATCTCGCGGCTGACCGCCGATACGACGCAGATCAAATCCGCCGTCGGCTCCACCGCGTCGCTCGCCTTGCGCAATGTCATCCTTTTCTTCGGCGCCGTGACGATGATGATCGTGACGAGCCCCGGCTTGTCACTGATCGTGATCGGCGCGATCCCGCTGATCGTGTTGCCGCTCGTCGCATTCGGCCGCTCGGTCCGCCGGCGCTCGCGCCTTGCCCAGGACACGCTCGCCAACGCTACCGCCTATGCCACCGAGGCGATCGGCGCCGTGCGTACCGTGCAGGCCTTCACCAGCGAGGCGGCGACGAGCGGTCGGTTCTCCTCGGCCGTCGACCGGGCCTTCGAAGCTGCGCGTTCCTCGATCAAGGCACGCGCCTTTCTCACCGCCTTCGCGATCTTCCTGATCTTCGCCTCGGTCGTCGCGGTGCTGTGGATCGGCGCCCAGCAGGTGGCGGAAGGGACCATGAGCGGCGGCACGCTCGGCCAGTTCCTGCTCTATGCCGTCTTCGCCGCCGGCGCGCTCGGCCAGCTGTCGGAGGTCTGGGGCGAACTCGCCCAGGCCGCCGGTGCCGCCGAGCGCCTGACCGAACTGCTCGGCGAGGAGGCGGCGGTGCAGTCGCTCAGCGATCCGGTCGCGTTGCCGGTGCCGGCGCGCGGCGAAGTCGTGTTCGAGCGCGTCAGCTTCGCCTATCCGAGCCGTCCGGGCGTTTCGACCGTCCACGACCTTTCCTTCACGATCCGGCATGGCGAGACCGTCGCTATCGTCGGCCCCTCAGGCGCCGGAAAATCGACGATCTTCTCGCTGATCGAACGCTTCTACGATCCGGATGCCGGACGGATTCTCATCGACGGCGTAGATGCGCGGCAGGCCGACCTCGAGCATCTGCGCCAGCGCATCGCGCTCGTGCCGCAGGACGTGACGATTTTCGCCGCGAGCGCGGCGGACAATATCGGCTTTGGCGACCCGGACGCCTCCGAGGATCGAATCAGAGCGGCCGCGAAATCGGCGCTGGCCGACGGCTTCATCGAGGCGATGGAGGACGGTTATCGCACGACCATCGGCGAGCGCGGCATCACTCTGTCGGGCGGCCAGCGCCAGCGCATCGCGATCGCCCGGGCGATCCTGCGCGATGCACCGATTCTGCTACTGGACGAAGCCACCTCGGCGCTCGACGCGGAAAGCGAGAAGCTCGTGCAAAAGGCGCTGGAAAAGCTGATGGAGGGGCGCACGACCCTCGTCATCGCCCACCGCCTTGCCACCGTCCTCAAGGCCGACCGTATTCTGGTACTCGACGGCGGCCGGGTCGTCGAGGAAGGCACCCATGCCTCGCTGATCGCCAAGAACGGAATCTATGCCCGCCTCGCCCGCCTGCAATTCGAGGCTGGTCATGCCGGGACGCTGCTCGGCGCAGCGGAGTAGCGAAGGCGGGCCGAGCGGTGCCCGTCTATTCGACCGCCGGCATCGTCGCCGTGACCTCGATCGCCGAATACCAGGCGGCGAGGTCCGCGATGTCCTCGTCGCTGAGGCCCTGGGCGATGATCGACATCTGCTGATGCTCGCGCGCGCCGGACCGGAAGGCTTTCAGCTGTTCGGTGATATAGAAAACATTCGTCCCGGCCAGATTGGGCGCATTCGGCGCCTTGGCGATGCCGTCGAGCCCATGACACGTCGCGCACATGCCGGCCTTGTCCTTACCAGCCGCCAGTTCCGCCGCCTCCCCAGGCAGGACGAGGCTCGCCAGAAAAAGTGGCACCGAGAGGATCCAGGTCACGGTATTGATCATGGGGAATTCCGGGAAAAGGGCGCGAAAACTTATCCGGGCGCCTCGATTGAAAACGATTTCGTTGCGACGTCCTCGTCGCATAGCTCGCGGGGCGAAAATGCGCGCCGTCCACGCAAGTTCCCGGGCGGCCTGACGACCGCCCGGTTTTCAAGTCGGCGTTCCCTACTTCTCGTAGGAGATGCGATAGAGCGCGCCGGCCAGATCGTCGGAGACCAGCAGCGATCCGTCTTTCATCATCTCCACGTCGACGGGCCGGCCGATATATTCGCCGCTCGGCGTCAGCCAGCCTTCCGCGAAGGCTTCCGTTTCCCCGGCTGTGCCGTCATCGTTGACCGGGGTGAACATAACGCGCGCGCCAACCGGTTCGGTGCGGTTCCATGAGCCATGCTGAGCCGAGAAGATACCGCCCCGATATTGACGCGGGAAGCTTGTACCAGTGTAGAAGTCCATGCCGAGATCGGCGGCATGCGCGACCATCTCGACTGCCGGCATGACCGCGTCGGTCGGCAACTCGGCATCCTTGTATTCGTTGGTGCGGACGCTGCCGCCGCCATAGATGGGAAAGCCGAAATTCTGGCCCGACCCTGTGCTGCGGTTCAGCTCGCCGGGCGGAATGTCGTCCCCCATGCCGTCGACCTGATTGTCGGTGAACCAGAGATCGCCATTCGCCGGGTTGAACTGCATGCCGACGGAATTGCGCACACCGGTGGCATAAACCTCACGGCCCGAGCCGTCGCGGTTCATGCGGATGATCCCCCCAATGCCCTCGCGCTTGTAAAGATCGGCCTTCTCCGGCGGTGGCACGTTGAATGGCTGCCCGAGGGTTATGTAGAGCTTGTCGTCCGGGCCGATGCGGCAAACGCGCGCCGTGTGGTTGAACGATTCCTCCCCGGGCGGGATCAGCTTGCCCTGGTCCACCACGACTCCGACGGCGACATCCGGACTTTCATAGAAGAACTCGGCGGCCGGCAGCACCAGCACGCGGTTCTGCTCGGCGATGTAGAGGAACCCGTCCTTGGAGAAGCAGACGCCGTTGGGAATGATAAAATCGATCGACGGGGCGAACTCCTTGACCTCGTCGGCGACGCGGTTCTTGTCGCGATCGGTGACCACCCAGACGTTCTGCTTGCGGGTGCCCACGAAGGTGGCAACGCCCTGCGACCCGATGGCGATGTGCCGCGCATCCGGCACGACCGCATAAAGTTCGATCTTGAACCCGTCCGGCAGTTTGACGCTTTCGAGATTCTTGCGCAGCTGATCCGCGTATTCGCCGGTCTGTTCGATGGTCTTGAAATCCATCGAGGTGCCGGTCGTCTGCATTCCCTGGAGTTTTTCCATATTGTCGGCGGTCTGAGCGACGGCGTGCGTGGCAGCAATCAGGCCGAGCGCGGCCACGCTGCTGAGTAGTAGATGTTTCATATTTTCCTCCCAGCCGCGCTTTATGCGCGGTCCTCAAGAAGGGGTGCCCTTCCCTTCCAGGAAAGGCTCGCATGGCTGCGGCGGCATCGTCAATCGTTACACTTGTAACGACAGCGGCTCGGGGCAGTCGCGCCGCGATTGCGACACGCTGGAGTCTGTGCGGGGCGTTCTAGCGCTCGGTGAGCTTGAGCTCGATACGGCGGTTGCGGTCACGCGCTTCGGGCGTATCGTCGGTGTCGAGCGGCTGGAACTCGCCGAATCCGGTCGCTGCCAGGCGCTCTGGCGGCACACCCTGGCTGATCAGATATTTCACCACGGCTCCGGCCCGCTCGGTCGAGAGTTCCCAATTGTCCTCGAAGCGGCCACCGGTAATCGGAACATTGTCGGTGTGTCCATCGACGCGGAGAATCCAGTTGATGTCGGAAGGAATCTCGCGCGCCAGCTCCTTGATCGCCGTGGCTAGCTTGGCCATCTCCTCGCTGCCCGCTGGTTGCAACACGTCCGAGCCCGAGGGAAACAACACCTCCGACTGGAACACGAAGCGGTCGCCGACGATGCGGATATTTTCGCGGTCCGACAGGATCTCCCGCAAGCGTCCGAAGAAATCCGAGCGATAACGTGACAATTCCTGCACGCGCTGCGCCAGCGCCACGTTGAGGCGGCGGCCAAGATCGGCGATCTTGGTTCGACTTTCCTGATCACGGCTCTCCGACGCGTCCAGCGCGTTCTCCAACGCCGCAATCTGCTGGCGTAGCGCCGACAATTGCTGATTGAGCAATTCGAGTTGCGATCGCGCCCGCTGGGAGAACTGCTGTTCGTCGTCGAGGGCCGATTGCAGACCCTCGACTTCGGCGCTTGCAGCCGCAGCCGAACCGGAGCCCGATTCCAGCGCGCGTTGCAGCCGGCTCTTTTCCGTTTCCGTGGACGACAGCGAGGCGCGCAGCGTCGCGATCTGATCCTGATAATCCTGGCCGGTCGAGCGTTCGAGCGCCAAGAGCTGCGTCAGCTCGTTGATCTGCGTGTTCAGCCGGTCGAGCACCTCGTCCTTGCCTGAGATTTCGCGGCTGAGCAGAAACTGCACCAGCACGAAGACCGAGAGCAGGAACATGATTGCCAAAAGCAGCGTCGACAGCGCGTCGACGAAGCCCGGCCAATAATCAACGGTGCGTTCGCTCCTGCGGTTACGCGCGAGCGCCATCGCTCAGCGGTCCTTGCTCATGTCGCCGATCTGGCGGGAAAGACGGTCGAGCACCTGGCGCAACTCGCGCTGCTCGCCGGCTTGCGCCTCGACGAAATCGCGCAAGAGCTGCTGCTCGCTGCGCATGTGCGTAACCAACCCCTGAATGCTTTCGGCGAGATTGGCCATGGCGGCGCTGGTACGCGGGCTCGCACCCTGGTCCTGGACAAGCTTGGTGACTTGGTCCGACAGGACCCGCAATTGCTCGCCTTGGACGGGACTCTGACCAGCATGCGGCGCCAGCACCATGTCCGACCCGACGTCGGTGACGGACGAGAGCCAATTTTCCAGCTCGGTGTAGAAACGGTTCTGGGCGCGGCCGATCTGCAAGTCTAGGAAGCCGAGGATGAGCGAACCGGACAGACCGAACAGCGATGAGGAAAATGCCGTCCCCATGCCGGACAGCGGGGCCGCGAGACCGGCTTTCAGCGAATCGAGGACACTCGCCGTGTCGCCGGCGCCGGGGTCCAGCCCCTGGATCGTCGCGCCGATCGATCCGATCGTGCGCAACAGGCCCCAGAATGTGCCCAGCAGGCCCAGAAAGACCAGCAGGCCGATCAGGTAACGGGCGATGTCACGGGTCTCGTCGAGGCGGGTCGCGATCGAATCGAGGATCGAGCGCATCGAATGGGTCGACAGCGAGATCGACCGCCGCCGACCGAGTAGCCCGCGCATCGGCGCCAGGAGGACCGGGTCCTTCAGCGTTTCGAAATCCGCCGCGCCCTCACGATAGGCGTTGACCCAGCGCACCTCCCGCGCGAGGCGCAGGACCTGGAGCATCGCCAGAAAGATACCCACGGCGAGGACGCCGATGATCAGACCGTTGAGGCCGGGATTGGTGGCGAAAGCCGAGGAAATCTGACGGCTGAGGATCGCCGCGACGAACCCGGCGAGTGCCAGGAACACGAGCATCGACCACAAGAACACCATGGGACTCGAAAGCCGATTCGGGTCGAAATCGTCCGGTCTTACCGTCTTGTCGTTCGGCGAACTGAAGACCTGCATTACGTTCCAATCAACTCCTGCGGCAGCTGGCACGGCCACCGGCCTCGACCGCTTCCGCGAGCCGGTCCGGACGCCTCGTACCGCTGCCCCGTGTCCTCGTGAGTCGACCGGTTCGCATTCCGGCCAGATCCCTGAAGCAGGATAAGGAATAATGCGGCACTTTCAAACGTCCGCGACGGTTACCGGAACGCCTTTGAATTAATTCATCGTTAAACTGGCGCGGCTGAGTTGGTCATGACCGCCTGGCGTTTTGCTTCCGCCTGCTGCAACTGGTCGATCAGAGCCTTGTGCATGAACTCGTTGCCGCAAACGATGTCGCCGGCGATGTGGTCGAATTTCTTGCCGTCCATGCCGGTAACGAACCCACCGGCTTCGCGGACCAGAATTGCCCCGGCCGACAGATCCCACGGCTTGAGCGTGCGCTCCCAGAAGCCGTCGAGGCGGCCGGCCGCCACATAGGCGATGTCGAGGGACGCCGCGCCCATCCGCCGGATGCCGGCGGTCTCCGATATGATCTGCCGCAATTCGTAGAGGAAGCCGGCATGATCGCCGCGCCCGAGGAACGGAATTCCGGTGCCGAACAAAGCGTCCGGCAGTCGCTGGCGCCCTGCCACCCGCAAGCGCCGGTCGTTGAGAAACGCCCCGCCGCCTTTTTCCGCCGTATAGAGCTCGTCCATCGCCGGGTTGAACACGACGCCTGCGACGATCTGGCCGTCACGCTCCAGAGCGATGGAGACGGCGAACATCGGGATGCCATGCAGGAAATTGGTGGTGCCGTCGAGCGGGTCGACGATCCAGCGGTGCTGGGGGTCCTTGCCCTCGATGACGCCGCGCTCCTCCATCAGGAAGCCCCAGTCCGGACGGGAACGGGACAGTTCCTGGTAGACGATCTCCTCCGCCCGGCGGTCGGCATTGGACACGAAGTCCGCCGGCCCTTTCATGGACACCTGGAGATTCTGCACCTCGCCAAAGTCGCGGGTCAGGGCTCGGCCGGCCTTCATGGCAGCCTGCGTCATCACATTGAGAAGCGCGGAACGGGCCATTGGTTGCTTTCGTCAGATGCGGCGTGGCCGCCGGAGCGGCGTCAGGCGTCGGGTATGAGTGCCGCCAAACATGGTGTCATTCGGTATCTTGGGCCGTGCGCCGCAGCGCAGTCCCAAAGTCGAGCGCCTCAGTCGGCGCGGCGCAGATAGGTGATTTCGTTCGTGTCGACCAGAATCTTCTCGCCGGAATCGATGAACGGCGGCACCATCACCCGCATGCCGTTTTCCATCACAGCCGGTTTATAGGACGAGGTGGCCGTCTGACCCTTCACCACCGGGTCGGCCTCGATGATCGACAGCACGACCTGATCGGGCAGCTTGATGCCAATCGGCTTCTCCTCGTGGCTTTCGACGGTCACCATCATGCCATCCTGGAGGAAGGCCGCCCGCTCGCCGACGAACTCCTTCTGCAACTCCAGTTGCTCGTAGGTTTCGGTGTCCATGAACACCAGCATCTCGCCTTCGGCATAGAGAAACTGATAGTCCTTCTGCTCCAGGCGCACCCGCTCGACGGTCTCGGAAGCCCGGAAGCGTTCGTTCAGCTTGGTGCCGTCGATGAGATTCTTGAGCTCGACCTGGGCAAAGGCACCGCCCTTGCCCGGCTTGACATGGGCGGTTTTGACAGCCGCCCACAGGCCGCCATTGTGCTCGATCACATTGCCCGGGCGAATTTCGTTTCCGTTGATCTTCATCGAAGCTCTCGAAGGTTTCGGCGCCGGCGGCGGGAGGTCCGAGCGTGGCGGCGTCAGTGATTGGCGAGATGGTCGACAGCAACGCTGCGAGGGCGTCGAACGATAAATAGAGTGCGCTGTATCCTGCCGGTTGGCGCTCAAGACCATAAATCCCCGATCCATTCAAGCCTCGACGCGCCGCCGGTCGGCCCCGAACGCCGCTCAAGGCGGCCGGCCGTCGCGCCCCCGGCGTCAGCTCGAGCGAAAGCGGTTTGCCGCTTCGAGGGCGGATTTTTGCGTTGCGGGATCGAGGCCTCGGAAGAAATCGTCGAGGACCGGGTCGGTGTTCTCCACTCGCTTGGCCAGGACTGACCATTTGGCCGCCTCCATCCGGTCAGGCGCGGTGCCGATGCCGTCCTTGTAAAGATGCGCGATGCGATTGATGGCGATGGGATTGCCGCGCAGGGCGGCACGCTTGAGAAACTGGAACCCGTCCTCGAGCTTGGCGGGGCCACCTTTGCCGTTGACCAGCCAGATACCGTATTCCACCTGGGCGGTATCTTGACCGTTGATGGCCGCGGCCTTCAGCCATGCGCGCGCCTTGATGGGGTCGGCCGGAACCCCTCGCCCGTATACATAAAGCTGAGCCATGGCGTATTGCGCGTCGGCGACGCCTGCATGGGCTGCCTTGGCGAAATAGTCCTTCGCCTCCTGGAACCCCGCGGTCGGAGCCGCTTCGATCAGCATTTGCCCGTAATTGTACTGCGCGAGCGGCAAGCCTTCGTCGGCCGCCGCCTTCATCAGATCGCGGGCCTTGGCGACATCAGGGGCCACCACCGTACCGTCCAGCAACATCATCGCGTAGCGGAACTGCCCCTCCGGGCTGCCCGACGCGGCGGCGGCCTCGTACCAGCGCGCCGCCTCCTTCAGGTTCTGGGCGACTCCCAGACCCCGGGAATAGATTTCTCCGAGCAGCGTCTGGGCCGCGGAATCGCCGAGATTGGCGATCGGCTCGGCAAGCTTCAGCGCCGACAGATAAAAGCCGCGCTGGAAGGCGCCATAGGCCAATTCGCTTTTCGAGGGCGCCGCGCCATCGTCCGCCGCATTTGCCGTGCCGGAATCGGGCGCGGCGTCCGAAGGCGCCGGCAAATCTGTGCCACTCGCGCCATCGAGCACCGAGCCGGACGTGTCGGCGTCCGTTGCTGCTTCCTCAGCACTGGGCCCGGCCGCCAAGGCTCCGGACAAGCTGCCGAGAACCAGGGCCAGGGCTGCGACGAGCCGGATCGACGGGCGAAAAGACCACAGCATCAGGCTGCCTCGCTCTCCATCCAGCTATCGATGATCGCGTTCGCCCGCGCGACCATGGCGCCGGCCTCTTGCGGCTTGTCGAACACCGCCCCGGAAAGCGCGATGAATTCGACCCCCGTGTCCGCCGCGGGGCCCACGCTGTCCACACTCCGACCCGCCATGACGATACAGGGAAGCTCGACGAGCTCGGCCCACCACTCCGCCATTTCCAGGTTCTTGTCGTGCGGCAGATCGGCGACGTCGCCACCGAAGCGACCGAAAAACAGATAATCCGGCAAACGCTCACCGGCCTCCAGAGCGTCATGCCGGGTCTCGAAACCGGAAGCGCCGACGATCAGTTTCGGCGAATATCGCTCCATCGCTTCGTCCAGGGCTCGAAGATCGCCCGCGCTCAGATGGATGCCATCGGCTCCGACCCGACCCGCGCAACGGCTGTCGTCGGCGATGATGGCAGCCGCTCCTGCTGCCTGAATCACCGGCACCAGGCCCTCGGCGAAGAGCTGGAACGAGGCGGAGTCGCGTCCGGCGGAGTCGATGATGACGGAGGCGACATCACCGCCTGCGAGCGCCGCGCGCATTGCGGCTTCCGCGCCGGCATCTCCAAGCGCGGTGGTCAAGAGGACAAGTCTCGGACGGATGACAAGGTCGACGGTCATGGAATGGTTCTGGCGATCCGGTTTCGGCGACGGCAGCCCGTCTTCCCGGCCCTTCTAGCAAATCGACCGGGGGCAGCGAAACCTACGATGTCAGATAAACGCCGAGACCCATGGAGCGGCCCGCGCGAACCGAACCGGTGCCTTAAGCCAGTCGCATCACCCACGTGAAGAAAACATCCCGGTCCTTACCCATGCCAGACGGTCATCAGCAGGGACCGGAAGCGAATTCCGTGAGATGCCGTGATCAGTAAAACGAATCATCCGGGGCCGCGAACTCGGCGCTGAGACCAGCAGCCTTGGCCCGGTTGATCAGGGCACCGACCCGCATGGCGCAGGCGCATTCTCGCGCCTCTATCGCCTCTTCGCCCAAACCCCAGCGATCAAAGTCCCTGCCCAGTTTCCACAGGCCATCCGCCCGCAATTCAAACTGCCCGGCAAGATCGCCCAACGCCTCCGCGCGGGTGCGCAATTCCATCTGCATCCCCAACTCCCTCTCAGGGGTTCCGAATAGCACAGCATGGTGAACAGAGGGTCGCACGGGCATGATTTTACGGTGGATAAGCTGGATTATCACTCCGCGCCAAAGCCTTACCTTCCGGGGTTCAAAAACGACGCCAGCGGCCCGACGACCCCGCGATCGAAATCCATCTCCCAACTCCGAATTCATTGCTTCGGGCGCGAAGACTGCGGCGATCTTAACCACTTGTTAACATAGCAGTGGCCCGCCGCGGCACTTCGTGCAAATGTGAAGTCGAACGTGGGAGCACGTGGCGAGATTAGTAGTCGGAGAGAGTATCATGGCGACAAATGCGGTGGACGAATTCAACGCAGGCATCAGTGACATATTGCGTAGCAAGCCTATCAAGGGATCAGCGGGAGAAATCGATCGCAACGTCCCGAGCGCTCCGATGCCTGCCACGCAAGGCACCGCAGTGCAAAACACCGCGCCGCAAAGTGCCTCTGACACGACTGCGCGTTTACCCCGTCGCATCGCGGGTGGCTTCCAGGGCGTGGGCGACGACTTGGATCGGCGCGCCCGCGACTGGAGGAATACGGTCCGCCTCTTGGAGCAGCAGCGGCCCCAGCTTGAATCTGCCGAAACGGAACATGCCAGGCTGCATGAGGCTCTCGCACGGATCGTCCCGGAGGTTCAGGAAAATGGCCGCTCGTTGAAAGCATTGCTGGACACGACGAAGACCGGCGATATTTCGGGCGACCTCGCGACTCAGTTCAACAAGAACCTGACCTCGCTGGATGAACTCGAAAGCGTCGCCGAAGCGCTGACCGCGAATCTGGTCTGGGTCCGCTCGACCTGGGAGCAGTATGCCCGGACCATCATCAAGGCGCAGAGAATGCGCGAGGATCTCAAGCAGGGCGCCGCGGAACACTAGATCGCGATTTCATCGGATCGAATCGATCCGATGTCGTGAAACTGATCGATTCCAAGTCAGGGAGCGCCGACCGGCAGCCTTCCGAAGCAGGATCGAGCCATCGCAACGGCCTCCCGTCGAACGACGGGAGGCCGTTTTCGTTCAGTGCATTTGGCCGGACCGCCTTCCCAGAGCATCGGGATAATTGGGACGCGGTTCCGTTTCTCGGTGCGCCCAGACGATCCAAGCGGAGCATGACGACGAGCGTAGCGGCGCTACGGTCGAGCCGGCCGACAGTTCGAGGGTCAGCGGGAATCCGGTTTTTGGTCCGATGCTCAATCAAAGTGGTAGAGCATCCTTTGTGCGTCCGAATGGCCGCACGGCGCACGAAGACCGGTTGAGCGCAACGTGATCACAGACCCGATCTTTTACCTCGCCGCCATTCCCGCGGTTCTGCTCATCGGCTTGTCGAAGGGCGGCTTCGGCGGCTCCATATCGCTGGTCGGCGTCCCGCTGATGGCGATGATCGTCTCACCGGTCGCGGCTGCCGGCATTCTGCTGCCGATCATGGTCGTCATGGATGCCATCAGCCTCTATGCCTGGCGCGGCAGGTTCGATCGCACCCTGCTCCTCTCCATGCTGCCGGCTGCGATCGGCGGAGTTGGCCTTGGCTATCTGACAGCCGCGTTCGTCTCGGCCGAGGGCGTTCGGCTTCTTCTCGGGCTCCTGGCCCTATGGTTCGCCGCCGACTGGTTTTTCCGTTCGCGCCACAGAAGCGAGTCGAAGGAAAGCCGCCCGCTCCGGGCAAATGTCTGGGGCGCCATCAGCGGCTTTTCCAGCTTTGTCAGCCATGCGGGCGGCCCGCCGTATCAGATCTACGTATTGCCCTTGCGGCTCTCGCCGCAGATCTATGCCGGCACGTCGGCGGTGTTTTTCGCCGGCGTCAACGGGGTCAAGCTGCTGCCCTATTCCCTGCTGGGGCAGTTTTCGACCGGCAATCTGATGACCTCCGCCGTGCTATTGCCGCTCGCCCCGGTAGCAACGCTCATCGGCGTCTGGCTCGTCCGAAAGGTCGATCCCGCCAAGTTCTACATTTTCACCTATGCCCTGCTCGTTCCGGTGGGCCTCAAGCTCGTCTTAGACGGCGTCGCCGCTATGCTCCCCTGAGCCTTGCTTGCCGTGACGCAGGGCGCGCGATCTTCTATAGCTCATGCGCTGGCGCGTCGATGAACCGCGCCGACTGGGGAGAACCGATGGGCATTTACGACGAGCATCTCGACCGCAACGCGGCGAATTATCAACCGCTGACGCCGCTGACCTTTCTGTCGCGCGCGGCGCTGATCCATCCGGACCGGACCGCCATCATTCACGGATCGCTGCGCCGCAGCTACGGCGATTTCTATCGCCGCTCCCGGCAGCTTGCCTCGGCGATCGAAAAGCGCGGCATCACGCGGGGCGAGACCGTGGCCGTCATGCTGGCCAACACGCCCCCGATGCTCGAAGCCCATCACGGCGTGCCGATGGCCGGCGCCGTGCTTCTGTCGATCAACACCCGGCTCGACGCCGATATCATCGCCTTCCAGTTGGAACACGCCGAAGCCAAGATGGTCATCGTCGACCGCGAGTTTTCCGGCGTCATGGCCGAGGCGCTCGCCAAGGCGAACCTCACGCCGATCGTCATCGACTACGACGACCCCGACTTTGCCGAGGATGCACCCGCCAAGAAGGGCGACGCGATCGGAACGATCGAATACGAGGCGCTCGTGGCCGAGGGCGATCCCGATTACGACTGGCAGATGCCCGGCGACGAATGGGATGCGATTTCGCTGAACTACACCTCGGGTACCACCGGCAATCCCAAAGGCGTCGTCTATCACCATCGCGGCGCCGCGCTGATGGGCTATTCCAACGTCATCGCCTCGGGCATGGGCCGACATCCGGTCTATCTGTGGACACTGCCGATGTTCCACTGCAATGGCTGGTGCTTTCCCTGGACCCTGGCCGTCGAGGCCGGCACCCATGTCTGCCTGCGCTGGGTACGGGCGAAGGCCATGTATGATGCCATCGCCGATCATCGCGTCACCCATCTGTGCGGTGCGCCGGTGGTCATGGCGATCCTGATCGACGCGGCGGAGGCGGACAAGCGCCCCTTCGACCAGACAGTCACCTTCAACACCGCCGCCGCCCCGCCGCCGCAGGCCGTGCTGGCCGGCATGCGAGACGCCGGCTTCGAGGTGACGCATCTCTACGGACTGACCGAGACCTACGGCCCTGCGGTGGTCAACCAGTGGAAGGACGAATGGGACGCGCTCGACGGGCCCGCCCGCGCCGCCCAGACCGCACGCCAGGGGGTTCGCTACCCCTCGCTGGAGGACCTCGCGGTGATGGAATCCCGGACCATGGAGCGGACCCCGCCGGACGGCGAGACGATCGGCGAGGTGATGTTCCGCGGCAATATCGTCATGCGCGGCTACCTCAAGAACCCGGCCGCTTCCGCAGAAGCGTTTCGTGGCGGCTGGTTCCACTCGGGTGATCTCGGCGTCCTGCACGAGGATGGCTACATCGAACTGAAGGACCGGGCCAAGGACATCATCATCTCGGGCGGCGAGAACATCTCCTCGATCGAGGTGGAAAATGCGCTCTACTTGCATCCGGCGGTCCAGACCGCGGCGGTGGTCGCCAAGCCCGACGACAAATGGGGCGAGACGCCGCTGGCCTTCGTCGAACTCAAGCCCGGCCAGAGCGTGTCGGCCGAAGACCTGATCGCCCACTGCCGCGCGACGTTGGCGCGATTCAAATGTCCGAAGGAGATCAGGTTCGAGGAGGTGCCGAAGACCTCGACCGGCAAGATTCAGAAATACGTCCTGCGCAAGATGGTGGGCTGACGATCGCCGTGGCAGTCCGGAAGGGCTGGCCCGAAACCCCAGGGCCCTGCTCTGGCCTGTTCCAGTGAAGAAGGAGGTTCCAATGCGCCCTCTGCCATCTGTCATGTTGGCTGTAGCCGCAGCCCTTGTAGTATCCGGATCAGCATTCGCTCAAAGCAGCGAAACAGGACCGAACGCTGTCGACAGGGGAAAGGCGTTGGCCGTGCGGAATTGTTCCGGCTGCCACGCGGTCGAACTTGAAGGGGAGAGCCCGAATCCCAAGGCGCCCCCTTTCCGCACCCTGTCCGAGCGATTTCCGATCGATGCCCTGGAGGAAACCTTCATCGGGACCATCGACACCGGCCATCCCGGAATGCCTGTATTCGTCGCGACGCAGGAGCAGATCGACGACATTATCGCCTATATCGCCACCGTCATGCAGTAGCCGGGCTGGGTGCTGCCGGCGCCGGTGACACGTCCGTCGCGCGGCATCGCCAGCCGAAACTCGCGGCCAGGCTTCCTTCTGTCAGGCCATGATCAGCGCAGGCTCCCGATATAGGCGACAATGTCGCGGATTTCCTGCCTTGTCAGGCTCATATCCGGCATGACGGGATGCGGGTCCGCAAGAAACGCCTTGAGGGAGCCGCGATCCTCATCGGCCTGCTCGGCGATCGTCATGAAGGTCAGAACGTCCGCGCTTCCTGACGTTTGCTCGGGCGACACAATGTGGCATGCGGCGCACCACCGTTCGGCGATGGCCCGCCCGATTGCCGCATCTCCTTTCACCTGCGCTTCGGCCGCGCCGGGAAGAAGCAGGGGGAGAAGGAGCGTCAGCGCATATCTGTTCATGGCATTCCTCAAGAACGGTTGCTCGGCGGGCCAGCCGCTTTCCGCGCGGCCTCACGGCCCGCCCAGGGGCGGTATTCATACCAACCCGCGATGTCAGGCGTTCCGAATGGCCGTCGCGATATCCTGGATCGGATGGCCGACGAGGTCTTTTGGCAATTCACCGACGATCTTGGCCTGCAGTTTCGCGTGAAAGTGCTTGCGAAGTTCGCCCAAGGTCCTTGGATCAGCGATCAGAAACAGCCCATCGAGGGTTCCTTCGACCGCCAGCCGGTTGAGATATTCCGCGCTTGCCGCGGCGAAGCCGTCCTCGGCGGGCCGACCCCTGTCTGGATTGGCGGAATCGCTGCGGTGCCTTGCACCGGAGCCAGGATTGATCGGCGCGACGGCTGGATCGTCCAAGAGGACGAGATCGAGCCGCGTCTCCATGCCTTTGTTCCGAAAGAGTTTGAGGGTCGTGCCGTCCGCGACCGCTACGATTGTGCCATTTGGCAGGATCATCGATTCTGGCTCCAGATAAGGGCGGCCAAGCGCCGCTCCTCCCCTATCCGAACATGGCAGCCCTCATGTCGCCTTGCGCTGAGTCAAACCGTAACCGGCTATCCTGCCACGAGCTTAGCAATTCCCGATCGGCAATTGTGCGCCGTCAACGCCTGAACCCCGACCACCGCAGACAGGGACAAGCGGCGAAGCCGAAAAAATGGAAACCCGAGCGCGACCGAGCCGCGCCCAGGCCCAATGCGACTGATTCAGTTCTTGGTCTGACGAAGCCTTTCGATTTCGTCCTTCAACTGCAATTTCTTTCGCTTCATCTCCCTGAGGTCCGCATCGCTCATCGCCGGTTTTGAGATCCGTGCCGCCGAAATCTCGTGATCAAGCGCCGTATGGCGTTGTTCCAACGTTGCGAGATGAGTATCCAAGGACATGTGCGTCTCCCTTCAAGGTTTGCCACGGCGTGCCTCGAGAGCCGTGGCCTCGACTGTTCGAAAGTGGCACAATGCGTCCACACTGTCGAACGGCAAGATCGGGTCGGTATCGCCGGAATGCGCTTTTTGGTAATCCTCGGCGAAGTGCCTTGGGAGTAAGTCCTCAGGGCGCGATTCGGTTGCGTAAACGGCCGCATGAAAGGGTTGGAATGGAGGATCAGGAACAGGCGGGCCTGAGGCTGCAAGTCGCGCGCTTGCGCCAGGAGCACGCCGATTTCGACGCAGCGGTGAACGCCATGGAAGCGACCGGCTGCGATCGTTTGCAGGTGCAGCGAATGAAGAAGAAGAAGTTGACGATCAAGGACCGCTTGCAGGATCTCGAGGACCAGATCATTCCGGACATCAGCGCATGATGCCACAGGAAGGCCCCGTTCCGGTCGCGATCATCATGGGCAGCCAGTCGGATTGGGCCGTGATGAAGAACGCCGCCGACACGCTCGACGCGCTCGCCATTGGTTTTGAGGCTCGTATCGTGTCCGCCCACCGCACACCGCAGCGGCTCTACGAATTTGCCCAGGGAGCGAAGGCCGCGGGCTTCAAGGTCATCATCGCGGGCGCCGGCGGCGCCGCCCATCTTCCAGGCATGACCGCCGCCCTGACCCCCTTGCCGGTCTTCGGGGTGCCGGTTGAAAGCCGTGCTCTTTCCGGCAAGGATAGCCTGTTGTCGATCGTGCAGATGCCGGCGGGCATTCCGGTCGGGACGCTAGCGATCGGGCGGGCCGGCGCGGTCAACGCCGCCTTGCTCGCCGCCAGCGTCCTCGCCCTGTCGGACGAGGCACTGGCCGCCCGGCTCGACAACTGGCGCAAGGCGCAGACCGATTCGGTTGCGTTGGCTCCAAGGGATGCGGAATGAATTCGGCTCCGCTACCGCCGGGCTCCACCATCGGCATCATCGGCGGCGGCCAACTGGCCCGCATGCTGGCGATGGCGGCCGCCCGTCTCGGCTACCGCACAAGCGTGCTCGATCCGGATCCGGCCTGCCCGGCGGCGCAGTTGGCGAACGAGACGCTGGTCGCCGCCTATGACGACGTCGCCGCTTTGGGCAGACTGGTCGGCCGTTGCGACATCGTGACCTATGAATTCGAGAACGTGCCGGTCGAACCGCTCCGCGTCGCGGTGCAGGCCGTTCCACTGCATCCCTCCGCCGACGCGCTGGAAATCGCCCAGGATCGGGTAGTCGAAAAGGCATTTCTGAACGGCATCGGCGTCGCGACCGCGGAATGGCGGGCGATCGACAGCGTCGCGGAACTGAACCACGCGATGATCGAGCTTGGCGGTGAGGCAATCCTGAAAACGCGGCGCTTCGGCTACGACGGCAAGGGCCAGGCGACGATCCGCAAGGACGCGCCGCTTGCCAATGTCTTCGAAAGCCTCGGCGGCGTTCCGTCGATTCTGGAACGGCGCATCCCCTTTGCTTATGAATGCTCGGTCATCGGCGCGCGCGGCACCGACGGGACCATCGCGGTCTTCGATCCGGCAGAAAACGTGCATGGGCTTGGCATTCTCCAGCGCTCTACCGTGCCGGGCCAAATCACCGAGGACGTGGCGCGCGAAGCCAAGGGTATCGCGTCCCGTATTCTCCAACAGCTGCAATATGTCGGCGTCATCGGCGTCGAGTTTTTCGTCGGCGCCGACGGCGGCCTGCTCGTCAACGAGATCGCGCCCAGGGTTCACAATTCCGGCCACTGGACCGAAGCCGCCTGCGTAATCTCGCAATTCGAGCAGCACATCCGGGC
>DRFF01000163.1 GCA_011050685.1 Aurantimonas coralicida
CCCCGCGGCTGTTCCGCGGAAGAAGCGGCTCGATGATCGCCCATTCCTCGTCGCTCAATTCGTGACGGCGCATACCAATCTCCTTTCCAGGAGATTGAATCACAGCGAGCTGCTCAGATGAACCCGTTTATGGGGACGCGTCCTAATTACCGAGAGTGGGCGGAAACCCGACTTGCATCGTCGGCTGCTTCAAGCGCTTCGAATTCGTGGTTAGTGCATAACCCAGGTCGGTATCGAAGAAAGAGCTCCGCAGTGACATCAACTGATACGTTCGAAACCCTGAAGCTCCGCGTGACAAAAACTCTTGTCGGCTTCTCCAAGGAGTTCCCCGACGACCAATCTGGGTACGACATTCCCAGTTCGAGGCCAGATAAAAGGGACTTTCCCGTACCGGAACTTGTCCTGTTCATGATGAGGAACGTCATGGGGTGGGGATGGTCAGGTCACGGAGAAAAGGTGCGCTGGACCGTCTATGGGAGCTTCAAAGGTTTCCCGGTCCTTTTCGAGCTTCGGAAGTTCGGTTTCGCGATAGGTATGAAAGGCGGTGACGTGAATGATCAACGTCGCCTCATCAATCAACTTAAGACTGCGTTGAAACATGTCGAGACGTTCCTAGCACCGATCGCGAAGCACCAAGTCGCTCTTGGAGAGGCGTCGATCGCGAACCGATTTAGCGAGTTTGATAGTCGCTACAGGTTTTTTCGCGAGATGGCGAACAAAGCCTATGCAAAAGCAAAAATACAACCGAGGAAGCGCAAGGTGAGGGACGAAGGCGCAGGGCAGGATCCGATTTCGTCATCCATGAACGACATAATGTCCGGCATGAATAGAATGATGAGAGCCAATCACGAAGGATTCTATTATTCAACGGCCATGGTCGATTCATATTTTAGCCTTCTTGAACATCGGCTCGTGCTTCTACGCGCCTTCAGCGGAAAGCCACTCGCTCCCGGGGAATTGCTTAAGTTCCTCAGCGGCAAGTGGGACGTAAAGCTCAGTCAGATCGTGTCCGACGCGACCCTTTCAGCGAAGCCGCTCGGCAAGATGCGCGACATCAAGGAGAGAATCCGCAATCCATTCGCGCATGGTGGCTTCGAGAACGACGGAGGATCCATCTTCTTCCATCTGCCGCACATAGGAGCCATCCCCACAAATTTCAGCCGTTTCGGCAACAGTGTCCGCTTCTCCTTCATCCCCATCGAGCAGGAGGACCATGCTGACGTGTGCGCCATCTTCGACAGCTTGGATGAATTGCTAACCACTGGCGTTCTCAAACGTCCGCATCGGCTGATGGATGCGGGTGTCGATCCGTCATACGACGAAGACCACATCAAAAAGTATCATGCTGCAGTCAGCGGAACCGAAGATGACTTGGAGGAATTTCTTGATAGGTGGGGCCACGAATACATGATGCACGCCAATATGGATTACTGACCCGTCGAAGTATCGGGCAAAGACCCCCATGCGCTTCTGCCACTCGTCCCTTGGGTACGCCTGTCTGGCACGGCCGGCTCGGTTGCAAGCCGATAAGGCGCAGCAGGCGATTTGGGTGCCATCACGAATGCGGAAGCTACGCTCAGAGCTGTAAATCCTATCGACTCCAGCTCTGCAGTCCTTCCTGTCTTGAACAAACGGCAGGTTTCGGGTGACGCCGTAAGCACTGCGAACGGCGAAGATGGCTCGGAAGCAACCTTTTGAAACCTGCCGCATGGTCTGGGCCGTTCGGTGTCAGCCGGACGCGGTCGGTTCCGGCGGGAGACCGGGGGGCAACTCGCGCAGCGGCGCCGGAACGTCGGTCGTCTTGACATCGGCCTTGCAGAGATCGGCGATCACGCAGGCTTCGCATTCGGGCTTGCGCGCCTTGCAGACATAGCGCCCGTGCAGGATCAGCCAGTGATGCGCGTGGCGGAGATATGGTTGCGGAATTACCTTGAGGAGCCCGGCTTCCACCGCCTCCGGCGTCTTGCCGGGCGCCAGCTTCAGCCGGTTGCCGAGCCGCAATATGTGGGTGTCGACGGCCAGCGTCTCCTCGCCGAAGGCGGAGTTGAGCACCACACTGGCGGTCTTGCGGCCGACCCCCGGCAGCGCTTCGAGCCCGGCGCGATCGCGCGGCACCTCGCCGCCATGGTGTTCTACCAAGGTCCGGGCCAGCGCCGCGACGTTCCTGGCCTTGTTGCGATAAAGCCCGATCGTGCGGATATGCTCGCGGATCGCCTCCTCGCCGAGGGCGGCCATCTTTTGCGGCGTGTCGGCGATCTGGAAGAGTTCGCGGGTCGCCTTGTTGACCCCGACATCGGTCGCCTGGGCCGATAGCACCACGGCGACCAGCAGAGTGAACGGGTTGGAATGTTCGAGTTCCCCCTTCGGCTCCGGCCGCTGCACGGCGAAACGGCGGAAAATCTCCGCGATCTCGGCGCGCGTATAGGGAATCCGCGGCCGCCGCGCGGGCGGGCGCTGCGTGGATCGCCCTTGAGACGATGCGCCGCTGCTCTTGCGCTTGACCAATCGGGGCGGTGAGACGATCTTTTCTGCCATGTCGGTCCTATAGCGATGCGAGAGCATGGGTGACAATTCCACGGTGAACCGAACCAGCGACCAGGCGGCCGACCGGCCGATCTTCCAGGCTCTGCTGGTGCCCTATCGCTCGCTCGGCCCGCGCGGCTTCACGGTGGTGATGGCCTTCGTCGCTCTGGTGAGTCTGGCGACCAGTCTCGGCTTTCTCGCCAGGGGCGCTTGGCCGGTCGTCGGCTTTTTCGGTCTCGACGTCCTGCTGGTCTGGTGGGCCTTTCGCGCCAGCTTCCGGTCGGCGAAAGCGCGCGAGGAGGTGTCGCTATCGCGCACCGATCTGGCGATCCGCAAGATCTCGCCGCGCGGCGTCGTGCGCGAGGCCCATCACAATCCGTTCTGGGCGCGGTTCCGGGTCGCCCGGCACGAGGAAATCGGCATCACCCGCATGAGCGTCGATTCCAACCGAATCTCCACGGAAATCGGCGGCTTCCTCAATCCCGACGACCGCGAGAGCTTCGCCCGCGAATTCCATCGCGCGCTGTTGACGGCAAAAGGTCGCTGAGAACGGCGCTGGGGCCGAAAATCGGGTGGCGGGTAGTGCGGGACCGTGATCTGACGGCAAGCGAAGGAGACCACACCATGCTTTCCATCGATGTCACCTCGGCCCAGCCCGCCGCCGTCCGGCATGCGCCCATGCCCGCTTCCGCCGGCCTGTGCGACTACGATACCGTCCGCCGGACGATCGAGTTCATCTCCACCGAATATCGCCACCAGCCGAGCCTTGCCGAGATCGCCGGGGCGCTCGGCAGCGACGAGGAGGCGCTGTCGGCGGTGTTCAAGCGCTGGTCGGGCCTGACCCCGAAGGCCTTTCTGCAAGCCGTCACCATCGATCACGCCCGCCGCCTGCTCGGCGAGGGCGCCACGTTGTTCGACGCCGCCTTCGAGGTGGGCATGTCCGGCCCGTCCCGCCTGCATGACCTCTTCGTCAAGCACGAGGCGCTGTCGCCGGGCGCCTACAAGGCGAAGGGCGAGGGCATCGCGCTCTCCTACGGCTTTCATCCGACGCCCTTCGGCCTGTCGCTGGTCATCGCCACCGAACGGGGGCTCGCCGGCCTCGCCTTTGCCGAGCCGGGCGCGGCGGGCGAGGCCGAAGCGCTCGACGACATGCGCCGGCGCTGGCCGAAGGCATCGTTTCGGCGTGACCAGGACGCGACCGCGCCGCTGGCCGCCCGCATCTTCGAGCCGTCCAACTGGCGCGCCGACCGGCCGCTCCGGGTCGTCATGATCGGCACGGATTTCGAAATCCGCGTCTGGGAAGCACTGCTGGACATTCCGGTCGGCGAAGCATCGACCTATTCGACCGTTGCGGAGCGGATCGGCGCGCCCAAGGCCGCCCGCGCCGTCGGGGCGGCGGTCGGCCGCAACCCGATCTCGTTTGTGGTGCCCTGCCACCGGGTGGTCGGCAAATCCGGCGCGCTCACCGGTTATCACTGGGGCATCACCCGCAAGCGTGCCATGCTCGGCTGGGAATGCGGGCTGTTGGCGCGCGATTGAGGGCGTCTCCGGCCCGCACGGACGCGGCTGAGGGATGATGGCCGCGCCAGCCGGACCGCGGAGATCCAGCCGTCAGATTTTGCCGTCGAGGCCCATCTGATAATATTTATGGACGATCTTGTCCTGGTTCTCCAGCAGCCAGTCGATCGACGGTTCGTTCGTCATCGCCTTGCGGATCGCTTCCTTCATCCCCTTGCGGTGGATGTCGAAGAGCACCTTGTGGTCGAGATCCTTGATATCGACGATCGTCGGAGCCAGCCAGACCGAGCAGATGATGCCGAGGTCGTTGACCTGATCCTTGAGCAGGATTCCTTCGCGCACGGCGTCGAGGACGCCGTTGGCGATGGCGAACTGTACCGTGCCCATCAGGATCGAGGTGTATCGCGAATCCTTCACCGTCACCTTCGACACGCAAAGGGTGACCGGGCGCACCATGATGTCGGTATTGAGCAGCGCGAAGACGCGGCTGTGGCCCTTGACCTGATCGCCGGTGAGCGTGGCGAGGGCGGTGCCGACCGGGCCGTCGAGCGCTCCGATGACGACTTCCGGCTCGGCGGCTGTTCCGGGAGGGCCGCCGGCGACAAGCGCTTCGCCGGTGCGCAGGACAATACGGTCGGTCATGATCTCATACTCTCGCTGGTTCAGGCGCCCACCGCGCCCTAGCAGCTTCGGTTGCCGCGCTCAAATCCGCCGAGCGCGGCACCGGCCGCAATCGGCCTGATTCTAATCGGCGAGGACGGTTTTCTCCGCAACGGTGGAATCGGCGTTGAGCCGGTAGACGATCGGCACGCCGGTGGCGATCTCCTGGCCGACGATCTCCTCGCCGGAGAGCCCGTCCAGCGCCATGACCAGGGCGCGCAACGAGTTGCCATGCGCGGCGACGAGCACCGTGCCGCCGGCCAGCACCTTCGGCAGGATGTCGTGGATGTAATAGGGCCAGACCCGCGCGCCGGTGTCCTTCAGGCTCTCGCCGCCGGGAGGCGAGGTGTCGTAGGAGCGGCGCCAGACATGCACCTGCTCCTCGCCCCATTTCTTCCGCGCGTCGTCCTTGTTGAGCCCGGACAGGTCGCCGTAGTCGCGTTCGTTGAGAGCGACGTCGCGGATCGTCTCCAGCCCCGTCTGGCCGAGTTCCTCCAGCATCAGCGTCAGCGTGCGCTGGGCGCGCGACAATTCGCTGGTGAAGGCGATGTCGAAGGTGAAACCGCCCGCGTTCAGTCGGCGACCGGCGTCCTTGGCTTCCTCGACGCCCTTGTCGGTCAGGCCGGGGTCCTTCCAGCCGGTGAAGAGGTTCTTCAAATTCCATTCGCTCTGGCCGTGGCGGACGAGGACGAGGGTACGGGACATGAGAAAAGCCTTTGTTCGCAAGGGATGGAGGAAGGTTGCGGGTCGGATGTTCTAGTCGGCGAGCCCGAGAACGTCGCGCATGGAGTAGAGCCCGGGCGCCTGATCCTTGGCCCAGAGCGCGCCCCGAACGGCACCGCGCGCGAAGATCGCCCGGTCGGCCGCGAGATGGGAGAGTTGGATGCGCTCGCCCTCGCCGGCCAGGATCACCGAATGGTCGCCGACGACCGAGCCGCCGCGCAACGTGGCAAAACCGATCGAGCCCGCCTCGCGGGGCCCGGTGTGGCCGTCGCGGACCCGCACGCTGTTGTCCGCGAGCTTGACGGCCCGTCCCTTGGCGGCGGCCTCGCCGAGAAGCAGGGCGGTGCCGGAGGGGGCGTCGACCTTGTGCTTGTGATGCATTTCGAGGATTTCGATGTCGAAGGCGTCCGGTCCGAGGGCGCGCGCGGCCTTTTCGACGAGGCCGACGAGAAGGTTGACGCCGAGGCTCATATTGCCGGATTTGACGATGCGCGCGGTCTTCGCCGCGGCAGCGATTTCGGCTTCTTCCGCGGTCGAAAACCCGGTCGTGCCGATGACGTGGACCAGCCCGCGCTTGGCGGCGAGAGCGGCAAAGCCCGTCGAGGCGGCCGGCACGGTGAAGTCGATGATGCCGTCGGCGCCGTCGAGCGCGGTGTTGACGTCGTCGCTGATCGTCACGCCGAGATGTCCGGCGCCGGCGAGCGTTCCCGCGTCATTGCCGAGGGCCGGCGAACCGGAATGTTCGAGCGCGGCGTGCAGCCTGGCGCCGTCCGTCTCCATGATGACCTGGATGAGGGTGCGGCCCATGCGGCCCGCGGCGCCGAGGACGACCAGTTTCGTTTCGCTCATCTCAACTCCGAATTCCCTGTGCGGCGCATTGGGTCGTCAGGCGCGCATCGTGTCGGCGATCGCCTCGGCATGGGGGCGATCGGCATGCGTCTGGAGACCGTAGAAGCGGGCATAGTGTCCATCCGGGCGTCCGACAAGTTCCCCATGGGTGCCGCGCTCGACGATCTCGCCGCCGTCAATGACCAGGATCTGATCGGCGTTGACGATCGTCGACAGCCGGTGCGCCACCACCAGCACGGTGCGGTTCTTCATTGCCTGCTCCAGCGCCGCCTGAACCAGCGTTTCCGATTGGGTGTCGAGCGCCGACGTCGCTTCGTCGAGAAGCAGGATCGGGGCGTTGCGCACCAAGGCGCGGGCGATCGACAGCCGCTGGCGCTGGCCGCCGGAGAGCGACACGCCGTTTTCCCCGAGCGGCGTGTCGTAGCCTTTCTGCTGAGCGATAATGAATTCCTCGGCCTGGGCAAGCCGCGCCGCTTCCTCGATTTCCGCGTCGCTGGCGTCGGGCCGCCCGAGGCGGATATTGTCGCGAATCGTGCCCTCGAAGAGATACGGCGTTTGCGGCACATAGGCGATTTTCGATCGCAGCGAGCTTTTGGTGATGTTTCGGATGTCCTGTCCGTCGATCAGGATACGGCCTTGCTCCACGTCGTAGAAGCGCTGCAACAG
Source organism: Aurantimonas coralicida (assembly GCA_011050685.1). Taxonomy (GTDB): domain Bacteria; phylum Pseudomonadota; class Alphaproteobacteria; order Rhizobiales; family Rhizobiaceae; genus Aurantimonas; species Aurantimonas coralicida_A. The sequence goes on from DRFF01000163.1 coordinate 6,940, forward strand.
GGCGATGATGGTGGATTTGCCACCGCCCGACGCGCCGATCAGCGCCGTCGTCTTGCCGGCCGGCGCGGTAAAACTCAGGCCGCGCAACACCGGCTCGTTGCTGTGATAGGCGAAACCGACATCCTTAAAGACGATTTCGCCCTTCTCGACGACAAGGCCTTGGGCGTCGGCCGGGTCGGCCTGACGCGGTTCGAGGTCGAGGATCTCGTAGATCATCTGCGCGTTGACGAGGGCGCGTTCGAGCTGGACCTGCAGCTTGGCGAGCCGGCGCGCCGGGTCGTAGGCGAGGAGAAGCGCGGTGATGAAGGCGAACATGGCGCCGGGCGAATAGCCATAGGTGATAGCGCGGTAACCCGAATAGGCGATGACGCCGGCGATGGCGATGCCGGCGACCACCTCGGTCACCGGCGTGGTCCGCTCGGTGATCACGGCGATGCGGTTGGAGCGTTCTTCCGCCGCCAGGATCAGATGTTCGATCCTCGCGCGCAGCGGCTTTTCCATGGTGAAGGCCTTGACCACGGTAATGCCCTGGGCGGCTTCCTGCATGGAGCCGAGCACGCGCGCATTGAGGTCGATCGACTGGCGCGTCGCGACACGCAGCTTGCGCGCCAGCCCGGCGATCATCAGGGCGATGGGCGGGCCGGCGAGCAGGGCGATCAGCGACAGCAGCGGGTCCTGATAAACCATCACGAAGACCAGGAAGATCAGGGTCAGCAGATCGCGGGTGATCGAGGTGACGGTGAGGTTCAGCGTGTCGCGAATGCCGGCGACGTTCTGGTTGATGCGCGCGGCCAGATGCGCCGAGCGGTTCTCGCCGAAGAAATCGACGGACAGGTCGAGGAGATGAGCGAACAGCCGCCGCTGATAGCGCGCCACGATATTGTTGCCGATCCGCGCCAGGATGACGCCCTGACCGTACGTCGCCAGACCGCGGATGGTGAATGCCAGGAAGATCACGATCGGCAGCGTGACGATCGCCGCGCGGTTCTGCAGGACGAAGATCTCATCGATCACGCTGCGCATGATCCAGGCGAGAAAGGCGGTGGACGCCGCGACGAGAACCAGACAGACGATGGCGATCGCGTACTGGCGCAGGAACAGCCGGCCGTTCTCTTCGATGATCCGCTTGAGCAGACCGGTAACCAGGCCGCGCTCGGTCGGTTTCGTCAGGGAGATCTTCGTGGTCGTCACGCCGGCGGCCGGCCCCGCTGTCTGTCGTTTCGTGATGGCTGCCCGGTCCTATAGAGCGCCAATGGTCCGATGCCTATCCGCGCACGGTGCAAGCAGCGGACGCAAGAGGTCAGTGAGACAATAATATCGCGCCGGTCGAATGCGGGAAAGCGACGTCAGTGCCGTCCCTGCCAGGCATGCGGCACATGCACCGGCCAGCGCCACGGCAGGATGGCGACGATATCGAAGCGCAGCGACAGGCGTGCGTGGTCGCGCTGCCGGGCCAGCCACAGATCCGCCGCCGCCTCGATCCGCCGCTGAGCCTCAGGCCCGACCGCGTCCATCGCCTCGGTCAATGTTCGCCTGACCTTGACCTCGACGATGGCGACGAGATCGCCGCGCCGCGCGATGAGATCGATTTCGCCGCGTTTGGTGCGATGGCGAACGGCCAGGATGCGATAGCCCTTGAGGCGCAGCGCCCAGGCGGCGAGCCGCTCGCCGCGATGCCCCTTGCGAAAGCTCCGGCGCCGCTTCTCGGGCGCGCCGGATGGCGGCCTCATTGGCCGTTCTTGAGGGCGAGGGCGCGCTGGTAAAGCTCGCGCCGGGGAAGGCCGGTGAGCCGGGCCGCTTCCTGCGCCGCCCTGGTCGGCTTCATCTCGGCCAGAAGCCCCAGGAGGATCGTGTCCGCGTCATCGCTCGTGGCGGCCGCCTCCGCGTCCGGCGGGGCGACGCAGACGACGATCTCGCCGCGGACCCGTTCCATAGCGGCGAATTCCACGGCCAATTCGGCCAGTGTGCCGCGATAGATCGTCTCGAAGGTCTTGGTCAGTTCGCGGCACACCGCGGCCTGCCGCGCGCCTAAAACCTCGGCCATGGCGGCGAGGCTGTCGGCGATCCGATGCGGGGCTTCGAAGAAGACCAACGTGCCCGGAACCCGCGCGAGGTCCTGCAGCCGTGCGGCGCGCGCCTGTTCCTTCTGCGGCGGAAAGCCGGCGAAGAAGAAGGCGTCGGACGGTAATCCGGAGGCCAGCAGCGCGGCGAGCGCCGCCGAGGCGCCGGGGATCGGGATGACTGCAATGTTGCGTTCGATCGCCTCCCGGACGAGCCGGTAGCCAGGGTCCGAGACGAGGGGCGTGCCGGCATCGGAAACCACCGCGACCGACAGGCCCGCTTCGAGGTCGGCGAGGAGCGCCGCGCCGGCATTCTCGGCATTGTGCTCGTGATAGGCAAACATCCGCCGCCCGATGCCGAACCGGGCCAGGAGCTTCGCGGTGACGCGGGTGTCCTCGCAGGCGAGCCGGTCGGCCCCTGCGATGATCTCCAGCGCCCGCAGCGTGATGTCGCCGAGATTGCCGATGGGAGTGGCCACGAGATAAAGGCCCGGCTCGGGTCGCGGCGCGGTCCGTTCGACGTCATGGATGCGGTAGCGGCGGCTTGATGTGTCCGTCATTCAGGGACAGACCACGATCCGGCGGTTTGGCGTTTGCTCAATCCGGGGTGTCTTCATATCGCTGTCCCGCATAAAGTATTCGCAGGATAACCAAATGGTCGTCTTCGACCCGATAGGCGACCTGCACCCGGAGCTCGAACGAATAGGACCGGATACCGGGGGCAATATCGGGTCTGGCACGGCCCTTTTCAGGAAACTCCGCCAGCTTTTGGCAAAATCCCTCGACTCGATCGAGGAAGCGAACCGCATTGGCCGGGCTGTCTTTTGCGATGAATTCGCCGATGGCGTCGAGGTCGCGTTCGGCATGTGGATCGAACCGAACGTCAAGTGGCATCACGTCTGGGCTTCACCCCGCCGACATACTTCGCGCGCAAACGGTCGAACACTTCGCCTGCGGGTATCGGTGGCTGCGGGTTGGCGAGTGCGGAAAGAACCTTCTTTCGCATCATCTCGTCGAGCGTAGCCTCTTCCCGCTCCAGCGCATGCAAGCCGGCCCTGACGACCTCGCTCGCGTCTTGGAATTCGCCGGTGCGAAGCTTGGCATCGACGATCGCCTGATCGTCTCCCAACACGATCGTGAAGGAATTCGGGTGTTGCACAGCACGAACTCCATCGACACGGCAAAAACGAATTTTAGCTGGCGACATCTCTCAAGTCGAGCTTCCGCCAATTCACCAGTCGTCACTCTTGGTTCTCACGCCAGATCGGCGACCACCGCGTCGAGGACGAGCATACCCGCCGGCGTCGCCCGGATGCGGTCGGGTCCGAGCCGCTCGACCATGCCGTGGGCGCGCAGGTCGGCCTCGCTATTTGCGTCGATGTCGCGGCCGCTCAGCCGGCGCCAACGAGCCAGATCGATACCCTCGGTGAGCCGCAGCCCCATCAAAAGCAGCTCGTCCGCCTCCTCGTCAGGTGCCAGCAAGTCGTCGACGACGGCGCCGCTGTCCCATGACTCGACCATCTTCAGCCAGGTTTCCGGCAGCGGCTCGTTGGAGATCGCGTGGCGGCCGTCCTCACCCATCAGGCGCCCATGGGCTCCGGGTCCGACGCCGGCGTAAAGGCCGTAGCGCCAATAGGTCAAATTGTGGCGGGATTCGGCGCCCGGCACCGCATGGTTCGAGATTTCGTAGGCCGGCAGGCCGCGCGCCGCGGTCAGACGCTGGGTCGCCTCGTAGAGCTCGGCCGACAATTCGCCGTCCGGAACCTTCAGCTTGCCGGATTTATGCAGCGCGAAAAACGGCGTGCCCTCCTCGATCGTCAACTGGTAGAGCGACAAATGATCGGCGGCGAGATCGATGGCACGGGTCAGTTCCGCCTCCCAGGCGTCGACGGTCTGGTCGGGCCGGGCATAGATCAGATCGAAGGACAGGCGCGGGAAGATCTCGCGCGCCAGGCCGATGGCGTGTAGTGCCTGCTCCACGTCATGCAGCCGGCCAAGCAGCTTCAGGTCGCGGTCGTTCAGCGCCTGGACGCCGAGCGAGACCCGGTTGACGCCGGCCGCCCGGTAGCCGCGGAAGCGCTCGGCCTCGACGCTCGATGGGTTGGCCTCCAGGGTGATCTCGGCGCCGTTCGCGATGGTCCAGTTGGCGGCGACGGCGTCGAGAACCCGCGCGACCGTCGCCGGTTCCATCAGCGAGGGAGTGCCGCCGCCGAGGAAGATCGAGGTGACGGTCTGGCCGGCCGAGCGTCGTGCGGCGTCGGCCAGTTCCCGCTCGAAGGCCGCCGCGTATCGGGCCTGGTCGATCGGCTTGTGGCGGACATGGCTGTTGAAGTCGCAATAGGGGCACTTGGCCGCGCAGAACGGCCAATGAATATAGACGCCGAAGCCGGGCTCGCGAGACACCGGATCGAAGGCGAGGATGTCGCCGGTCGGGCGGGTCTGTTCCGTCATTCGGCTCCGAGCGCGTCGCGCGCGAATTTCTGGAACGCCCGCGCCCGGTGCGAGAGCGCCGTTGGCTGGCCGGGTTTCCAGGCGTGCTTTTCCAAGGACATCATCTCGCCGAAAGTACGGTCCTGGCCCTCTGGAAGAAAGATCGGGTCGTAACCGAAGCCGAGCGTGCCACGCGGCGGCCACACGATTTGCCCGTCCACTTCGCCGCGGAACAAATGCGTCTTGCCGGACGGCCGCGCCAGACAGAGGACGGCGACGAACTTGGCACTGCGCTGCTCGGGCGTCGTTGCGCCGGCGGCCTGCAGCTTTTCCTCGACATTGCGCATCGCCATGGTGAAATCCCGCTCGGGTCCACCCCAGCGCGCCGAATAGATGCCAGGATCGCCCCCGAGCGCGTCGACGACGAGGCCCGAATCGTCGGACAGCGACGCAACGCCTGTTGCCCGCATGGCCGCCAACGCCTTGATCTCGGCATTTGCCTCGAATGTGGTGCCGGTCTCCTCCGGATCGTCGAGGTTCTGGTCTTTCGCCGAAGTCACGTCGAAGCCCAAGGGTTCCAGCAGTTCGCGGAACTCCCAGATCTTGCCGATATTGTGGCTGGCGACGAGAAGCGGCCCGTCATTCGGGTCGATCAGTTTCACCGGGCGGCCTCGAGCACCGCGCGCTGCATCGCCACGAGGTCGCCGATGCCGTTGCGGGCCAGTCCCAGAAGGGCCATGAACTCGGCCTCCGAAAAGGGCGTGCCCTCGGCCGTGCCCTGGATCTCGACGATGCCGCCGGTGCCGGTCATGACGAAATTGGCGTCGGTCTCGGCGGCCGAATCCTCCAGATAATCGAGGTCGAGAACCGGCGTGCCCTTGTAGATGCCGCAGGAGATCGCTGCGACATGATCCGTCAGCACCTTGTCGCGCTTGACCATCGAGCGCGCCTCCATCCAGCCGAGACAGTCGGCGAGCGCCACGAAGCCGCCGGTGATCGCAGCCGTGCGGGTGCCGCCGTCGGCCTGGATGACATCGCAATCGACGGTGATCGAGCGTTCGCCGAGCGCTTGCAGATCGACGACCGCCCGCAGCGAGCGCCCGATCAGGCGCTGGATTTCCTGAGTGCGGCCGGACTGCTTGCCGCTGGCGGCCTCGCGGCGCATGCGCTCGCCGGTGGCGCGCGGCAGCATGCCGTATTCGGCCGTCACCCAGCCCTTGCCTGAATTCTTCAGCCAGCCGGGCACCCGTTCTTCCAGGCTCGCGGTACACAGCACATGGGTATCGCCGAATTTGACGAGACAGGAGCCTTCCGCGTGGCGTGAAAAATCGCGCTCGAGGCTGACGGGCCTCAACTGGTCGCCGGCGCGTTTCGATGGGCGCATGATGCCGTCCTGAATAATGGTCTTTGAAAGAAGGCGAATAACCGCCACGGGTTGTGCCGGGCTTGTATCGGCCATGCGGCGAGGCGGCAAGCGGGGGCTCATCGAGAGCACGGCATTGCGGCTTGGCTCCGCCGGCCGGGACACCTATAGTCAGATCGTGCCCGAAGCGAACACCCAATCATGACCGAATTCCGCTTGCCAGTCAGCGACTTGGTCGCCGCAACCCCACTGGGTCTCGACGAGCGGACGCGTGACATCTTCCGGCTGATCGTCGAGAGCTATCTGGACATCGGCGAGCCGGTCGGCTCGCGCATGCTGTCGAAGCTCTTGAGCAACGCGCTGTCGCCAGCCTCGATCCGCAACGTCATGAGCGATCTGGAGGCGCTCGGCCTCATCTACGCCCCGCATGTCAGCGCCGGCCGGTTGCCGACCGAGCTTGGCCTGCGCTTCTTCGTCGACGCGTTTCTGGAGGTCGGCGATCTCGGCGCCTCCGAGCGCGAGGAGATCGAGGAGAAGGTGCGGCTGTCCGGCGACGGCAGGCCCTTCGATTCGCTGCTGACCGAGGCGAGTAACCTCTTGTCCGGCCTGTCGCGCGGCGCCGGCATCGTGCTGACCGCCAAATCCGACCTGCGGCTGAAACATATCGAGTTCATCCGGCTGGAGCCGACCAAGGCGCTGGCGGTGCTGGTCGGCGCCAATGGCGAGGTCGAGAACCGCATCCTCGACCTTCCGGCCGGGATCACCGCTTCGCAGCTCATCGAGGCCGGCAATTTCCTCAACGCCCATGTGGTCGGGCGCACGCTCGGCGAGGCTAGCGAGCGCATCGCCCGGCTGAAGGACGAGACGGCGAACGCCCTCGACGTCCTGTCGCGCGAGCTCGTCGAGAAGGGCCTCGCCGTCTGGTCCGGCGCCTCCGCCGACCAGCCGGCGCGGCTGATCGTGCGCGGCCGGGCCAATCTTCTGGAAAACGTCACGGCGGCCGAGGATCTGGACCGCCTGCGCCTGTTGTTCGACGATCTGGAGACCAAGAGCGGCATCATCGAGCTGCTTGGCCTTGCCGAAACCGGCAATGGCGTGCGCATCTTCATCGGCTCGGAAAACAAGCTGTTCTCGCTGTCCGGTTCGTCGCTGGTCGTCGCGCCCTACAGGGGCGGTACGGAAAACGTCATCGGCGCGGTCGGCGTCATCGGCCCGACCCGGCTCAACTACAAGCGCATCGTTCCGATGGTCGATTATACCGCGCGTATCGTCTCCCGACTGCTCGCCAAGGGCTCTGCCGCGCGCGAGGCTTGATTTCTGCGTCCGTCAATTCGATATGCGGCCTCGATAGTGATTTTCCGCCGCAATCCGCGCTCGCCCTCCCACGAGCCGAAGAGAAGCGTGTTGCGGCGCGCGACTGAGATGAGGTGAAGGACGGATGGCAAGCGAGAAAGACAGGCGCACTCAGGGTGTCTACCGCAGCGAGGCGGCGGAAGCGGCGGCGGCCGACAGGGCGGCGATGGCGGAAATCGAGCGCGCCACGGCCAACGCCAACGCCGATGACGAGTTTGCCGCGGACGCCGCGAGTGGCTTTGCCGATGCGGATGCGGCGGCCGACGCCGATGCCGCCCGCATCGCCGATCTCGAGGCCGAGAACGCCGACGTCAAGGACCGCCTGTTGCGGCTGGCCGCCGACATGGAAAATCTGCGCCGGCGCACCGAGCGCGAGATCAAGGACGCGCGCACCTACGCCGTCACCAGCTTCGCCCGCGAGATGCTGTCGGTCGCCGATAATCTGCGCCGCGCCATCGAGGCGGTTCCGGCCGAGGCCAAGGAACACGGCGACGATGGCCTCAACGCCCTGATTGACGGCATCGAGGTGACCGAGCGCGGGCTGCTGGGCACGCTCGAAAAGCACGGCGTCAAGAAGCTCGATCCGGAGGGCCAGCGCTTCGATCCGCATTTTCATCAGGCGATGTTCGAGGTGCCGAACCCGGAAGTTCCCAACAACACCGTCGTCCAGGTGGTGCAGGCGGGCTATGCGATCGGTGACCGGGTGTTGCGGCCGGCGATGGTCGGCGTCGCCAAGGGCGGGCCGAAGCAGGGTCAGTCCAAGCCGGACGAGACGGCCGCGGCCGGCACCGCGGGCGACGCGGCGTAATCAGTCGGCCTCAGAATCCCGGCGGCGTCTTGCCGGCCGCGCGATAGGCCGCCGTCAGCGTGTTGGCCATCAGCATGGCGATGGTCATCGGCCCGACGCCGCCCGGCACCGGCGTGACCGCCGCGGCGGTTTCGGCGGCCGAGGCAAAGGCGACGTCGCCGACGAGGCGTGTCTTCGGCCTGCCGTCCTCACTGAATCCCTTTTCCGGCGTGGCGATCCGGTTGATGCCGACGTCGATGACGACGGCGCCCGCCTTCACATAATCGCGGGTGATCATTTCGGGCCGCCCGACGGCCGCGACCAGGATGTCGGCGCCCCGGCAGACGCCGGGCAAATCCTTCGTGCGCGAATGGGCGATGGTCACCGTGGCGTTGGCGGCGAGCAGCAGCTGCGCCATCGGCTTGCCGACGATGTTGGAGCGGCCGACGACCACAGCCGTCTTGCCCGACAGATCATCGCCAAGAACATCGCGCAGAAGGATCATCGAGCCGGCCGGCGTACAGGGCACGAAAGCCTCGTCGATTGCGCCGGTCGAGAGCCGGCCGACATTGACGAGGCCGAAGCCGTCGACATCCTTGTCCGGCGCGATCGCCTGGATCACCTTGGCCTCGTCGATCTGCTTGGGCAGCGGCAATTGCACCAGAATGCCGTGGATGGTGGGATCGGCGTTGAGATCGCGGATCTTGCCGAGCAGCGCGGCTTCGCTGGTCTCGGCGCCCAACAAATGCTTGACCGACTTGAAGCCGCATTCGTTGGCGGTCCGCGCCTTCGAGCCGACATAGACCTGGCTGGCCGGGTCCTCGCCGACGATGACGACGGCCAGCCCCGGCTCCATGCCGGTCTCGGTGGTGAGTGCGTCGGCCGCGCGCTTCACCTCCTCGATGATCCGCGCCGCGCGCGCCTTGCCGTCGATTCGCTGTACCGTCATGTCTGCCGCTCCCCCAAATGTCTGTGTCGGAGAGGTTCTTAGGGCAGATCGACGGTGTGGGGAAAGGGGGTGGGGAAAGCGACGATCGCCATCACCCCATGCGCGCGGCGATCGCCCGACCGGCGGCGACGCCCGAGGACCAGGCCCACTGGAAATTGTAGCCGCCGAGCCAGCCGGTCACGTCGACGGCTTCGCCGATGGCGTAGAGGCCCGGAACCCGGCGCGCCTCCATGGTTTTCGAGGACAGTTCCGCCGTGTCGATCCCGCCCGCCGTCACTTCGGCCTTGGCATAGCCTTCGGTTCCCGTCGGGCGGAAGGTCAGCCGCGTCAGGGTTTCGGCCGCGTGATCGAGTTCGGCATCCGCGATATTGCCGAGCTCCCTGGCGATGCCGATGCGGGCTGCCAGCGCCTCGGCCAGCCGGTTCGGAAGACGCTCGGCCAGAGCCGCTTTCATATGCGCGCGCGGCATCCGCCGTTTAGCGGCGCGCAGCATCTCGGCGGCATCCGCGACGAGGGTGAGCGCGATGATCTCGCCGGGTTTCCAGTAGGACGAGATCTGCAGGATGGCCGGCCCCGAAAGCCCCTTGTGCGTGAACAGCGCGGCCTCCGCGAAGGCCGTGTCGCCAACGCGCGCCACGGCCGGACAGGACACCCCCGAAATCTCCCGGAACATCCTCTCGTCCGGGCCGAGGGTCAACGGCACCAGCGCCGGGCGCGGCGTGACGACAGTAAGGCCGAAGCGCCTGGCGATCTCATAGGCCTTGCCCGTCGCGCCCATTTTCGGGATCGAGGGGCCGCCCGTCGCGATGACCAGCTGCGGCGCCGTCGCGTTGGCGACCCGAAAGCGCCCGTCGGCGTGGCTGATCTCGCCGATCTCCGTGGACAGCCGGATCTCGACGCCGCCGCGCCGGCATTCGCTCAGCAGCATCTCCACGATCTGCCGCGCCGACCCGTCGCAGAACAGCTGTCCGAGGGTCTTTTCGTGCCAGGCGATGCCGTGCTCTTCGACCAGCGCGAGGAAATCCCACTGGGTGTAGCGGCTGAGCGCCGATTTGGCGAAATGCGGGTTCTCGGACAGGAAGCAGGCGGGCTCGGTCTCCCGGTTGGTGAAATTGCACCGCCCGCCGCCCGAGATCAGGATTTTCTTGCCCGGCTTGTCGGCATGGTCGATGACGCAAATCCGCGCGCCGGCCTGCCCCGCGGTCGCCGCGGCCAGCAGACCCGCGCCGCCCGCGCCGAGGATGATCGCATCGTAGTCCATGTGGGCCTTCTACTGTGGAGCGATGACGCCGTGAAGCGCGCGATCGCCTGGACCCGATCGATGGCGTCGCACGCTATGACGCGTTTGGGAGCGGAGGAGTTGGCAGCCTCACGGCCTATCCCACGATCTTGCTCCATGTGGAATACGGGGTCACCGATCTCGGCTCCGACCTCCTGATGCCGCTTGATGAACTGGCTCCTGGGCTCTCGCCAACCTCGTGCGGCGACGGGGGGCCGGAGACGGCGGAGGAGCGGGAAGATTCCGTTTCGCGCTCACCTGCGTTGTTCCCGCAAAACGTTAGAACGCCGGATGCCGCCCCTTTCAGCCACTCCGAAAAAGGGCCGAAGTGTCCGCTCTCGAATTGGAACGGGCGGGCGGAAATGTCGTCCCCTTGATCCAAAACAATGTCGGGAGCATCGTTCCGCGCAATCATGTCAATTACAGAGCGAATGGTTTCGGTAGTCATGAGGGAGTGAGATGAAGGGATTCATCGGTGAAATCGAGAAATTGACAGAGGAAAATACCGACTTTCGACGGGTTCTCTACACGGCCAAGGGCATGCAACTGGTCCTTATGGCCATTCAGCCGGGCGAGGAAATCGGTGAAGAGGTTCATGACGACCGCGACCAGTTCTTTCGGGTGGAAGCGGGGTCGGGCGAGATCCTGATCGATGGGAACAGGCAGGGAATCAGGGCCGACATGGCCATGATCGTTCCGGCAGGGGCGCGACACAACGTGAAGAACACGGGCGGGGATCCGCTGAAGCTCTACACCATCTACGCGCCCCCGGAGCACCGTCATGGGACCGTGCATGCCACGAAAGACGAGGCCGAATCCTCCGAGGAACATTTTGACGGCGTCACAAGCGAGTAACTTCATCGGCGAAGGACAGATGATGGCGAACAAATCCCGATCCCGGAATCCGATGGCTGCGTGGTGGATCGGCCTGGCGGTTATACTGGCCGTCGTAGCCTATGTGGCGTACCAGTTCGCATGCATGGAATGCAGACCCGCAGGCTTCCTGGAGTTCATGATCCTGGGGATCATGCCGGCTGTCTATTTGATCCTGATGTACCTCACCTTGAAAGTCCAGTCGGACAGCGAGCGGGAATAGCCGTCGGATTCGAGCCGCGCTATCCCCGTCTTTCGCGCTTCAACGCAAAGGCCGGGAAAGGATGGGAAGGATTGTCCCCACCCTTGTATGATTGTCTGCTCAAGTGGCGGGGATCGCGCTGCTGTCGGGATAAATGGTTCAAAAGCCTGATCGTGGAGGCGGTGGCATGGGGGTGAATATCCTGGGCCTTTGGCGCGCCCACCGGATGCTTTTGATCGCGTTTCTTGTCGGGCTGGCGCTTACCGGGTTCTTCCTGGTACGCACCGTCGTCTCTACGGTCTATTGGGCCGATCCCGCCCATTACGAGCAAACGATCGAAGGCTGGATGCCCGTTCGTTACGTGGCGCGTTCCTGGGATGTGCCGCCAAAGGTGCTCGAGGAGGCTCTCGACCTTCGAACCGAAGAAGGGCGCAGGCTCACCATCGCTGAGATCGCCGCGGAGCGTGGGGTGAGCGTCGATCAGATTGCCGGAAGGCTGCGCACTGCCATCATGACCTACCGAGAGACGGGCGATGACTGAGATCGCCTTCGGACTCGTCTCCACCTATGGGACCGTCCTGATCCTGCTGGCAACCTATCTTTCCTGCCTCGGCCTTCCAGTTCCCACCTCTTTCGTCATGCTTGCGGGGGGGGCCTTTGTGGCGTCGGGCGACCTTGTTGCCACCAATGTCCTGACGGCCGCACTCGCCGGCTCGCTGCTCGGCGATCAGACCGGATATCATCTCGGCCGAATTGGCGGCGAGGCGTTGACTGCTCGGCTCGAACGCGAGCCGCATCGCGCTTTGGTCTTCGCACGAGCCCGGCGAATCGTCGATCGTTGGGGTGGCGTCGGCGTCTTTTTCAGCACGTGGCTGGTCAGCCCGCTCGGTCCCTATGTCAACCTTCTGGCGGGAGCCACCCGAATGAGCTGGATGCGCTTCATGTTGTGGGACAGCCTCGGCGAGGCGATCTGGGTCGCGGTCTATCTCGGCCTCGGTTATGCATTCTCCGGCAGGATCGCGCAGCTGGCGAGCCTGCTCGGAAACTCTATCGCCTTCCTTACCGCGGCCGTGATCACGCTGTTGCTAGGCCGGATTCTCGTAAGGCGGCTGCGGCTTCGGGGGGCGTCCTGACAAGGGTCTGGGACCCAGGACGCTCGCATTGGATGAAAGGCTCTTGTTCGCTGGTTTTGCTGCCGCCCGCCGCGCGATTATTTGACCGGGCGCAGCGCCTCGACATCGCCTCAGGCGAGATGCCCAGCTCCAAGGCGCCGGCGACCAGAATCCGTTCGCGCCCACCTACGCCGCCGAACGCGACTTGACGTACGCCTCGAGAATCGCGGCCATGCGGGTGGTGTAGCCCTTCGGGTCCTGCGCCTGAAAATATGCCTTCACCTCCGGCGAAACGCGCATGGTGACGGTCGGGCGGGTGCGCGGCTCGACAATCCGGGCGTGCTTCCAGAAGGCGGCGTCCAGTTCGGGGATGTCGCTCGTATCGATCTCGTTTTCCGGGGTGTCGCGAAAGCGACCTCTCGGGCGGTTCGGGTCAGTCAGGGAGCGTCTGACCAACGGCTTGTCGGGTTCGCTGTCGCTCATCTTGCAACGAGCGTCTTACAAAGCGCCTTACGGATCAAGTTCGTCCGCGCCGTCCGACGGCGCGCACCCCCCTCACAAGCTCGCGGCCGTGCGCGCCGCCTGGTCGTAATGCCCCGACAGCACCCGCATCAGCCGGGCGACGCTCGACATCGCGTCGGGCGAGATGCCCAGATCCTGGGCGCCGGCGACGAGAAGGCGTTCGCGCAGATCCTTGTAGCGGCGGCAGGCAGCTTCCCCCCGTGCCGTCACCGAGATCAGCCGTTCCTTGCCGGATTTTTCGCGCGAGACGAGGCCGCGGGCCTCGAGCTTCTTGATCGCGTAGGTGGCCAGATGCGTGTCCTCGATGCCGAGGACGAGGCAGATGTCGGCGAGGCGCTTGGCCCTGCCGCGATGGGTGACCGAGTGCAAGACATTGACCTCGGTCGCCGTCAGGCCCGGTTCGCCCGCCGCCGTCATGCAGCGGACCATCCAGCGATCGAAGGCGTGGCCGACAAGGTTCAGGCCGAACTCGACCTCCGACAGCGCCGGCAGCGCGCCGTCGGCCAGATGCGCCGCCGAGACGATCGGGCCGAGGCCGTCGTCGGCGGTCGCGGGTGTTTTCGGATCGTTCGTCGCCATTGTCAGCCTCCCGAAAACATCGTGCGCGGCAGAAACAGGGCGAGATCGGGAAACAGCGCCAGCAGCACGACCATCAGCGCCAGGAGGCCGAAGAACGGCGCCGTCGCCGCCGCGATCTTGAAGATGTTCTGCCCCGTCAGGCCCTGGATGACGAAGAGATTGAAGCCGACCGGCGGGGTAATCTGCGCCATCTCCACGACGATGACGAGATAGATGCCGAACCAGACCAGATCGAAGCCGGCCTGGGTAACCAGCGGCATGATCACCGAGGTGGTCAGGACCACCATCGAAATGCCGTCGAGAAAGCAGCCGAGCACCATGAAGAACAGCGTCAGCGCGGCGAGAAGCGCGAAAGGCGACAGCTCCAGCGAGCCGATCCAGGTCGCGAGTTCGCGCGGCAGGCCGGTGAAGCCCATGGCCGTCGTCACCACGGCGGCGCCGGCGAGGATGAAGGCGATCATCGCCGAAACGCGCGTCGCCGCCATCAGCCCGTCGCGGAACGTCGGCCAGTCGAGCGCCCCTTGCGCCGCCGTGATCACCAGCGCGAGAACGACGCCGATGACGGCGGCCTCGGTGGGCGAGGCGATGCCGCCATAGATCGAGCCGATGACCCCGGCGATCAGAAGGATCGTCGGCAGGATGCGGCGGAACGAGCGAAAGGCGCTTTCGGTGACGATCACGTCGGCGTCCGGCGGCATCAGCGAGGGTTTCAGCGTCGCGGCGAGCGCCACATAACCCATGAACATCAGGCCGAGGACGATGCCCGGCACGATGCCGGCGATGAACAGCCGGGCGATGGATTCCTCTACGGCCGCGCCATAGACGATGAGGATGATCGAGGGCGGGATCAACAGCCCCAGCGTGCCGGCGCCGGCCAGCGAGCCGACGGCGATCTTTTCGTCATAGCCGCGCTGCTTCAGTTCGGGCAGCGAGATCTTGCCGATGGTCTGGGTGGTCGCGGCGGACGAGCCGGAGACGGCGGCGAAGATCGCGCAGCCGACGACGTTCACGTGAATCAAGCGGCCGGGCAGCCGGCGCATCAGTGGCGCGAGACCTGCGAACATATCCTCCGACAGCTTCGAGCGGAACAATATCTCGCCCATCCAGATGAACATCGGCAGGGCGGTCAGGTCCCAGGAGATCGAGGCCGACCAGATCGAGGTGGCGAGAATCTGCGCGTCGGGCAGGACCGGCCGGGTCATCAGCGCGGCCAGCGCGGTGAGCACCAGCGCCAGCGCGACCCAGAGCCCCGAGGCGAGCGCCCCGAAGAGAACGACAAGTAAGAGGATGGAGACTTCGAAGAGACCCATCAGAGCCCGCCCCCGCTGCCGGCGATGCGGTCTTGCCCGGCAAAAGCGAGCACCGCCTCGTCGATGAGCGCGATGGTGAAGACGGCGAGGCCGAGGGTGAGTACGGACTGCGGCAGCGCCGTCGGAATCGCGATCATGCCGTAGGAGACATCGTTAAACTCGAGGCTCTTCAGGGCGAGCGCGCCGGTCGCATAGGTGCCGAAGCCGGCGATGCCGGCGCCGAGAAGCGCGACCAGCCCGTCGACGATCTGGCGCGGGCGGTCGGGCAGCCGCGCGGTGACGAGGTCGACGCGGATATGGACGTTCTTCGCCAGCGTGTCGGCCAGCGCTAGGAACGTCGCGCCGGCCAGAAGGAACCCAGCGATCTCGGCCAGCGACGGCACGATGAAGCGGGTCGGGGTGAGGCCGGTGGACACGAGAGCATAGTCGAGGAGGCGGGCGCCGATCTGCAGCGCGACGAGAACCGCAATCGCGACGAGGCAGAGCGCGGCGAGCGCGCCGGCCACGGAATAGAGCGTATCGAGGGTCCGGCGCATCGACGATCCTCGGAAGGGATTTGGGAAGGCAAGAATCGGGCGGCGGTCGTAATCGCCGCCCGTGGAGATGGCGCTGATTTACTGCCCGTAGGCCTTCAGCAGCTCTTCGCCCTCGGCGCCGGCATTCGCTTTCCAGGCCTCGGTCATGGTCTTGCCGATCTCCTTGAAGCCGCTGTTCAGCTCATCGGAGGGCTCGACTACGTTGATACCGTTGTCCTTCAGCGTCTGGGTCGCGTTTTTGGTTTCTTCCTCGGACGCCTCCCAGCCGCGTGTGTCCGCGGCGGCGGCGGCTTCGGTGATCGCGGTCTGTGCCTCGGCCGGAAGCGCGTCGAAGGCCGCCTGGTTGACGATCACCATGTTGCGCGGCAGCCAGGCGTTGAGGGTGTAATAGTTCGACAGGAAGTCCCAGGCCTTGGAATCGACGCCGGTCGACGGCGAGGTCATCATCGCCTCGACCCGGCCGGTGGAGAACGCGGTGGGAATGTCCGAGACCTCGATCTGGGTCGGCACCATGCCGGCGCCCTTGGCGATCTCCTCGGTCGACTTGTTGTAGGCGCGGAACGTCTTGCCGCTGAGATCGGCGACAGAGTTCACTTCATCCTTGGTGTAGAGGCCCTGCGGGGGCCAGGGCACCGAGAACAAGAGCTTCAGGCCTTCCTTGGCGAGCGCCTTCTCCATCATCGGCTTCTGCGCATCGTAGAGGCGCTTGGCGTCCTCGTAGCTCGTCGCCAGGAACGGCACGGCATCGGCGCCGTAGATGGCGTTCTCGTTTTCCAGCCGCGAAACCAGAACCTCGCCGATCGGCACGATGCCGTCGCGCACGGAGTTCTTGATGTCCGGGTGCTTGATCAGCGACTGGTTCGGATGCAGCGTGATCGCCACCGCCTCGCCGGCCTTTTCGTTCACGTCCGCGACGAAGGTCGCGATGTTCTGCTCGTGGAAGTTCCCCTCGGCATAGGGAGTCGGCATGTCCCAGGCCGTCTGGGCCAAGGCGGAAGCGGGCAGGGCCAGCGTGGCGGCAATAAAAACGGCGTTCGGCAGGTGTTTCATCAGGGTCTCCTCATCCCAGTTGTCCGATCGAAGAGTTCCACGAAAATTGCGTTGCGTCAAACACGCTGATAATATGTTGATAAATTATCGATATGGATCAAATTTTAAGCGGAGTGCCGAAAATGCAGGCAGCACCAGACGGCAAGAACGGCAAGTGGGACTTCTGGATCGACCGCGGCGGCACCTTCACGGACGTCATCGGCCGCGATCCGCAGGGCCGGTTGCACCCGAAGAAGCTCCTCTCCGACAATCCCGGCGTCTATGACGACGCCGCGCTGGAAGGCATCCGCAATTTGCTCGGGCTCGACGCGGGTGAAGCCATCTCCTCAAACCAGGTCGGCACAGTGCGCATGGGCACCACCGTCGCCACCAACGCGCTGCTGGAGCGCAAGGGCGACCGCACGCTGCTGTTGATCACGGAGGGTTTTCGCGACGCGCTCAGGATCGCCTATCAGGCGCGGCCGGACATCTTCGCCAAGGAGATCATCCTGCCCGAGCAGATCTACGAGCGGGTTGCGGAAGCGCCGGAGCGGGTGCTCGCCGACGGCACGGTCGAGCGCGAGCTGGACGAGGCGGCGGTGCGCGCTGCGCTCGACAGCGCGCGGGCCGACGGCATCGAGGCCGTCGCCATCGTCTTCATGCATTCCTGGCATTTTCCGGACCACGAGCGGCGCGCCAAACAACTGGCCGAGGCGGCGGGCTTCACGCAGATCTCGGTCAGCCACGAGGTCTCGCCGCTGGTCAAGATCGTCGGCCGCGGCGACACGACGGTGGTCGACGCCTATCTGACGCCGATCCTGTCGCGCTACGTCTCGCGCGTCGCCAAGGCGCTCGGCGCCGATGCGGACGACGCGAGCGCGCCGTCGCTGCAGTTCATGATGTCGTCGGGCGGGCTCACCGCCGCCGATCTCTTCCAGGGCAAGGACGCGATCCTTTCGGGTCCAGCCGGCGGCGTGGTCGGCATGGCCGAAACCGCGATACTTGCCGGCCACGCGGCGGTCATCGGCTTCGACATGGGCGGCACCTCGACCGACGTCACCCACTATGCCGGGGCCTACGAGCGAGCGCTGGATTCGGAGGTCGCCGGGGTACGCATCCGGGCGCCGATGATGCGCATCCACACGGTGGCGGCCGGCGGCGGCTCGATCCTTCATCTCGACCAGGGCCGCTTCCAGGTCGGACCGGATTCGGCCGGCGCCAATCCCGGCCCCGCCGCCTATGGCCTGTCTCTTATACACATCT
>DRFF01000164.1 GCA_011050685.1 Aurantimonas coralicida
CGCCGGCGCGCGCCGCCTGTTCGAGCTGGACGAGCCAGGCTTCGCCGGTCGGCTCGGCGATGCTCTCGACCGCGATGCCGGTCTTTTCGGTGAAGGCCGGGAAAATGTTCTTGTCGAAGGAATCTTTGAAGTAACCGCCGTAAACGCCGATCTTCAATGATTTTTCTTGCGCCCGAAGGATTGAGGGCATGGCCAGACTCGCGCCGGCCATCGTCGCTCCAGCGAGGAGCGTGCGACGGTTGATGAGGAACGGGGATCGCGTCGTCATGTTCTGTCTCCTTGGTTGGTTCTGCCAGTCGTAATGAAACTGCGGCCGGTCAGCGGCGGCCGGCCGTAAAGGGAACGAGGCTCAGAAGCTCGAACAGCATCTGCGCCCCGGCATGGGCGGTGTTGGTCGTCGCGTCATATTGCGGCGCGACCTCGACGACGTCGCCGCCGACCATATCGACCCCGGCGAGCCCGCGCAGGATCGCTTGCGCCTCGCGCGTGGTCAGTCCGCCGATTTCCGGCGTTCCAGTTCCCGGCGCAAAGGCCGGGTCAAGACTGTCGATGTCGAAGGAGACATAGACCGGCCCGTCGCCGGCGACCGCGCGGGCCTTGGCGATCACAGCGTCGATGCCCATCGCCGGAATTTCCTCGGCGTGAATGACGGTCATGCCGGACTCGAAGGAGAACTCCCACAGATATTCCGACGAGCCCCTGATGCCGATCTGGATAGTGCGTTCGGGGTCGAGCACGCCCTCAAGGACGGCCTGCCGGAACGGGCCGCCATGGTGGAACTTGCAGCCGTCGAACGGCCCCGACGTGTCGCAATGGGCGTCGATATGGATCATGCCGACCGGCCGGTCGCCGCCGATGGCGCGCAGGATCGGTAGGGTGATCGAATGGTCGCCGCCGACGGAGAGCGGGATGGCGCCGGCGGCGACGATCGCGGCGATGGTTCGCTCGATATCCGCGTGCGATGTCGCGAGATCGAAACGGCTGCGGAACGGCACGTCGCCGATATCAGCCACAGTGAGGTCGGCGCCCGGCATCGTCTTCAGCACATGATTGTAGGGGCCGACCCGCTCCATCGCGCGCATCGCCCGTGGGCCGAAGCGACTGCCGTTGCGGTTGGTGACGCCGAGATCCATCGGCACGCCGATCAACGCGACGTCGAGGCCGGAAAGATCCGGTGCCGACCAGTTGACGGCGCGGAACGGCATGTCGAGCAGCGTCGGCAGGCCGGCATAGGGCGCGACGCGCGTGCCTTTCGGGTCGAACAGCTTGGCCGCGACGGCCGAGAAGCCGGCGTCGTGGATCGTCCGTTCATTGTCGCCGGCAAAGCGCTGGCGCAGCGCGTCGAGTTTTTCGCTATCCATGGGCTGTCCTCGTCGCATGGGGTTGGTCGTCCGCCCGCAAGTCGCCGGCGAGACCGAGCGCCAGCCGGCGCGCCAATTCGCGGATCTGGTCCACGGGAACATTGGCGAAGGCGATCCGCAGATGGTTTTCCTGGTTTGGACTGAAGAAGCTGCCCGGCAGCACCAGCACGCCGAGATTACGCATCAACGCCTCGGCGACCGACTCCGCCGACAGGCCGCGATAGGGATGCCGGACATAGGCAAAATAGGCGCCGATCTGTTCGAGCGCCCAGCCATTGAGTCGGCCGATCTCGGCTCGGAAAACATCGGCGCGTTTCGCGATCTTGTGGCGGTTGTCGTCCCGCCAGCCGGCGAGCGCGGGGATTGCCCAGGGCAGGGCCGCTTGCGCCGGCCGCGGCGCGCAGATCTGCACGCAGTCGATGACCTTTTCCATCTGCTCGATGAAGCCGGGGCCGGCAATCATCGCGCCGACCCGGTGACCGGGAATCGCATAGGATTTGGAGAAGGAATAGAGGCTGATGAGATGCTCGCGCCCGGCGGCGCTGCCGAACAGGCTGTGCGGCGCGCCGGTCTCGGCGGCCAGGAAATCGCGATAGGTCTCGTCGAGCACGAGCGTAAGCCCGCGACGGGCGCAGATGTCCAGGAGTTCGGCCAGCAGGTCCGGCGGGTAGACGGCACCGGTCGGATTGTTGGGCGAGACGAGAACCAGGGCGCGGCAGCGGTCGTCGATCAGCGCCTCGACCTCGCTTGGGCGCGGCAGAAATCCGGTTTCCGCTCGCAGCGGCAGCACGCGCGCCTCGATGCCGAGCATCTCCAGCGTCATCTTGTGGTTGAAGTACCAGGGCGCCGGCAGGATCACCGCGTCGCCGGCCTGGGCGACGCCCAGCATCGCAGCGAAGAAAGCCTGATTGCAGCCGGCGGTGATGGCAATGCGGGAGGCGGCGATGTCGCTGTCGTAAAGGCGCGAGACGTGGTTGGCATAGGCATCGCGCAACGCTGGGTCACCGAGGATGTCACCGTAGCGCGCCGCCGTTGGGGAAGCGGCCGCGACGGCGAGGCGGTCGGCGAATTCGGCCGGTGGCGCGTGATCGGGAACCGCCTGGCTGCAATCGATCATGGCGCCATGGGCGCCGTCGTAGGATTCGATCCAACGGCCGGCCCGCGCGATCGGTGGCGCGGTGACGGCGGCAAGCAGCGGATTCGATCGTGGCGGCGCGAAACCGTCTTCATGCTCAGCCAGCGTCGGATCCTCCCCCGGTTGCCCATAGTTTGCTCACTATGGCCCTTCGCCTTCTCCCCAGACATTTGAAGGGGGCTGGACGTGCCATGACATAACGCACTATCAATCCTGACATTGGTAAAAATCAATGTGAGACGGGTGGGTATGCGTGTTTCTGGGAGTGACTTGCGATTGCTCAAGGTCTTCGACGCGGTTGTCCGCAATGGCGGTTTTGCGGCGGCAGAGACCGAGCTAAACATCAGCCAGTCGACCATCAGCAACCACATGACGGCGCTCGAGCAACGGCTCGGCTTCACGCTCTGCCAACGCGGTCGTGGCGGCTTTCGGCTGACGGAAAAGGGGCGCGCCGCATATGAGTCGGCGCGACAGCTCGAAAAGGCCCTGCAGGATTTCACCGCCGACGTTGCCTCGGTGCGGGGCGAGTTGAAGGGCGAACTGCGCATCGGCATCCTCGACGCCATCGCCAGCGACCCGGCCAACCGCCTCGCCGACGTGGTCGCCGAATTCGGCCGCGTGGCGCCGCAGGTGAAACTCGTTCTCGCCCAGGAGCGGCCGCAGGACATGCAGCAGAAGGTGGCCGACGGACTCTACCATTGCGCCATCGGTAGTTATCGCAGCCGCCTCGAGGGGATCGAGTACGATCGCCTCTACGAGGAGCGGCACAGCCTCTATTGCGGCCGAAGCCATCCCGATTTCGGCACGCCGGACGCCGAACTGACCGACGCGCGGCTGGCGACTCTGCCCTTTGTGCATCGGGGCTATTGGCGCGACGAGGACTCCTTGCGGCAGATCGACTGGCGGGTCGAGGCGACGGTGTACCAGATCGAGCCGCAGCTGATCCTGATCCGCTCCGGCCGCTTCATCGGCCTATTGCCGGACCACTATGTCCGCCAGGAGGTCGAGGCCGGCGAATTGCGCGCCATCCGTCCGACAGAGATCGGCTATGTCTGCGCCTTCGAGCTGCTCTCGCCGAAGAACCGGCGCACCAGCGATATCGCCCAGGCCTTCATCGATACCGTCCGTGCCGTCTGGCGGCGCGAACGGCCGGCGCTGCGCGTCGTCAGCGATAGATCAGCGTCGGCAGCCACATGGTCAGCGCCGGCACGAAAGTGATCAGAAGCAATACGGCGAACAGCGGTATGAGAAAGGGTGCGGTCGCGGTCACGCAACGCTCGAACGGAACGCCGGAAACCCGTGACAGCACATAGAGAACCATGCCGATCGGCGGGGTCAAAAGCCCGATCATCAGATTCAGCACCATGATCACGCCGAAATGCACCGGGTCGATGCCCATCTTGATGGCGATCGGCAAGAGCACCGGCGTCAGGATGGTGATCGCCGCCACCGTTTCCAGGAAGCAGCCGACGACAAGCAGAATCAGGTTGATCAGCAGCAGCACGATCCACGGATTGTCGGAGATCGTCAGGATCAGCGCGGCGAATTGTTCCGGCGCCCGGTTCGAGGTCAGGATCCAGGCGAAGATCGACGCGGCGGCGACGATGAACAGCACCACCGACGTCGTCTCGATCGTGTCGAAGGAGACCCGCAGGAAGCGTTTCAACGTCAGTGTCCGGTAGACAAACAGGCCGAGGATCATCGCCCAGGCGCAGGCAGCGATCGCCGCTTCGGTCGGCGTGAAGGCGCCCGATAGGATGCCGCCGACGATGATCAGCGGGGTCAGCAGCGACAGGAAGGCGCGCTTGAAGGTGGACCAGAGGACCGTGAAGCTGAAGGCCTGGTCGATCGGATATTTCCGCCAGCGGGCATAGAGCGCGATCATCACCATCAGCGACACGGCCATCAGCAGCCCTGGAACGAAGCCGGCCGCGAAGAGCTGTCCGATCGAGGCGCCGGCGACGACACCGTAGATGACCATGGGTAGCGACGGCGGGATGATCGGCCCGATCGTCGAAGAGGCGGCGGTGATGCCGACGGCGAAGCCGGGGTCGTAATTGGCGTCGCGCATCGCCTTGATCTCGATCGCGCCGAGGCCGCCGGCGTCGGCGACGGCCGCGCCGGACATGCCGGCGAAGATCACCGAGGCGCCGACATTGACGTGGCCGAGGCCGCCGCGCATCCAGCCGAAGATGGCCTTGGCGAAATCGAAGATCCGCTCGGTGATGCCGGAGGTGTTCATCAGATTGCCGGCCAGGATGAAGAAGGGGATGGCGAGCAGCGGAAAGGAATCGACGCCGTTGATCATGCGGTGGATGACCACCACGTCGGGCACGCGTCCCTCGATCAGGATGAACATCGCCGAGGAGCCGGCGAGCGCGATCGCCACGGGCACGCCCACCATGATCAGGACCAGCACAAGGACGAAGAGGGAGATCAGCAGCATCGGGACGGACCGGTTCCATGATGCGCGACCCCAAATCGCCGGCACGTGCCGGCTGCGGCCGCTGGGAGGATGAAAGGAGAAAGCGGTTTGTTCACCGGCTTCAAAGACCCGCTGTCGTTGGCGCGAAACGCTCCGGGTCGATCAGCCGGCTGGTGCCGGTCTTCAGGTGACCGACCAGCGCCAGGAGGGCGTAGATCGCCATGAAGCCGAAGCAGATGGAAACGCCCCAGTAGACCAGCGATTTCGGCACGTCGATCGACACCATCATCTGCTGGGTCCTCTGGGCGAGCTGCGTGCAGAACCAGGCCATCGCCACATAGAAGGCGAGGCTGACGCAATCGACGAAGATTTGCAGCGCGAACCGGACGGGTCGGGCTAGGTAGCGGTAGATGAGCTCCACGGCGATATGGCTCTGCTTGCGCGCGGCCATGACCGAGCCGATGAAGGTCACCCCGATCAGCAGGAACCGGGCGATCTCTTCGGTCCAGCCGAGGGAGTCGTTGAGCACGTAGCGCGTGAAGAACTGCAGAAAAACGACGAAGGCCAGCAGCCAGAAGACGAACAGGATCAGCCCGTCGCTCCAGCGAATGTCCGATAGGTCGATCGGCTGATCGGTGAGCGGGCTCGGCGCTTCGGCCTGGATCGCCGGGCTTGGGTCATTATCTGGGGGCGGGGATGCCATAACGGTCTCCGGGAGTCACACAAAAGACCGGGCGGCAAACGGGGCCGCCCGGCATTGCTGCCTGGATGTCAGGGCTTACTTGATCGCCTGGAGCTTGTCGTAGGTCTCCTGGTCCCAGGTGGCGTCCTCGCCATTGTGAAGCTTCATCGTGGCTTCGCGGAACGGCGTGATGTCGACCTTGTTGACCGTCACGCCCTGCTCCTCGAACCATGCCGCGAGCTCGGCTTCCTTCTCGCGCACCTGCGCGGTGGCGCAGTCGGCGGTTTCCGTCAGAACCTGGGTGAGGGCGGTCTGGTCGGCCTCGTCCATCTGGTCCCAGGTCGGGCCACCGACGATGGTCAACAGCGCGTCGTTGATGTGCCCGGTCAGATTGATATTGGACTGGACCTCGTAGAACTTCTTCGCCTGGATGGTCGGCAGCGGGTTCTCCTGCCCGTCCACGGTACCCTGCTGTAGAGCGAGGTACACTTCGGCGAAGGCGATTGGCGTCGGGTTGGCGCCGACGGCCTTGGGGAACATCATGTAGAGCGGGGCGTTCGGCACGCGGATCTTCATGCCGGCCATGTCTTCCGGCTTCAGGATCGGCTTGTTCGACGTGACGTGCCGCTGGCCGTAATAGGTCGTCGCGACGACATGATTGCCGCTCGCCTCGCGATAGCCCTCGGCGAGTTCCTTGAACAGGTCGGAATTGCGGTATTTGTCCCAGTGATCGTAATCACGGAACATGAACGGTGCGCCGCCGATGGCGATCGGCCCGTAGGCGCGTCCGGCAAAGAGCTGGCCCGTATAGATGATGTCCACCGTTCCGAGCCCAAGGCCTTCGTTGATGTCGACTTCCTTGCCGAGCGAGGAGGCCGGGAACACTTCGATCGAATACCGGTCTTCGGTCGCGGCCTTCAGCTTGTCCGACGCGGCCACGGCGCAAGTGTGATAAGGCTCGCTCTCTTCATAGACATGCGCGAATTTGAGGACGGTCTCGGCCGCTGCCGCCTGCGCGGATAGAGCGACGCCCATTGCCGCCGACATGGCCAGGCACTGCTTTAGATATTTCATATTTTTCCTCCCTAATGTATACGCTGACTCCCGGCGGCATCATATTCACTGCGCCTTCTAGTGCAATGGCCGGAGCAACATTCTTTGCGTTAGGATGAATGCGCCGCGCGCTTTGCCGCCATCGACGAATTTCCACCGCGACGGCGCCGTCATGCTCATGTGTTTCGGCGGCCTCGGTTCCAGGACAACCAGACAATGTCGACCAATACGGTGCGCCTCGACTCCTCCGACAATGTGGTGACGGCGCTGCGGGCGCTCGAAGCCGGCGCGGAGGTGGAAGACGTCCGGACGCTGACGATGATCCCGCGCGGCCACAAGATCGCCACGCGGGCGATCCCTGAGGGTCAGCCGATCATAAAGTATGCGCAGGTGATCGGCTATGCCGGCGAGGCGATCGCGGCGGGCGCTCACGTCCACACCCAGAATGTCGAATTCCGCGGCACCGCGCATGATTACGAATTTTCGACCGATCTGCGCCCCGTTGCCCCGGTTGCGTCGGACAAACGCGACAGCTTCATGGGCTATCGCCGCGCCGACGGGCGGGTCGGCACGCGCAACACCATCGCGATTCTGACGTCGGTCAATTGCTCGGCGACGGCGGCCCGCAAGATCGCCGAAGCGTTCGGGCCGGAGGAACTCGCCGCCTATCCGAATGTCGACGGGGTCACGGCGTTCGTACACGGCACCGGTTGTGGCATGGGCGGCGATGGCGAAGGTTTCGACGCGCTGCAGCGGGTGATGTGGGGCTATGCCCGCCATCCCAATGTGGCCGGGGTGCTGATGGTGGGGTTGGGCTGCGAGGTCAATCAGATTGACTGGCTGCTAGAGGCCTACGGTATCGAAAAGGGGCCGATGTTCCAGGCGATGAACATCCAGGATGTCGCCGGCCTGCGGCGCACGATCGAAATGGGGGTCGAGAAGGTCCGGGCGATGTTACCGATCGCCGATCAGGCTCGCCGCGAGCCGTGCCCGGCCTCCGAGTTGACCGTCGCGCTGCAATGCGGCGGTTCGGACGCTTGGTCCGGGATCACCGCCAACCCGGCGCTCGGCTATGCCTGCGATCTCCTCGTCGCCCAAGGCGGCACCGGCGTTCTCGCCGAGACGCCGGAAATCTATGGCGCCGAGCATCTTTTGACGCGGCGGGCGAAGGATCTGAAGACCGGTCAGAAACTCGTCAAGCTGATCGAGTGGTGGGAGGACTATACCGCCCGCAACAAGGGCTCGATGGACAACAATCCCAGCCCCGGCAACAAGAAGGGCGGCCTGACCACGATCCTGGAAAAGTCGCTTGGCGCCGCCGCCAAGGGCGGGACCACGCCGCTGATGGGCGTCTACAAATACGGCGAGCCGATCCGCGAGCGCGGTTTTGTGTTCATGGACTCGCCTGGCTACGACCCCGCCTCGGTCACCGGACAAATCGCCTCGGGCTGCAACCTCGTCGCCTTCACGACGGGCCGCGGCTCGGCGGCAGGCTTCAAGCCGTCACCCTCGATCAAAATCGCGACCAACACCGAGATGTATCGACGCATGACCGAGGACATGGACGTCGATGCCGGCCGGATCGTGTCGGAAGGCCGGTCGATCGAAGAGCTCGGCCGCGAGATCTACGACATGCTGCTGCGGGTCGCCTCCGGGGAGATGTCGAAATCCGAGGCGCAGGGGCTGGGGGATTACGAGTTCGTGCCCTGGCAGATCGGCGCGACGATGTAGAGGCGGGAGCGCGACCCTGGTTGCCGGAACAGGACCCGCGCGTCATCCGGTGGGGGCGACAAGGCGGGGTCGCGCACTCAGGCGGGGACGGCGCCCGGATTCCGACCTGTCCGTTGCATAACAGTCTCCACAAGCGTGAGGACCTCGGCAACGACGTCATCAAGGCTCGGAGAAACGTCGATCACATGAGCGTCCTCCTCGAGCGGGATCGGTGCTTCCAGATCGAGGAATTGACTATCGAGCAATGCGGCGGGCGCGAAATGGTCGCGGCGCGCCAGCATGCGGTCATGAATCAGGCCACGCGCGCCGGCCAAGTGAATGACGCATAGCGCATCGATCTCCCGGCGCAGGAAGTCCCGATTGCTCTTCCTGAGCGCCGAACAGGCCAGGAAGACCGGCCGTTGCTGCTCCAGGCGGGTTCGCTCCACAGCGCCGCACACCCGCCGCAGCCAGCCCTTCCGGATGAAATCGTTGATCGGGATACCGCAGGACATGCCGTTGATATGCTTGGCGAGATGAAAGTCATTGGCATCGAGAAAGATGCCATTGAGACGATGGGAAAGCGCTTGTCCCACAGTGCTTTTCCCGACCCCGGAAACCCCCATGAGCAGGAAGACGGGACTTGAAGGTGTCATGGCTTCGTCCTTCCTGTCTATGGGGAGCCATCCGCGCGCGGCCCATGGTTTCCAAGCATCGAATGGTGATGCGACATTAACTGGCGCCGGTTTCATATTCGTTAGGCAGCGAACAGGTAACGTGCTGCGGGTCGTGGTGGTTTCAACCCACTCTGTGTTCGGCAGGGGGGTAGCCAACTGGACTCGTGGTTCTCTCCGCGTTCAGTTGGCAGGGCGCCCAAATGGACACCGGCAGATCGATCGGCTACGCACGGCCGATAGGCGATGGGACGAGCTTTGGGAGGCGTTGGCGACGTGCAGGATCATCCTCTGGTTCCGATCATCATGGCCGGCGGGGCGGGCACACGCCTCTGGCCGGTCTCGCGCGATTCCATGCCGAAACAGTTCATCGCGCTGCTCGATGAGGGGATGTCGACCTTCCAGGCGACGCTTCTGCGCTTCAAGGACGAGGCGTTCGGCGAACCGATCGTCGTCACCAATCACGAATTCCGGTTCATCGTGGCCGAGCAGATGGCGACCCTTGGAATAACGGGGGATATCGTCCTGGAGCCGGAACGCCGCGATTCCGCCGCGGCCGTGGCCGTCGGAGCGGTGCTCGCGGCCGATCGCGCACCTGACAGCATCTGCATTGTCGTCGCCGCCGATCACGCCATCGAGAACGCCGCCGCTTTCGCGAACGACTGCATACTGGCCGCGACGATCGCCGCCGGCGGGCCTATCATGACCATCGGCATCGAGCCGGATTGCCCGTCCACGGCCTATGGCTACATCGAGCGGTCGGACGATATTCTGGGCGAGCGGGCGCACGGGCTTGCAAGATTCGTGGAAAAGCCGGTGCGCGAGGTTGCGGAGCGCTACGTCGCCGAGGGTTATCTGTGGAACAGCGGCAATTTCATCTTCGCCATCAGCACGCTCCTGGAGGAGATGGAGCGTCATTGCCCCGAGGTTCTGAGCGCCGCGCGCAAAGCCGTCGCAAGGGCGGTGCGCGATCTCGATTTCCTTCGCCTCGATGCGAATGAATTTGCCAAGGCACCGAAAATTTCGATCGATCATGCGTTGATGGAGAAGACCGAGCGAGCGGGGGTGCTCGCGGCATCGTTCGACTGGTCGGACATCGGCGCCTGGGACGCGATCCACGATCTTAAGGCCAAGGATGGCAACGGCAATCGTCTCGAAGGCCAGGTCGCCGTTCTCGGCACGACGAACAGCTTTATTCGCAGCGAGGAGATGCTCACGACCGCGGTCGGCCTCGACGGCATAATCGTCGTGGCGACGCAGGATGCTGTCTTGGTCGCCGCCAAGAGCGAGGCCGGCCGCGTCAAGGATCTGGTCGCCGATATGAAGCGCGACGGGCGGCGCGAGGCGAGCGAGCATCTGAGAATCTACCGGCCATGGGGCTGGTATCAGCGCATCGATATTGGCGAACGCTTTCAGGTCAAGCACATCTGCGTTAAGCCCGGCGGGCTGTTGAGCCTGCAGCGCCACCACCATCGCGCCGAGCATTGGGTCGTGGTTCATGGCACGGCCGAGGTGACGATCGACGGCACCGTCTCGCTGTTCCACGAGAACGAAGCGGCCTATCTGCCGATCGGCTGCGTCCACCGTCTGCACAATCCGGGCAAGATCGACCTCAAGCTGATCGAGGTTCAGGTCGGCAGCTACACCGGCGAAGACGACATCGTGCGCATCGCGGACGTCTACGCCCGCGCTGATTCCGCCGTCTGAGCCCACGCGCGAAGGCTGGCGTTTACGCGGCGCCGCGCGGGCGCTGCTCCGCTGGCGAGCCAGTTCCCTCAAATTTTAGTCGATCCTTAACGGTGTTCGATCTTTTCGGCGCTCATCGAGCGGGAGCGCACCACCCGTTAAGTCTTATTCCGCAGGCTGATCGCATTCGAACGTGACAGACGTTCCGACGCTCGAGACCCTGCGATGGCTGTGCCGAAACCGACGATTCTCCGCCGCAACGCGATGCTCCTTGCAGTGCTCACTGTTTTCGGAGCCTGCGCCAGCGGACCGCGCCTGCGCCCGATGACCGCGCATGAATGCATGACGCGGGTGATGTATTTCGAATCGAATCGCTCAAGCCCGGACGGCATGCTGGCCGTCGGCACGGTGGTGATGAATCGGCTCCAGAGCGGCCTCTATCCGAAATCGGTCTGTGGGGTCGTCGGCCAGAAGAACCAGTTCGCCCTAGGCGTGCTTTCGAAGCCGATGAACAAGGGGCGCGACCTCGCCGCCAAGATGGCCACGCGGGTTCTCAGGGGCGAACGTCACCCAAGCGTCAGCAAGGCGATGTTTTTCCACACGGCCGGAATGACCTTCCCCTACACCAACATGCATTATCTGGTCGAAGCGGGCGGCAACGTGTTCTACGAAAAGCGCAAAAATGCCCGCCGGATAGACGATCCTCCTTTCCGCAATCCGTCATCGCCGACGGCGCAGACGGAACCGCGTTTGATCCGCATCGCCGAGGAGCCACGCTATGTGAGGCCTCCGTCGGTGTCTCATCGCATCGCCGCGCCGGCCCCCCACAGCGTAGGCCTTGCGCCGATGACCGTAACCGATCTCATCGCCGCGAACGGTAACTGACCCAAACACCGGATTTCCCCTTTCCTGTTCCGATCGCTCTCGCCTCTCACCGGAAGGCGGGATAAGAGTTTGAATGCCGAGCGGACTAATGTATACGTTATGCGGCGCGTGGCGGCGAAGAAACGGCCGCTACGGACAGGGATGCATCCGGAGATCCGATGACAAACGACCTCAAGACCGGCCAGCTACGCTCCCGCGCGTGGTTCGACAATCCGTCAAATCCGGACATGACGGCGCTCTATCTCGAACGCTATCTCAATTTCGGCCTCAGCCAGGAAGAGCTTCAGTCGGGCAAGCCGATCATCGGCATCGCTCAGACTGGCTCGGACCTCAGTCCCTGCAATCGACATCATCTCGAACTCGCCAAGCGGGTGCGCGAGGGCATTCGCGAGGCCGGTGGCATCGCCATCGAATTTCCGGTCCATCCGATTCAGGAAACTGGCAAGCGTCCCACCGCGGCGCTGGACCGCAATCTGGCCTATCTCGGGCTGGTCGAGGTGCTCTACGGCTACCCGCTCGACGGGGTCGTGCTCACTATTGGCTGCGACAAGACCACGCCCGCCTGCCTGATGGCGGCGGCGACCGTGAATCTTCCGGCGATCGCGCTGTCGGTCGGTCCGATGCTCAACGGCTGGTTCCGTGGCGAGCGCACCGGTTCCGGCACCATCGTCTGGAAGGCACGGGAGATGATGGCCGCCGGCGAAATCGACTATGCCGGCTTCGTCAAGCTGGTCGCCTCGTCGGCGCCCTCCACCGGCTATTGCAACACCATGGGTACCGCGACGACGATGAACTCGCTGGCCGAAGTGCTCGGCATGCAACTGCCGGGCTCGGCGGCGATCCCGGCGCCCTATCGCGACCGGCAGGAGATTTCGTATCTCACCGGCAAGCGCATCGTTGAGATGGTGCATGAGGATCTGAAACCCACCGACATCATGACGCGCGACGCCTTCATCAACGCCATCCGCGTCAACTCGGCCATCGGCGGTTCGACCAACGCGCCGATCCATTTGAACGGCCTCGCGCGGCATCTCGGCGTCGAACTGTCGATCGACGACTGGCAGACCTATGGCGAGGAGATCCCGCTGCTGGTCAATCTCCAGCCGGCCGGCGAATATCTCGGCGAGGACTATTACCATGCCGGCGGCGTGCCCGCGGTGGTCAATCAGTTGATGAGCAAGGGCCTCATCGCCGAGGACGCGATGACGGTGAATGGCCGGACGATCGGCGACAATTGCCGTGGCGCGATCATCGAGGACGAGAATGTCATCTGGCCGATCGATCGGCCGCTGCTGCAACATGCCGGCTTCCGTGTGCTCAAGGGCAATCTGTTCGATTCGGCGATCATGAAGTTGTCGGTGATCTCGCCGGAGTTCCGCGACCGCTATCTGTCGAACCCGGATGATCCGATGGCGTTCGAGGGCAGCGCGGTGGTCTTCGATGGCCCGGAGGACTATCACGCTCGGATCGACGACCCGGCGCTCGGCATTGACGAACACTGTATCCTGTTCATGCGTGGCGCCGGTCCGATCGGCTATCCGGGCGGGGCGGAAGTGGTCAACATGCGGGCGCCCGACTATCTGTTGAAGCGCGGCATCCATTCGCTGCCTTGCGTCGGTGACGGGCGCCAGTCGGGAACGTCCGGCAGCCCCTCGATCCTCAACGCCTCGCCAGAGGCGGCGGCCGGCGGCGGACTGGCGGTGCTGATCACCGGCGACCGCGTGCGGATCGATCTGGGGCAGGGCAGCGCGAACATCCTCATTGCGGACGACGAGCTCCAGGCGCGTTTCGCCGCTCTTGCCGAAGCCGGCGGCTATGCCTATCCGGCACATCAGACGCCCTGGCAGGAAATCCAGCGCGGCATGATCTCGCAGTTGGAGACCGGCATGGTGCTCGAGCCGGCCGTCTCCTATCGGCGCCTGGCCCAGGGCGGGGTCGACGGCACTGGCGCCCGCGTGCCACGCGACAATCATTGAACTAACCGTCCGAAGGCGGACAGGAGCAGGGAGTGAGCATGACGAAGCGTCTCGACGGCAAGG
This sequence comes from Aurantimonas coralicida, assembly GCA_011050685.1. Lineage (GTDB taxonomy): Bacteria > Pseudomonadota > Alphaproteobacteria > Rhizobiales > Rhizobiaceae > Aurantimonas > Aurantimonas coralicida_A. Next base: position 13,651 of record DRFF01000164.1, read on the forward strand.
TGGCCGTCTGTACGGCCGCCGGACAGGGAATTGGCCGCAAGGTCGCCGAAGCGTTTCTGGAGGCTGGCGCCAAGGTCTACGCATCCGACCGCGACGCGGCGAAGCTGGACGGGCTGAAGTCCTTCGGCATCGTCGATACGGCGGCGCTGGACGTCACCGACTCCGATGCGGTCGCCGCCTATCTGAAGCGGGTCGACACGCCGGACATCCTGTTCAACTGCGCCGGTTTCGTCCATCACGGCACAGTGCTCGATTGCGACGAGGATGCCTGGGACTTTTCCTTCGACCTCAACGTCAAGGCGATGCACCGCACGATCTCAGGCCTGTTGCCGCGCATGGTGGAGGCCGGCGGCGGCTCTATCATCAACATGGCTTCGGGCGCGTCCTCGATCAAAGCGGCGCCGAACCGCTACGTCTACATGGCGACCAAGGCGGCGGTGATCGGCCTCACCCGCTCTGTGGCGCTCGACTTCATCAAAAGCGGCATCCGCTGCAACGCGATCTGCCCCGGCACGATCGAATCGCCGTCACTTGAGGGCCGGATCGAAGAACTCGGCAAGAGCGTCGGCGGCACCGAGAAGGCCAAGACGATGTTCATCGAGCGCCAGCCGATGGGCCGGCTCGGAACCCCCGAAGAGATCGCTTACCTCGCCGTCTATCTCGCCTCGGACGAAAGCCGCTTCACCACCGGCACCACCCAACTGATCGACGGCGGCTGGTCGCTCTGACCCGTCCGTAGGGAGACTGAGTAATGCGAATTCTGATTTTGGGTGCCGGCGGCATGGTCGGCCGGAGGCTCGTCGACAAACTTCTCGCCGACGGCAACTTCGCCGGCCAGCCGATCGAGGCGATCGACGCCTTTGATGTCGTGGAGCCCAGCTTCGACAAGGCGTCCGGCACCATAGCGATCGAATCGAGCGCGGGAGACATCGCCGATTCCGCCACGGTCGCGGCGCTGGTCGCCAAGCGGCCGGAAATGATCTTCCATCTGGCGGCGATCGTCTCGGGCGAGGCCGAGGCGGATTTCGAGAAAGGCTACCGGATCAATCTCGACGGTATGCATCATCTCCTTGAGGCGATCCGCGCGCAGGGTGACGCCTATCGTCCCCGTCTGGTCTTCACCTCCTCGATCGCCGTCTTCGGCGCGCCCTTCGAGGACCCGATCTCCGACACCTTCCAGCAGGCGCCGCTGACCAGCTACGGCACCCAGAAGGCGATCTGCGAATTGCTGCTGGCCGACTATACTCGCAAGGGTTTCGTCGACGGCGTCGGCATCCGCCTGCCGACGATCGTCGTGCGCCCCGGCAAGCCGAACAAGGCGGCGTCGGGGTTCTTCTCTGGCATCATCCGCGAACCGTTGGCCGGCCACGAAGCCATCCTTCCGGTCGACGACGAAGTCCGCCACTGGGTCGCAAGCCCGGCCGCGGCCGTCGGTTTCCTCATCCATGCGGCGACGATGAACACCGAGATACTCGGCGCTCGCCGCTCCTTGTCGATGCCGGGGCTGTCGATCACCATCCGCGAGATGATCGCCGCGTTGCGTGAGGTTGCCGGCGACGAGGTGGCCGGCCGCATCCGGCGCGAGCCGGACGCCACCATCGAGAAGATCGTCTCGGGCTGGCCGCGTGACTTCAAGGCGGATCGTGCCATCGAGGCCGGTTTCGTGGCCGACACCGATTTCGTCGCGATCATTCGCGCCCACATCGCCGACGAGGCCGCCCGCCAGGGCGCCAAGTGACCGGCCTGCACTCAAAGAGGAACACACCATGACGGATCGTCCGCGCATCGGCTTTATCGGCGTCGGCCTGATGGGCCACGGCATGGCCAAGAACATCCTCGAAGGCGGCTACCCGCTGACGGTTCTCGCGCACCGCAACCGCAAGCCGGTCGACGATCTGACGTCGCGGGGAGCCGAGGAGGGGGCAAGCGTCGCCGACATTGCCGAAAAGTCGGAGATCGTCTTCCTGTGCCTGCCGGGCAGTCCCGAGGTCGAGGCAACCGTTGGCGAGATTCTCGACGCCAAGGGCGCGACGACGACGATTATTGACAGCTCCACCAGCAATCCGGTGTCCACGCGTGCCGTGGCGGAGCGTTGCCGCGAGGCCGGCGTGACGCTGATCGACGCGCCGCTGTCGCGGACGCCGAAGGAAGCCTGGGAAGGCACGCTCGACACCATGGTCGGCGCTTCGAGCGAGGATTTCGAGCGAGTCCGTCCCATCCTCGACTGCTGGGCCGGCAAGGTCGTGCGCGTCGGCGAGACCGGCGCCGGCCACACGATGAAGCTGCTCAACAACTTCCTCTCGCTCGGCTATGCCTCGCTTTATTCCGAAGCGCTGGCGATCGGGGCGAAGAACGGCATTGACGCCAAGACGTTTCATGGCGTCATCAGCGGCGGCCGGATGGATTGCGGCTTCTACCAGACCTTCATGCAGTATGTGGTCGAGCGCGACCGCGACGCCCACAAGTTCACCTTGCGCAATGCCCATAAAGACATGCGCTACGTCGTCTCGATGGCCAACGAGAGCGGCATCGCTTCGCATGTCTCGTCGAGCGTGAAGAACGGTCTGGCCACGGCCGAGGCCATCGGCCGGGGTGACGATTACCTGCCGATGCTCTCCGACGTGGTGGCGGAATTGAACGGCATCGGAGCCGCAAAGGGCTCGAAGGAATGAGCGGAGGACCGTGGACGTTGATGCGTCGGAAGCAGGGAGGCTGGCACTGACAAAACCGCACACCACCAGCGACAGCGTTCGCAGAAAGACGGCCACGGTCACCACGCCGGGCGGTTCGCGGCCACGGCCGACGCTCCAGGGCGTCGGCAAGATGCCGGCGCGCGAGCGGGCCTATCACGAACTGAAGTTCCGGATCCTCGAAGGCCGCCTGCCACCCGGCACTACGCTGCTGGAGACCGAGGTGGCCAATCTTCTGTCGCTCAGTCGCACGCCGATCCGCGAGGCGCTGATCCGGCTGGAGGAGGAGGGCCTCGTCGCGGTGCGGCCGCGCCATGGCATTACCGTGAAGGCCCAGTCGCTCGACGATCTGGCCGATATCTACGAGGTCTTTTCCACCCTCGAGGTCAAGGCTGCGCAATTGGCCGCCCGCCGCGGACTGTCAAAGTCCGAAGCCGATCGGCTACGCGCGCTCATGGGGCAGTTAGAGCGCGCGACGCAGCGCGACGACATCGAGCAATGGTCGCGGCTGGACGACATCTTTCATGCCGAGATCGTCTCGTTCTGCGGCAATGCCAGACTGCAGGCGACGCTTCGGCAATATTGGGATCAGCAATATCGCGCCCGGATGGCGATCATGCCGCTCCGCCCGCGCCCGACGCAATCGGATGACGAGCACCGGGCGATCATCGCCGCGATTCTGAGCGGCGACGAGGCCGAAACCAGGCGCCTGCACCAGGAGCATCGCGATCGCGCCGATCGGCAGGCGCTCGATCTCCTGCGCAGCCAGTCCGGCAACCTTTCGGCAGGCGAGGCCAAGGGCCTTTAGCTTCTGTTTTCTCTTCGCGGCCGACCGAGCGCCTGGCGCCGCGTTTCATCTTCTTAAAGGAGCCGCCCATGAGCCTCGACAATATCACCCTGATCGGCACCGGCATCATGGGTGCGCCGATGGCGCGGAACATCGCTAGGGCCGGCTTCCGCGTCACCGTCTGGAATCGGACGCGCGCGAAAGCCGAGGCGCTCGCCGATGTCGCGACCGTCGCCGCCGATCCGCGTGAGGCCGTGGCCGAGGCCGACGCCGTCATCACCATGGTCGACAATTCGCCGATCGTGACGGAGATCTATTTCGGCGAAAGCGGCGTCGTCGCCGCCGCGCCGGCAAACGCGCTGTTCGTCGACATGTCCTCGATCCAGCCGAGCGTCGCGCGCGACCACGCTGCCGCCATCGAGAAGGCCGGACGGCGCCATATCGACGCGCCGGTCTCGGGTGGCGAGAAGGGCGCGATCGAGGCGACGCTCGCGATCATGGCCGGCGGCCGCGCGGAGGACTTCGCCGAGGCGGAACCGGTTTTGAAGGCGATGGGACGGCCGACTCATGTCGGCGTCCACGGCGCCGGCCAGGTCGCCAAGCTCGCCAATCAGGCCATCGTCGCCGTCACCATCGGTGCCGTCGCCGAGGCGATGCTGCTTGCCCAGGAAGGCGGCTGCGATCCCGCCGCACTGCGCGACGCGCTGATGGGCGGCTTTGCCACCTCGCGCATCCTCGACCTCCACGGCGAGCGGATGACCGAGCGCAACTGGGTTCCAGGCGGCCCGCTCGAACTGCAGTTGAAGGATCTGGAGAACGCGCTCGAAGTGGCGCGGGAGGCGGGGTTGACCCTGCCGCTGACCGAAAAGGCGCGCGACGCCTTCCATGCGCTGGCCAAGGTGATGGAGATGGGCCGCCACGACCACGCGGCCTATCTGCGCTGGCTGGAAGCGATCAATCCCGGCAAGCGGCTTGGCGCCGGACCCGATTGCAATCCGGGCGCCAACGGCTGACCGGTGATCCGGCTGGCTCGCTGACTCGACCGGTCGCGATCAGCGATGATTGCGGCGGGCGAGAGCGCGTTCCCAGTCGAGCGCATGACCGACGATCTGCGGCAGATCGTCATGCTCGGCCACCCAGCCGAGTTCCCGGCGGGCCAGGGACGGGTCGGCGACGATCGCGGCAGGGTCGCCGGGCCTGCGGCCCTTTATGCGGATATCGAAGTCCTTGCCGACGACATCCTGGACCGCGTTCAGTACCTCCAGAACCGAATAGCCCCGCCCATAGCCGCAATTGGCGACCATGCTGGATCCGCCGCCGCGCAGCCGTTCGAGCGCGAGGTAGTGGGCTTTGACGAGGTCGGTAACATGGATGTAGTCGCGCACGCAGGTACCGTCGGCGGTTGGATAATCGGTGCCGTAGAGCTCGAGGAATTCGCGTTTTCCCAGCGCTGTTTCGGACGCGACCTTGATCAGATGCGTCGCGCCCCTGGTCGATTCGCCGGTGCGCCCGAGCGGGTCGGCGCCCGCGACATTGAAGTAACGCAGCGCAGTGTAGCGGAAATCATGGGCAAACGCCGTGTCCCGGAGCATCATCTCGGTCATCAGCTTGGACGAGCCGTAGGGCGATTCCGGCAGCGTCGCAGCCGCTTCGGTGACCGGGATCGTGGCGGGAGAGCCGTAGACCGCGGCGGTCGAGGAAAAAATGAAATTCTTGACGTTGTTCCGGATCGCTGCCGCAATCAGGGCGCGCGACTTGACCGTGTTGTTTTCGTAATAGCCGAGCGGATCGGCAACGGATTCCGGCACGATGATCGAGCCGGCAAAATGGATGACAGCATCGACATCATGGCTCGTGATGGTGCAATCGAGAAGATCGGCATCGCCGACATCGCCGACCACCAGTGTCGCCTCGGGCGGCACCGCCCAGTCGAAGCCGGTGGACAACCGGTCGAGGACGACGACCGTCTCGCCGCGATCCAGGAGCTCCCAGGCCATGTGGCTGCCGATATAGCCGGCGCCGCCGGTGACGAGTATCGCCATGATCGGGTCCTGTCCTCATGCTTTCCACGCGGCACGACAGATTGCGACAATGCCGCATGTGCCACGGTGGCAGGTTCATGACCGCCACCGTCGCCCCCATATCCGGCGCGTGGTAGGCAAGCAACCGATCGGTATTGCGGCTTCAAAGTTGACTTGACCTTGAGGACCCGGCCCGCTACTGACGGATATCAAATTGGGGCGTGGCTTGACCGCGCCCGTTTGTTTTCGCCCTATTCGCAACCGACTGACAAGAAGATGGCCCGTGCCTTTTATGGCGCGAGAGCCGATCGAACGAACGGAGATAAAATGTTCGCAGTCATTAAGACCGGTGGCAAGCAGTACCGCGTTGTCCCCGAAGACCAGTTCACCATCGAGCGTCTGCCTGGCGAGGCCGGCGATCTCCTGACGTTCAAGGAAGTGCTGATGGTCGGCTCGACCATCGGCGCGCCGTTCGTCGCGGGCGCCTCCGTCACCGCCGAGATTATCGGCCAGACGCGCGGCAAGAAGGTCATTTCCTTCAAGAAGCGCCGGCGGCAGAACTCCAAGCGTTCGCGCGGCCATCGCCAGGATCTGACGCTGATCCGCGTCGCCGAAATCCTCACTGACGGCAAGGCACCGTCGATGACCTCGGCGGCCCGGAGCAAGCCCGCCAAGGCTGTGAAGCCGGTCGAGGACGAGAAGGCCCAACCGGCCAAGGCGGCCGAGAAAGCCGCGAAGCCGGCCAAGCCCGCCGAGAAGGCGGTAGAGCCGAAGCAGGCGGCAGCATCCGCGCCGGCGAGCCTGTTCACTGCGCCGAAGGGCGATGCCGACAAGCTGACCACGATCAAGGGCATCGGCCCGGTCGCCGAGAAGCAGCTTAACGAGCAGGGCATCACCACCTTTGCCCAGATCGCCAAGCTGAGTGACAAGGACGTGGCGCGGATCGACGAACATATGCCGTTCAGCGCCGCCCAGATCGAAGATTGGCGCGAGCAGGCTAAAGAGCTGGCGAAGAAATAGGTCCGGGGCGGATTTCCCCCCGCGAACCCGATCCGGTAGCCTGACAGGCAAGGAGACAGACGATGGCACATAAGAAAGCAGGCGGTTCTTCCCGCAATGGTCGCGATTCCGAATCCAAACGCCTTGGCGTGAAGAAGTTCGGCGGCGAAGCTGTGATTCCGGGCAACATTCTCATCCGGCAGCGCGGCACGCGCTGGCATCCGGGCACGAATGTCGGCATCGGCAAGGATCACACGCTCTTCGCCAAGGCCGAGGGCAACGTCGCGTTCCAGCACAAGGCGAACGGACGAACCTACGTAGCCGTACTGCCGAAAGCAGAAGCCGCCGAGTGACCGGAGCTTCAGAGCGCCGGCGTTCCAACGAACCGGCCCTCTGATCCTTCCGAAACGCATCGGATTTCAGAGCGAAAAGGGGAGATGGACCGCCATCTCCCCTTTTCGCGTCTGAGGAAGGACGATGCGATGACCGAGGATTTTACCGCCGAACGGGACGGCGCCACGATCGAATCAGGACGGCTCCGGCTGCGGCCCTTGGCGATGAAAGACGCACAGCCCTTGGTCAATCTCGCCAATGACCGCCACCTCGCGGCGATGCTCGCGCGCATTCCGCACCCGTACCGTCTTTCAGACGCGCGCGCCTTTATCGCCGATCATGGCTCGGAGGTCGTCTTCGCCCTGTGCCTGAAGGAGGAGGATCGGTTCGTCGGTTGTTGCGGATTGAAACCCTCCGGCAGGAAAGGGCGGGCGGAACTCGGCTATTGGGTCGGCCGGGCCTATTGGGGACGCGGCATCGCGACTGAAGGCGCTCAGGCGGTTATCGACTACGGCTTTGCGCGGCTACAGCTCGACGCCATCGACGTCAGCTGCCGTGTCGTCAACGAGTCTTCGCGACGGGTGATCCAGAAATGCGGCTTCCACTTTTGCGGTAGCGGTATGATCGAATCGGTGTCCTCGGGCCGGGTCGCCAGCGAACATTTCGTGATGGATCGCAGCTGCTGGACGTCGCTCAAGGCATGGGGACGGCAATGATGGGAAAGCTCGACGGGCGTCGGAGTTGGCTTTGGCCGACGGCCGTCGCGGGTGGCGCTGTTATTTTGCTCGCGGGCCTGGCTTGGTTCGCCGCGCCGCCCCGTCTTCCACAACCCGATCCAAACGGCCTGTCGCTGCCGGATTTCTTCGCGGGCAAGTCGGTCTCGAAGGGCACGGTGACGACGGCCTTGGTTTTTACCGAGGCTTTCACCGCCGAATTCGACGGCAAGCAGACGGGCGATCGGTTCCGGCTCGACGAGGGCTTTGCCTTTGCCGATGGCAAGCGGCTGCAGCGCTGGGATTTGGTGCGCACCGCGCCGGGTCTTTATGGCGGAACCGTCGCCACGGAGCTGAAGACAGGAGACCTCGCGCCGCCGATGCCGGTGGTCGGCGTTCAGACGCAAAATGGCGCCGTTCTCGACTATGACGGCTATGCGCCCGGCGGCGGGGGCACGCTTCTGCATTTTCGCCACGAGATGACCGGCTGTCCCGACGGTACGGTTGCCAACCACGTCATTGTCTCGAAATTCGGGATTCCGCTCGCCACCTCGGATGTGACCTTCGCCAAGAGCCGGGCTGCGCTCGCGCCATATTGAACCGATGACACGGGGTCGTTTCCATCGGCGGCCCGGGCCGCTATGACAGGCGAGCTGGACTAGTGGATTGAATTTGACATTTGATACCCATGTGCGGCGGACTCGAGATCAAATGGCAAATTTGAAAAATCCACTAGCCTCATAGAGTTGCTAATGGTCCCTCGATTTCGGCATTTGGTTGCCAGGGTGTTCCAAGCGGGATGCAAATGTCGAAATCGGACTATTAGCCGCCGCCAAAAGAAGACGAAAGAACGCACACCATGAAGTTTCTCGACCAGGCCAAGGTCTACATCCGCTCCGGTGATGGCGGTGCCGGCTCGGTCTCGTTCCGCCGCGAGAAATTCATCGAATTCGGCGGCCCGGACGGCGGCGACGGCGGCAGGGGCGGCGATATCGTCATCGAGGCGGTGGCCGGCCTGAACACCCTGATCGACTATCGCTATCAGCAGCATTTCAAGGCCAAGACCGGCGGGCATGGCATGGGCCGCAACCGCACCGGCGCCAAAAGCCCCGACGTGACGCTGAAAGTGCCTGCCGGAACCCAGGTCTTTGCCGAGGATAACGAGACCCTGCTTTGCGATCTGACTTATGTCGGCGAGCGCCATTGTCTGGCTGCCGGCGGCAATGGCGGCTTTGGCAACGCGTATTTCAAGACCTCGGTGAACCAGGCGCCGCGCCGCGCCAACCCGGGTCTCGAAGGCGAGGAGCTGACGATCTGGCTGCGGCTGAAGCTGATCGCCGACGCGGGCCTGGTCGGGCTTCCCAACGCCGGCAAGTCCACCTTCCTGGCTTCGGTGACGCGTGCCCGGCCTAAGATTGCCGACTATCCGTTCACGACGCTGCATCCCGGCCTCGGCGTCGCCAAGATCGACGACGCCGAGTTCGTCATCGCCGACATTCCCGGCCTGATCGAGGGCGCTCATGACGGCGTCGGCATCGGCGATCGCTTCCTTGGTCACATCGAACGTACCAGCGTCCTGTTGCATCTGGTCTCCGCCACCGAGGAAGACGTCGCGGGCGCCTATACGACCGTCCGGCACGAGCTGGAGGCCTATGAGCATGGCTTGGCGGATAAGCCCGAGATCGTGGCGCTGTCCAAGGTCGACACCCTGACCGAGGAGGCGCGGGCGGAAAAGCTCGCCGAACTGGCGGCGGTGACCAGATCACCTCCGCTGGCGCTGTCGGCGGTCAGCCGCGAGGGCATGACCGAGGCGCTTCGCCAGATGAAGAGCCGCATCGCCAGCCTCGCCGCCGCTACCGAAGGGGACGAGCCGGATCGTTTCGCCGAGGCACAGGCCGCCAGGGAGGAGTGATGACGGACCTGCTCGATGGCTACACTCGCATCGTCGTCAAGATCGGCTCCTCGCTTCTGGTTGATCCTCAAAGCGGGCTGAAGCGGACTTGGCTGGAATCGCTCGGCGAGGATATCGCTCGACTGAGCGGCGAGGGGCGTCAGATCCTCGTCGTCTCCTCCGGCGCCATCGCGCTCGGCCGCAAGCTCCTGAAGATGCCCGCCGGACCGCTTCGGCTGGAGGAAAGCCAGGCGGCGGCGGCCGTCGGGCAGATCGCCCTGTCGCGGACTTATTCGGAGATTCTCGGTCGCCACGGCATCGAGACCGGGCAGATCCTGCTGACCCTCGGCGACACCGAGGAGCGCCGGCGCTATCTCAACGCCCGCGCGACGATCTCGACCTTGCTCGGCTTCGGCGCGCTGCCGGTCATCAACGAGAACGACACCGTCGCCACATCCGAAATCCGCTATGGCGACAATGACCGTCTGGCGGCCCGCGTCGCGACGATGATGGGCGCCGATCTGCTGATTCTCCTCTCCGACGTCGATGGTCTTTACACGGCGCCGCCCGCCCTCGATCCGGCGGCGCGGCATATCCCGCTGGTCGAGCGGATTACGCCGGACATCGAGGCCATGGCGGGCGCGGCCGGGTCGGAGCTGTCACGCGGCGGCATGAAGACCAAGATCGATGCAGGCAAGATCGCGACCGGGTCGGGCGCTGCGATGATCATTACGGCGGGCGACCGGCTGTTTCCGCTGAGCGCCATCGAGCGCGGCGAACGCGCGACGCTGTTTCGCGCCGCCGGCAATCCGGTGACGGCGCGCAAGCGCTGGATCGCCGGGCATCTCGGCTCCGCCGGCGGGCTCGTCGTGGACGCGGGCGCGGTCAAGGCGCTGTGCGCCGGCAAGAGCCTGTTGCCGGCCGGAATCGTTTCCGTCGATGGCGAGTTCCGGCGCGGTGATACGATCGCCGTGCTGGATCAAGCGGGTCGCAGGATCGCGCGCGGCCTTGTCGCCTACGATGCCGTGGACGCGCGGCGGATCGCCGGGTTGCGGTCGGCGGAGGTGGCGGCGGCGCTCGGCTACGAGGGACGCACGGCGATGGTCCATCGCGACGATCTGGTGATGGAAGCGGCGGTGGATCCGGCCGATGAATCCCTGGGCATCGCGTAAGCAGGACGGAAAGCGGAGAGGTGGACATGCTCGACAGGAGTGCAACGGAGGCGGGCTCGATTGAGGCGCTGATGGCCACGATTGGCCAGCGCGCGCGTCGTGCCGCGCGGAGCCTTGCTCTGGCACCGACCGAGGCGAAGAATGCAGCTCTGGAGGCGATGGCGGATGCGATCCTGCAGTCGCGGGAGACGATCCTTGCTGAAAACCGTGCCGATATCGAGGGGGCGAAGGAAAGCGGCATGGCCGCGTCCTTCATCGACCGGCTGGCTCTCGATGAGGCGCGCGTCGGCGCGATCGCCGACGGTATCCGCGCCGTCGCCGCGCTGCCGGACCCCGTCGGTGCGACTATCGCTGCGTGGGAGCGACCCAACGGTCTCCAAATCGAGCGGGTGCGGACGCCGCTCGGCGTCGTCGGCGTCATCTATGAGAGCCGGCCGAACGTCACCGCCGACGCGGGAGTCCTGTGTCTGAAATCCGGCAATGCGGTCATCCTGCGCGGCGGTTCGGACTCGGCCCGGTCCTCGGCCGCGATCCATGCGGCGCTGGCCGCCGGCCTCACCCAGGCCGGTCTGCCGGAGGACGCGATCCAGATCGTGCCCTCGACCGACCGGGCCGCCGTCGGCGCGATGCTGAAGGGCCTCGACGGCGCCATTGACGTCATCGTACCGCGTGGTGGGCGTTCGCTCGTCGCCCGCGTCCAGGACGAGGCGCGGGTGCCGGTCTTCGCCCATTTGGAAGGCATCTGTCACGTCTATGTCGACGCAGCCGCCGATCTCGACATGGCCGTCAATGTCGTCGTCAATTCGAAGATGCGGCGCACCGGCATCTGCGGGTCGGCCGAAACGCTGCTGGTCGACCGCGCGGCGGCGAGCACCCAGCTCCTGCCGATTCTCGAGGCGCTGCGGACCGCGGGCTGCGAAATCCGGGCGACCGACGAGGTGCGTCAGCGCTTTCCGACCGCCGAGCCCGCGAGCGAGGAAGATTTCGACACCGAATATCTGGATGCAATCATCTCGGTCGCACTGGTCGACGGCGTCGACGGGGCGATCGCCCACATCGAGCGGCATTCGTCCCACCACACCGAGGCGATCGTCACCGCCGACGAGGCTGTGGCGGCGAAGTTTTTCGCCGGCATCGATTCCGCGATCCTCCTGCACAACGCCTCGACCCAGTTCGCCGATGGCGGCGAATTCGGCATGGGCACGGAAATCGGCATCGCCACCGGCAAGATGCATGCGCGCGGGCCGGTCGGCGTCGAGCAGCTGACGAGCTTCAACTACCGCGTCCGCGGGACCGGCCAGACCCGCCCGTGACGCAGCCCGACATGAGCGCCGGCTGGCCCGACGGTATCGATCCGGCGGCGCTCGCCATGCCCCACACAGAGCCATGCATGGTCGTCGGGTTGTTCGGCGGCTCGTTCAATCCGCCTCATCAGGGCCATCGTCTGGTCGCCGAGATCGCCCGGCGGCGACTGCGCCTTGATCGCATCTGGTGGATGGTTACACCCGGCAATCCGCTCAAGGACAATGGCCATCTACGCCCGCTCCGCGAAAGGCTGGCGGCCGTCAAGGCGCTCGCCAGCGGGCCGCGCAACGATGTCACCGCCTTCGAGGCGGCGCATCGCATTCGCTACACCGCCGACACGCTGGCGCTCTTGCGTCAGAAACGCCCCGGCGTTCGCTTCGTCTGGATCATGGGCGCCGACAGCCTCGCCTCCTTCCATCGCTGGCAGGATTGGCGGCGGATCGTCGCGACGTTCCCGATCGCGGTGGTCGACCGGCCCGGATCGACACTATCGGTTTTGTCGGCTCCCATGGCGCAGGCCTTTGCCTATGCCCGGCTGGCCGAACGGCATGCCGCGGCCCTGCCGTTTCGCGAGCCACCGGCCTGGGTTTTCCTGCACGGTCCGCGTTCCCCGGTGTCGTCGACCGTCCTCAGAAGCATCGGCGGGGGAGGGTAGCGCCGTCATCGGAGCATGTCCGATGTGCTGTTCGGCGGCTGCTCGCGAAACAACTCTCCGGAGTGGCATAACCAATGCAGGATTGGTTTTCGCAGTGCAGAACAAATCCGCCTCGGAGTTCGCCGCTTCTCGCAACTATTCCGCCGCCGACTGGTGGCGGGCGATCAGATGGGTCTGGACCTGCTGGAGGTGCAAACGCATTCGCGTGGCCGCGGCGCCGAGATTGCGCTCCTCGATCGCATCGACGATCAGATCATGTTCTTCGAAGCTGTGGTGATCGACTGGCGGCTGTGGCAGCTCGGTTCGCAACCGGCCCCAGACGACGGTGCGCCGGACGGCGTTGATCGTGTCGAAAATCGCAAGAAGGAGGGCATTCTTGCCGGCCTCCGCGATGGTGCGGTGAAGCCGGTTGTCCCAGTTTTCATATTGCCGCCAGGTCTCTGCCTGGCGGGCGCTGGAAACGCAGAGCCGCAGCGCCCGGATGTCGTCGATGGTGGCGTGCAACGCTGCCTCGCGCGCCAGTTCCGGTTCGATCACCAGGCGCGCCCGCATCACTTCGGCGGGGCTGGTCTGATCGGCGATCATCGCGACGGAGGCCAGCTCGGCGACCGGGCGCGCACCGACGAAGGTGCCCTTGCCGACATGGCGCCAGAGCTCGCCGTGTTCCTCCAGCACCGCAAGCGCCTTGCGGAGGTCGCCGCGTGACACGCCGATCATTTCCGCCAGTTCGCGCTCCGGCGGCAGCCGGGTATTCAGCGCGAACTCCTTCTGCGCGAGATAGGCGCGAAGCTGCACCAGCGCGCTCTCGCCGCCATTGCGGTCGATCCGGTCCTGGTCGACGTCGCCCGGGCCGACGATCTCGGCTTTCGTCAGATTGCGCATTTGGTCAGCATGGTTCAACTTGATCATTCGGTCCTTATGCCTTAACCAATCGGGTATTGGCAAGAGATTGGCCCATCAGTGGCCGGTGCGGCACATTATCGGCAGCAACCAAAACAAGCCAATTGGGAGGATACAATGCGAATTTGGACCAAGATGACAGGCACGCTCGCCGCAGGCGTCGTCGCCGCGACGATCGGTTTCGGCATTCCGGCGGTCAGCGCCCAGGAAAAGGTCCGCGTCGCGCTCGGCGATGTGGTGTCGGTGGAAACGCTGGCATTTCTCGTTGCGCTCGACCGGGCCAAGGAAAAGGGCCTCGACTACGAGCTGACGTCCTTCGCCGAGGAGGAGTTGGCGATCCAGGCACTGGTCAGCGGTCAGGCCGATATCGGCGTCGGCACGCCCTACACGATCATCCAGAAGGCCAAGGTGCCGCTGCGCGCCGTCTTCCAGATGTCGCGGCTGGTATTCTTCCCGGTCGCGTCGAATGAATACAAGAGCTGGAAGGATCTCGACGGCCAGCCCTTCACCTTTCATGCGCGCGGCACCGGCACCGAGGCGATCGGCAACATCATCGCCGAGCGCGAAGGGATCGAATTCGGCCAGCGCAATTACGTGCCTGGGTCGGAAAACCGCATCATCGCGATGATGAACGGCACGATCAACGCCACCATCGTCGATCTCGCCAACAAGAACATCCTGATGGCGAAGGCCGGCGACAAGTTCCAGGTACTGCCGGGCCTCGACGCCAAGCCGAGTGACGAACTGATCTTCGCCTCGCAGGAATGGCTCACCGCCAATCCGGAACAGGCTGACCTCCTGGTCGAGGAGTTGCTGGGCCTTTGGAAGGAGATGAACAAGGATCCCTCGATCATCGAAACCGAGCGGGCCAAGCGCGACCTGCTCTCCGACCAGCCGCAGGAAATCCTGGACGAGGTCACTCCGTTCTATACCGAGGGCGTGGAAAACGGCTTGTTCGATCCCAAGGGCGGGATGGACACCGCCAAAGCCGATTTCGACTTCTATACCAAGGCGGGCCAGCTCGACGGCCCGGCTGACAGCCTGAAGGTCGAGGATTTCTGGGACCTTGGCCCGCTCCAGCGCGCGGAGCAGAAGCTCGGTGGCTGAGCATCACGACATGGAGGCGGAGCCTGCCGGGCTCCGCCTCTCCCGGTTCCTGCCCTACGGAATGGGCGGGCAGCCGTCCGCCCTCCGTGACCGGCAGCCCAATGCGGCATTCACGTTCCTGACCCATCCGCTGACCCTGCGGATTCTTTCGGTGATCGTGTTCTGCGTCGCCTGGCAATGGGCCGGGCTCGTCCCGATCAGCCCGGCATTTCCGACCTTCACCGAAACGATGGCCGCGCTGTGGGAGATGCTGGCCGACGGTTCGCTGATCGTGGCCTTCTCGATCACCCTGCAGCCGCTGATCCTCGGTCTTGTCATTTCGGCCATCTTCGGCGTTGCGATCGGTGTCGCCATGGGCCTCAACTCCAAGGCCGAGTGGGTGGCCTCGCCGATCTTCATCGTCGCGCAGGCGGCGCCGCTCGCCGCGCTCATCCCGCTGATCGTGTTTTCCTACGGCATCGGATTGACGTCGAAGACCATCGTCGTCTGCATCATGGCGATGCCGGTGATCGTGCTGAACTCCTATGCCGCGGTCCGCCACACCCCCGCATCGCTCGTCGAGATGGGGCGCTCGTTTCTCGCTCCGCGATGGAAGGTGATCACGCGGATCATCCTGCCGGCGGCGAGCCCGGTGATCTTCGCCGGGCTTCGGCTCGGTGCCGCCTCGGGCTTCATTGGCGCGATCCTCGCCGAACTGCTGATCACGCCAACCGGGGTCGGCGATCTGATCACCTACAACCGCTCCATCGCGAACTATCCCGGCATGTACGCCGCGATCCTGTCCATCATCGTGTTTTCCGTGCTGTTCATCGAACTGATCGAGCGCGTCGAGGTCACGATCTTCAGACCCGAGAAGCGAGCCATTTCGTGAACGCCATCGCTCCCCTTGCCTTTGCTGCTCCGTCGGAGGTCACCGATTCCGTCGTCGCTGTCCGCAATGTCAGCAAACTCTATCCTGGCGGCGTTCAGGCGCTGGAAAACGTCAGCGTCGACTTTCCGCGCGGCCAGTTGACCTCGCTGCTCGGCCCGTCCGGCTGCGGCAAGACCACATTGCTGAAGATCATCGCGGGGCTGCTGCCGGCCACGTCAGGCGACGTCCTCGTCAATGGCAAGCCTGTCGCCGGTCCCGGCCCAGAGCGTGCCTTTGTGTTCCAGGATTTCGCGCTGATGCCCTGGGCGACGGTGTTGCGCAATGTCGCATTCGGGCTGGAGCTGCGCGGCACGCCGAAGGCCGAGCGAGAGGAAAAATCCCGCAAATACATCACCCAGGTGGGCCTTGCCGGCTTCGAGGAGCGCTACCCCCACGAGCTGTCCGGCGGCATGCGCCAGCGGGTCGGTCTCGCCCGGGCGCTGTCGGTCGACGCCGACGTCCTGATGATGGACGAGCCGTTCTCGGCGGTCGATGAACAGAACCGCCGCAAGTTCCAGGAAGACCTTCTGACCCTCGTCGCAAACGAGAAGAAGACCTTCATCTTTGTCACCCATTCGATCGAGGAGGCGGTCTACGTCTCCGATCGCATCGTGCTGTTGTCGCCGCGCCCGGGCCGGATCGCCGAGATCATCGAGCCGGACATCAATCGCGACGGCGATGCCGACGCAATCCGCCGGCATCCGGTCTATCTCGATACGGTCGACGCCATCTGGCAGTCGCTCAAGACCTATCTCGACTGAGGCGCGGCATGATTATCTTCGGACATCGCATTCCCATGGTCGGCTCGCTCATCCTCTGGGCGATCCTGTGGGAAATCGTCGGCCGGCTCGAGGTCACCATCCTGCTGCCGCCGCTGTTGGCCGTTCTCGTCACGCTTGTGGAGATCGTGCCCACCCGCAGCTTCATGTCGGCGCTCGGCGTGACCGCCTATGCCTTCGTCGTCGGCAATGTGATCGCGATCGTGGTCGGAGTGCCGCTCGGCATCCTGATGGGCCGGTCGGTGATCGCCGACCGGATCTTCCTGCCCTGGGTGAACCTCTTCCTGTCGGCTCCGCTGACCGCCTTGGTCCCGGTCATCATGGTGCTGTTCGGCCTCGGCCAGACGACCATCATCCTCACCGTCGTCCTGTTCGCGATCTGGATCATCGTCCTCGATTCGCGGGCCGGCGTTCGCTCGATCTCGCCGTCCCTCGTCGAGATGGCGCATGTCTTCGGCGCCAGCCGCTGGCAGGCGTTCCGGCGCATCTACATCTGGGCGGCGCTGCCGGAGATCCTCGCCGGCATCCGTCTCGGCGTGATCCGCGCCGTCAAGGGCGTCATCATCGGTCAACTCCTGGTCTCGATCGTCGGCTTCGGCGCGCTGTTCAAGCTCTACGGCTCGCGCTTCCTGATGGAGCATTTCTGGGCCGCGCTGCTGGTCCTGTTCGCGCTCGCCTTCATCCTCGCGGAAAGCCTCGCCTGGCTGGAGCGGCGCGTCGACTTCTATGCCGCCAGCCGCGGCTAACCCCAATCCACCTCAATCAAGGAAAATCGCCCATGCCCCACGTCTTCACGCCCGCCGCGATCCCGGCGCTTCCGGTCCGCGGCTCCGCCGATACGTTTCCTGTCCGGCGGGTCTATTGCGTCGGCCGCAACTACGCCGACCATGCGATCGAGATGGGGCATGACCCCAACAAGGAAGAGCCGTTCTTCTTCCAGAAAAATCCGGACAACCTGACCACTGGCGATACCTTCCCCTATCCCGGCAAGAGCTCCGACGTGCATCACGAGATCGAACTCGTCGTCTGTCTCGGCAAGGGCGGCGAGGAGATCCCGGTCGAGGACGCGCTGTCGCACGTGTATGGCTACGCGGTCGGTCTCGACATGACCCGACGCGACTTGCAGGGCGTGGCCAAGAAGCTGGGCCGGCCATGGGAAGTTGGTAAGGCGTTCGAGGACTCCGCGCCGGTCTCTCCGGTGGCGCCGGCCTCCGAGATCGGCCATCCGGATGCGGGCGCGATCTGGCTGAAGGTCAATGGCGAGACGCGCCAGAGCGGCGACCTCAACCAGATGATCTGGAAGGTGGCCGAGTCGATCTCCTACCTCTCCGGCCTGTTCCGGCTGGCGCCCGGCGACGTCATCATGACCGGCACGCCGGCCGGCGTCGGTGCCGTCAGTCGCGGCGACGTGCTCGAAGGCCACATCGACGGGATCGGCGATCTCAAGGTGACCGTGGTCTGATCTCCCATCGGGACAGACAGGCTCACATCATTGTTCAGCGGCCGGTCGCCGGCCGCTGACGGCAGCATAGCCGACGCATATCGAACGGCGCCCGCGCTCGACGCGGGTCCCGTGCGCTCCGACCGGTCAGGCGCTTAGAGCGGCCGTGAGGTCCTCGACGCCGGCGGCCGTATCGAGGGTCGCGACAAGGTCGATGATCGTCTCGCTCTTCTCCTTCGGCCATCCCGCGAATTCGGCGCAGCCACGGAATTTGTCGGCCACCTCCTCGTAGCTCATCGGATTGGCGGGCGAGCCCTTGCCGAAATCGGCCCGGCCGGAAATCGTCCGCCCATCCTTCATGTGGATGTCGATGAGCGTCGTCATCTTGGCGTAGCCGGCGGCTTCGGCGTCCGGATGCACGGCGAAATGAACCCGTTCGATCATCGCCCGCACATCATCGCGCAACACCGTCTCGTCGGTGAATTCGGGCAGGTTTGCCCGCCCGTCGAGAAGCAGGATCGCCATGCAGAATTCCATCGAGAACTTCGCCTGGAGTTCGTTCTGGGGCCGCCGGTGAATGAGGGCGTTCTGCATATTGTGGTTGGTGCCGACATCGACCCGTTCGACGTCCTCGGCCTTGATGCCGTGCGCGGCGATCAGCGCCAGCATCTCGGTCATGCCGGGATGGGTGAGGGAGCCCGACGGGTGCGGCTTGATCGAGATTCCCGGATCGGCGAAGCTCCAGGGCGCGCCGAGCTTGCCGCGAATGGCATTGAGATCGTAGCCGCCGCCATGCGCCTGGAAGAAGCCGCGGGGGGCCTCGAGGATCTTGTCGGTCGCGCTCCATCCCATCTCGGCGAAATCGCAGGCGACGACGCCGGACTCCGACGAGCGCCCAGCGTGGAAGGGCTTGGTCATCGTGCCGAAATTCTCGCGCAGCCCGGCGCTCTGGCTGCCGGCGATGGACAGCGCCCGCTGCAAGGTTTCCTGGTCGAAGCCCCTGAGCTTGCCGGCGGCCGAGGCGGCGGCGAAGGTTCCGCAGGTGGCGGTCGCATGGAAGCCGTGCTGATAGTGCCGCGGCGAGATCGCCTCGGCGATCTTGCACTCGACATCCACCCCGACGAGATAGGCCGCCAGCAGATCGCGCCCGCTCAGCGATCGGGTCTCGGTTTCGGCGAAGGCGGCCGGCAGGCACGGCGCGGTCGGATGGGTGAGCAGGCCATAGACGCGATCATGTGCAACGGCCAGCTGGGTGTCGTCGTAATCGTCGGCGTGAATGCCGACCCCGTTGGCGAAGGCGGCAAAGCGCGAGGGCACCTTGATGTCGGTTCCGATCACGATGGCCAAACCAGCGCCGGCGACATCCTTGAGATGCCGCTGCACATAGCGTCCGGACGCCGCCACCGACCCCGACAGCGCCAGGCCAAACCCATCGAGGATCGACTTTTTGGCAAGGTCGACGACCTGCGAGGGAATGGCGTCGAAGCCGGTATCCAGAACGAAAGCCGCGACTTCGGCCGTCAGCCCTTCGCCGATAGACGGGTCGTTCTGCGGGGTGAAGTGGGTGGGCGTGCGCTGTTCCATGGCAGAACCTTCGTTCGTGGGAAGCGCCGGCGCCGTGGCGTGGCGCCGATGTCGCCAGCATGGCCCGCGCGCTCGATCGCATCCGGCGTGGTGCCTCTCCGGCGTCGTACTCACCTTTGCTATCAAGCCGTATTGTCGATTGTCAACAATACGGCGGGGAAGGGGTCAGGGGAACCGGAAGCCTCCGCTTTCGCCGGGCGGATCGGCGCCGGCGCGGCGATCACGCTGTCCGAGCGGTTCGACCTGATCGCCGAATACGACTTCACTTACGGCCAGGACGCCGAGTTCGAGTTCACCTTCCCGACCTTTCCGGTAACCGGCACGGCGCCGTTCGAGCTAGAGGTCGCCGCGCACCGGGTTCTGGCGGGTATTCGCGCTCGCTTCTAGAGCATCGGACCAAAAAGTGGAATCCGATTCTTGGGTAATTCCGATGCTTAATCAAAGTGTTAGAGCGTCCTTTGTGCGTCCGAATGGACGCACGGCGCTCTAGGCGCCCGCAGGCGGCCGCCCCGCCGTGGTGAGGGCGGCGGGCTTGGCGGCGAGGGGGCTTGGAATGGCGGACCGGCTCAGGGCCGGTCATGGCGCCCCGTTGCCAGGACAACGCTTGCGGCGGCCTTTTGGCAATCATCTCCGTTCCTGATCCCTGGAGCAATCCCAGGGACGAACCGTGCTGGCGGCGTCAGGAGTTCTCGGTGTCGCGGCCGTCCGGCTCCTTGGCGACGCCCTTGAATTTGCCGTCGCCTTGCTTGACCTCCATGAATTCGCCGGTTCGCTCGTCGCGTTTTTGATGGGTGCCGTCCTTGCGCTCCATCTGCGTGCGGCCGGTAACCGAGCCCTTGCGATAGCCTTCGCCGGTGTTGGTCGCCATGTCGATCTCCCTTGATCCGGCAGGGTGCCGGATTGTTTCCCTGATTGCTTCGATGAGAGGAAACGTCGCAGACGTTACTTTGTTTCCCCCGAGAGGATTGAATAAGCCGAACGCGTTGACGCCGCGGTTCCTCATGGGGGCGCGATTGGACATGGTCGGAGCCTAGGCAGGCAAGCCCAACAACCGCGCCCAACTGCCTCTGCCGACTATACGAATTCGTATAGCCTGGGACAGTTGCCAGTGATTTGGGTCGCCTAGTGGAGTCGGAGCAACTCCGGACTCCTCATGCGCAATTCCAGAACTCTCTTTCGCGTCTTAGCCCTCGCCGCGGCCATTCTCGTTGGTCCGCCGGCGGGCTATGCCGGCTATCTTCTGGCGACCGGCAATGTTCATACCGTCGAGCCTGAGATTCTTTATCGATCAGGCCAACTCGACGACGACGATCTCGAGGCCCTGATCCGGCAAAAGGGCATTCGGTCGGTTCTCAACCTGCGGGGTGTCCATCCGCTGGAAGCATGGTCGCGCGAGGAAACGCTGGTGGCCGCGGAATACGGCATCGACTATTATGCGGTTCCGATCTCCGCGCGGAGCGTTCCGGACATGGCAACAATGACGAGGATCGCCCGGATCATGAAGGATGCGCCCAAGCCGATTCTCGTCCATTGCCAGGGCGGCGCTGATCGCAGTGGTCTGGCATCGGCCATTTTCGAGTATGCAGTGGATGGCGACACGGCCGAGGAGGCTGCGGATCAGCTCTCCTGGCGATACGGTCACTTCCCATGGTTCGGAAGCCGGACCGCCGCCATGGACGACGCCTTCGCGCTGTTCGCAGCCAAATGGTCCTCCTCCGAACTGCCCGCAAAGGCGGGTCAGAAGGCGCGGCCATGAAAATTCTTTTGATCGAAGACGACCAATCCACGGCCGATTATGTCGCCGGCGGACTCGGTGAGGACGGTCATGATCTCGACCATGCCACTAGCGGGCCGACAGGACTGGAACTGGCCTGCACGCGCGAATACGATGTGATGGTCATCGACCGCATGCTACCGGGCCTGGATGGACTGTCGATCGTCAGGGCGCTGCGTTCCTCGGGCAAGGACACGCCGGTCATATTCCTGACCGCGGTCAGCGGCGTGGACGATCGCGTGGAGGGTCTGGAAGCAGGCGGAGACGACTATCTTTTGAAACCCTTCGCCTTTTCCGAGCTGATGGCGCGTATCCATGCACTGGGACGACGGGCACCCAGCCGTAAGGAAGAGGCTGTGCTGAAGGTCGGCGAATTGGAGATGAACCTGATCGCCCGGACGGTCAAACGGGCCGGGGCGGCGATCGAATTGCAACCGCGCGAGTTTCGTCTACTCGAATACATGATGCGCAATCGCGGCCGTGTTCTCACCCGCACCATGCTGCTCGAACGGGTGTGGGATTTCCACTTCGACCCCAAGACCAACGTCGTCGAAACCCATGTCAGCCGGCTTCGCGCCAAGGTCGACCGCCCGTTCGCGACTGAAATGATCCGAACCATTCGCGGATCAGGTTACGTCTTGAATGCCGCTTCCTGAGCAGTTCCGCACCACGTCGTTCCGGCTGGCGATCGGCTACGCGATTCTGTTCGTCGCATCCGTGCTCGTCATAATGGGAACCACCTACGTCGCAGCGACCTCGGAGATGCAGGGGATCGTGCGATCCTCGATCAACGATGATATGGCGGCGTTTCGCAGGGCGCTTGTCCAGGACGGCCCCGACGGGCTGCGATCCGAGGTCATCGAGCGATCGGAAAGCGCGGCCGACGACCGCTTCTTTTTGCTACTCGGTCCCGATGGCGAAGTCCTCGCGGGCAATATCGCGGCAAGTCTGTGGACCGGTGGATGGGCGGACCGCAAGCTCGCCGATGGCGACGTTACGGCGAATGCCAATCTCAAGCTCGCCGCGGCCCAAAATGCCGACGGCGAAGTCCGGCTGTTCAGCTCCGGGGAAGTCCTCGGACCCTACAGGGTGCTCGCCGGCCGCAATTCCCATCTGATCGACGAGACTCAGGAGATTATCCTCGCGGCGCTGCTTTGGGGGTGCCTCGCCACCACTTTGCTGGCGCTGATCGGCGGCTACATCGTCAGCATCGGGCCGTCGCGCCGTGTCGATGAGATCGCGGCGACGACGCGCCAGATCGTCTCCGGCCGTCTCGACCTCCGTTTGCCGGTTTCGCCAAGGCGGGACGAACTCGACCGTTTGGCCACCGACATCAACGGCATGCTGGCGCGGATCGAGGTACTGATGCAAAGCCTCAAGCAGGTGTCCACTGATATCGCCCACGACCTGCGAACGCCGCTGGCAAGACTGCGTCAGCGTTTGGAAACGGCGCGACGGAAGCCCCGGGACGCGTCGGAGTACGAGCGGGCGATCGACGGCGCGGTCGAGGAGACCGATGCGATCATCGATACCTTCAACGCGTTGCTGCGGATTTCGCAGATCGAAGCCGGAGCGAGGCGGGCGAAATTCGGCTTGGTGGATTTGTCCGGTCTCGGCGAGAAACTCGCCGACGTCTACACGGAGGTCGCTGTCGATGCCGGGCATCGGCTGTCAACCGACATAGCCCCGGGCGTTTCCGTTGAGGGCGATACCGATCTTCTGACTCAGCTGATCGCCAATCTCGTCGATAACGCTATCAACCACATACCCTCGCCGGGACGGATCACACTGGCCCTGCGACAGACACCCGCCGGTTCGGTCTTGGAAATCGGCGATGACGGGCCAGGCATTCCGGAAGCCGAACGCGACAAGATCTTCCGGCGTCTCTATCGGCTCGACCGTAGCCGCACGACACCGGGCAGCGGCCTCGGCTTGGCCTTGGTCGCGGCAATCGCCGAGCTCCACGGCGCGACGGTGGAGGCCCTGGACAATCGGCCCGGCCTGTTGATGCGGGTTGGTTTCCCGCAATCACCGAAATCGGCCGCGCCCGCCGCCTAAGATTGCGAAACGGTATAGCCGGAGAAAAGCGCTCTCCAGTGTGACCTTCTAAGACCGGTGTCGGGCGGGAAGGCTCTCGAGAGGGGCCGGCAACGTCTGCCGTGTGTCGCTTTCCAGTATGTCGGTCCCGCCCTTCGAGACACTAGCGGTTGCCGCATTCCGGATCGCCTGCGCGCTCTCCCCAATCCGATAGCGCGACGCTGCAAGCCTCGCGTGACTCCACGCGCCATTCGGCGCCGCATGCTTAAAGGAGACAGACCGTTGGAAACCCAAAGAAACCTCACGCGGGAAATGCTGAACAAGGTGCCGGCGGTCACGCTCGCATTCTGGGTGATCAAGATCATGGCTACGACCGTCGGCGAAACCGCCGCCGACTTCCTCATCTTCAATATCGGCCTCGGCCTTGTCATGACGTCTTTGATCATGGGCGCGCTTCTGTTGATCGTCCTCTTCTACCAGCTCAGGCTGCGGGAATACGTCCCCACGAGCTACTGGCTCGTCGTCGTCCTGGTGAGCATCGTCGGTACCCTGGTTTCGGATTATCTCGTCGATGATCTCGGCATCAGTCTCGTGACCACGACAATCCTCTTCGGAAGCGGTCTGGCGGCCGTTTTCGCCGCCTGGTATGCGAGCGAGAAGACGCTTTCCATCCACTCGATCTTCACGACGAAGCGCGAGCTGTTCTACTGGGCGGCCATTCTCTTCACCTTCGCTCTCGGGACGTCGGCGGGGGATCTCGTCGCGGAAAGCGTCGGCCTGGGTTACGGCACGTCCGCGGTGATCTTCGGCGCTCTGATTGCCTTCGTCTATCTCGGCTACCGTCTGGGCGTGGGTGCGGTGCTCGCCTTCTGGGTCGCCTACATCCTGACGCGGCCATTCGGGGCGTCGATGGGCGATCTTCTGTCACAGCCGGTGGGCAACGGCGGTCTCGGCCTCGGGACCACCGGAACCAGCGCCCTGTTCCTGGTCACGATCGCCGGGCTGGTCACCTACCTCACCATCACGCGCGCCGACCGGATCAAGACGTCGCAGGTCGTGGAAGTAGACGCCTAAATCGCGACGCCGCATAGCGGATCGTCTCTGCGGGAGACGGCAAATATCGCCCCCGATCCGAGCGGATCGGGGGCGAAATGCTGTTGAGGATACGCTCCGCAGTGCCACGCCAGTTCTCTTGGTCGTGCTTGGCAAACATTCGGGCGAGGAACGCTTGTCAGGACGGCTGATCTTCCGCATCGCGTCATTACAAAACCACAACCGTCCGGCCCGCCCACCGTAATATTCGAGTCCTATCTTCTTCCTCAGAGCGGATTATCGCTCCCACAGGAGGTCATCATGAACACGTTCAAATCCGTAGCTCTATCTCTCATCGCAGCGGGTGCCATTGCGGCACCTCTCGCCATGGCTACGCCTTCGATGGCAAACGACCAAAGCGTCTTGACCCCGGCCCACCATCGTGTCGGCCAACAACAGGTCGCCGAGCGTTCGACGGCGCGATTCAGCCTGGCCGATCGCACCGACGGGGCGGCGTCGGCGCCGCGTCAGTGCGAGAATGTCGAGGCGCACTATGCGGCAGCGAATAAGGCCAATCCGGGTCTGGTGCCCGGAGATGCCTCGAGTTGGGAACAGTGGGCTTCCGACCAGCGACAGGCGATCGCATCAAGCCCGGTCTGCTCATGACATCAACAGAAGCGGGCCGGCCCAGCCGGCCCGCTTCACGGCGGCCTCCGCCTGCGCTGTCCGAAGGAGCAGGCGCTAGGTGATTGCAGCGAGCCGCGGATGTCGTCGCTCCAAAATCGGAAGAATCAGACCGGCATTGTGCCGGCCTGATTCGTTTAGCCGCCCCAACTCGCATACCGATCCGTATAGTCGCGGAGCTTTCGAGGTCATGTCCGCTCACCACCTTGAGATCGACCGGGCAATCACGCCGGTTCGATCAAAGGGAAAATCAAGATGCAGACGATGAAACGCACGAGCGCCGCGATCCTCGGCACTGCCATGCTTTTGGGTGCCGGCGGTGTGGCCATGGCGGCCAAGCACGACAATGGCGCTGAGACCAAACTGGACCTCTCAAAGGTCACCAGCGCCAAGGTAAACCTTGCGCAGGCCGTGAACGCCGCCCAGAAGGCCGCTGGCGGCAATGCCGTCGACGCTGGACTGACTGACGAGGCCGGCCAGAACGGCTGGGAGATCGAGCTCGCCCAAGCCGACGGTACGATAAAGACGGTTCTCGTCGATATGACGAGCGGCGCCGTCGACCAAAATCCCAAAATGGAAAACGAGAAGGACGAGCAATCCGGCGCAGCCGACCGGGAGGAGTCCGAGGACGGCGAGGCAGGCGAGGGCGGCAAATAGGCCGGTCTACGCCTCGCCAACCACATGCGGCCCCCCGACGCGTTCGGGGGGCTTTCATTTGCGGGAGTCGGTCAATCCAAAATTGTGAACTATACGGAAGCGTATAGTTTCGGACATCTGATCACGAACACGGGTTGCTATCGAGGCCGGGATCGCGCCACGGCCGGCAGAACGCTAATGTGGGCGTCGGGATCGTGCCCCGTGCCCTGTCGCTCGAAGGGCCAGACCCGTCGTCGCCATGTCTTCTCGGTGGGCGAATTGTTTCACGGACCCGCGGGGTCCGTCCAAGCCGACCGGTGACGCAGACATGACGCAGACCATCGTCGATTTGATCTCCCAACACACGCAGACAGCGCTCGCGGTCGTCTTCTTCGTCAGTCTGGGCGAAGCCCTGTTCCTGATCGGCCTGTTCATTCCGAGCACCGTCGTCCTCGTGGCGGCCGGGGGGCTGGTGGGAGCCGGCAAACTTCCGTTCCTGCCGATCCTGCTGCTAGCCAGCGCCGGCGCCGTGGTCGGCGATGCGCTCTCCTTCTGGGTCGGCCACCACTTCAAGGGGCGGCTGCGTTCCGTCTGGCCGTTCAGCCGCTATGGCGCGCTGATCGACAAGGGCGAGGCATTCTTCGGGCGACATGGCGGCAAGAGCATTTTCATCGGCCGCTTCGTTCCCGGCGTGAAAGCGATCGTGCCGGGCATCGCCGGTATGGTGGGCATGAACTTTGGTTGGTTCAGCGTCATCAACGTGGTCTCGGCGTTCGCCTGGGCTGGCGCTCACATCATTCCGGCCGCCGGTATCGGCCGCGGCCTGTCACGGGTTCATAGCTTCGATCCCCGCCTTGCGATCCTCGGCGTCGTTCTGCTGGCGACGCTCCTCGTCCTCTATTACCTGGGCAAGATCGCCTATGGCTTCGCTTACCCGGTCTTCGATCGATGGCGCCTTGGTCGGATCGAACGTCGTGGCCCGTCAGCTAGCCGGCTGGCGCGATACGAAACCCATATCCTCTCCAACCACCGCAACATCGTCGGATGGACCCTCGTCCTGATGGTCGCAGCATTGGCCGCCGGCGGCTTCCTGACGCTGCTCGGCAATCTCCTGTTCGATCCGGAATTGAAGCTGATCGACAAGGCCGTCTACAATTTCCTGCAGTCCTTCCGCAGCGACGCGGGCACCCGCATCGTCACGGCGGTCACCATGGCGGCGGACGGCTTCGTGCTGACCGGCCTGAGCCTGGCGCTCGTCGCCTGGCTGCTCATCCGGCGGCACTTCCGCGTCGCGGTAACGGCAGCGATGGCGGTCGCCACGTCGAGCCTGTTCGTCCCGCTCGTCAAGGGGATCATCCAACGGCCCCGTCCGACGATGCTCTATGCGGGCGCCGAATCCTTCTCCTTCCCCAGCGGTCACGCGACGCTCTCGATGACCGTGTTCGGTGTCCTGGCCGTGATTGTCGCTTCGCACCTCGCACCGCGATGGCGTCCCCTGGCGATCGGTGCGGCCATCGGCGCTGCGCTGATCATTGCGTTCACCCGGCTGTATCTCGGTGCTCATTGGCTGAGCGATGTTGCCGCGGGCGTGTCGTTCGGGCTGCTGGTGACGGCGATCTTCGCGTTCCTCACCCGGCGGCAGGACCGGGCGATCCGGCTGGGGCCGCTGCTGGCGGTTCTGCTGCCCGTCTACCTCGGGACCTACAGCTATCATCTGTGGAAGGACTACGATCGCTGGACCGTGAACTACGCGCCTGTGCCCATCGCGGAGCAGATCAGCCCGCAGGAATGGCTGGCCGACGGGTGGCGCCGAATTGCCGAACGTCGTTTGACGATCGCCGGCGATCAGGCCGAGGTGTTGAGGATTCAGACCGATCTTTCACTATCCGGGCTGACCGTTCGCCTTGAGCCGTCCGGCTGGACTCCCCTTGCGGTCGGCGGTCTCCTGGAAACGCTCTTGCCCTCACGCGTGTCCCTCGCCGAACGGCCGGCGGCGCCGTTGTTGCACGACGGCCGCCGGCCCGTCGCGGCCTATGCGAAGCCCGGGCCGGCATCCGATCAGCGCCTGATTCTCACCTTCTGGCCGTCGAGCTTCCAGCTCGGCCCCGGTGAGGACGGCCGTCCGGTTCTCGTCGGCGGCCTTTCCCTCGAGATGCTCGACCCTATCGCCGGCGGTTACGCGATCCTGGAGATCGCAGAAGATAGCCAGGTGCTTTCGAACGACCTCGACAGCCTGATCCAATCCCTCGCGCCGGGAGCCGCATCGACCGCTAGTAGTGATATTCTCCTTCTGCCGAAGAACGGCGCTGCGATGATCGAGGCACCCGTGCTTGATGGGCGCTGGCCGTGATCGGGTGGACCTCTAAGAAGGGGAGACAGTTACCGCACACCGCCCCGCGGGCCGATGCGCATGAAATCGGCACACCGTTTCCACTGCTGCGAACATTCCTACTCCTTCTCCTGCCGGTGATCATCGTCAGTTCGGTTGGCTTGGTGTTCACCTTGAACAACGCCATCTCCGCCAGCGCGGAAAAGCTCTTTGCCGAGCAGGAAATCCGGCTCGTCCAGACCATGCTTCTGGCGGACGGTCTTTTCGAGGGAGCGTCCCCGCCGTCGGCTTCAGTCCTTTCCGAACTGCGAAAGGAGATGGCCGAGACCGGGCTCACCTGCCTCCTGGTCCTCGACCAGTCCGGCGGACGCATCGCCGAGCTCGCCAATAACGCTGACTGCGGATCTTTGGACGCTGCGACCTTCGAGGGCCTGACGGCGACCGGGGCGGCGACCCTCAAGGAAGATATCGTTCTGCCCGGACACTGGACCTCCCTGGGGGTCGTGGCATTGCCGCGCTCGGGAAAAATCGTATCGTTGGCCGCGACGCGACGAAGCGGCGTGCTTGAATCTGCGATATCCCGATTGACGGGTTTCTGGACGAAGGTGTTTGCGAGCCTGCTCTTTGTCTCGGTGCTTTCGACCGGCGTGGTGATTGCCAAAGCCCAGAGGACGCTTGATCGCCAGGCGATCTACGTTCGTGGCGTTCACCTTCGACTGCAGCGTTTTCTCTCCGTCTCCGCGGTCCGCAACGCGATCAATGACGAGACGTCAGCGACCCGCTTCGAAGCAGTGGTCATGTTTCTCGATCTTCGGGACTTTTCCAGTTTCGCGGAAGGCGCCCCGCCAAGCGACGTGGCGGATCTCATTGATGCCTTTGTCACGGCCGTCGCCGGAGCAGTGTCACGGCATGATGGCGAGATCGACAAGATCATCGGCGATGGGATCATGGCGTTCTTCCAGGGTGAGGATGCTGACGACCGCGCCGTGGCGGCGGCGGCGGAAAGCATCGAAGCCTGCCATTCGCTGGCCCGCCATCCCGGCGTCGGTCTTTATCGGGGCGAAGTGATCGCCGCCGCCCTTGGCGCCGGCAAGCGGGCGGACTTTACGATCCTTGGTCGGACGGTGAATCTGGCCGCGCGCCTCTGCGCTCTATCCGGCGAAAACGAGATCACCATGTCGGAAGACATGGCCGCCAAGCAGCGCCCCGATCTCGAAGAGCTTTCACGGGACGTCGTGAGACCCCGCCATCACAGACGGGAAATGTCTGTTGTCCGGTTCAGACTGGTCGATGCCAGCGACGAGAATCCCCAGATCCGGACTGGATAGGGACACCCAACCTCAGTTGCGCGATCCGCGGATTGATGTCTCGCTCGCTGCAAATGCTCCGCCATGCGTGTGATCGGACCGCCGGCGCCATCGCGAGCGCAACTGTCACACCTTCCAAGGTTGCAAAACCGTATAGTTCCGGAAATGCGCCCGAAGACCTGGGAATCTAGAACGATTCCACGTCGGCGTTGGCAGTGTCGCGCGCCGGAAAACGCCCACCGGAAATCGGAAGTGATCGGTTATGAAAGCTAAGTCATCGCCCGCTGGCTGGAGCCTGCTCAACATCGCCATGCACTGGCTGATCGTGGTTCTGATCATCGTCCAATATCTCGAAAGCGAGTTCATGGTCTCGCTTTGGGACGGGACGCTCGAAGGCAAGGCGGTTTCATTCAGGACGACGATTCTCGGCTGGACCCACATCGTCCTCGGCTCGGCGATCCTCGTCGCCGCCGCTATCCGCTTGCTCGACCGCTTCTTCATCCATGGGCGTCCGGCGCATTCTGATGCTGAGCCGAACTGGGCGCTATGGCTGGCGAAGGTGACGCACGCGATGCTCTACATAGTGCTCATCCTCATGCCGATCCTTGGCCTTGCGGCCTGGTTTACCGGCAATGACACGCTCGCCGGCTATCACACCTTCCTCTGGACGCCGCTGCTCGTCCTGATCGGCCTGCATATCGTCGGCGCGCTGGCCCAGCACTTCCTGTTCCGGTCGGATGCGCTACGACGGATGGTGCCGATAATGAAAGCGCCGGCCTCGGTCGAATCGATCGAGTAGGGCGACAATTCACGATCTCCGACACACCGTCCGGGGCGACAGAGATCGCCCCGGACGCACTGCGTCTGCTCGCGCCCCCCGCCGCCGCCTTCCCGGAAGCGGGCTTTGACGAAATCGGGCGCCGAGCCCGGTTCAGCAGTGCACACAGTTGAATGTCTCGCGAATTTTGTTCGCACATATGGCGATGGCCCCATGCTTCGGCGTCTTCAAACCTTCGTCCCGCCGATTTTCGCGCTGGGACTTTTCATCGTCGTTTCCGCGGCCCTGCGACCGGTGCTGCCGCCAGACGAAACGCGCTATCTCACCGTGGCTTGGGAGATGCTGGTCAATCGAGACTTCATCGTCCCCACTTTCAATTTCGCCGCCTATCACCACAAGCCGCCGCTGCTGTTCTGGCTGATCGATCTGTCATGGGCGGTCTTCGGCGTGTCGCGCGTCGCGGCGCTCGCGACGGTCTTTGCCGTATCCACCACGGTCATGATCCTCACGCGCCACTTGGCCGCCGAGCTGTTTCCCGGCGATGACGTCCTCGTCGCGCGTGTGGGCTGGCTGACGCTGGGCAACGTCGTCTTCGTCATCTATGCCGGGTTGATCCTGTTCGATCTCCTGCTGACCGCCTGCATTCTCGGCGCACTGATCGCGCTTCTGATCCATGCCCGCTCACCGTCATGGCGCTGGATCGCCATCGCAGGCGTTGCCATCGGCCTGGGCGTTCTGGCCAAGGGGCCGGTGGTCTATCTCCATCTGTTCTGGCCGATTGCGGCCTATCCGCTCTGGCGGACCGAGCGTCAGGCGCTGGCGCCGAGGGCCTTTTGGCAAAGCGCTGGTCTCGCCGTTCTGGTCTCTCTGCTACCGGTCGCCGCGTGGGTTGTGCCCGCGCTGGTCGAAACCAATGGCGAATTCGCCCGATCGCTGATCTGGGACCAAACGGCGGGTCGCATTTCCGGCTCGTTGTCGTCGAGCCATGCGCGACCTTTCTGGTTTTATCTGCCGTTGCTGCCAATCTTTGCGATGCCGTGGATATTTTCGCCTTATGTCTGGGCCGTCCACAAAGGTGCGATGAAGCGTCCGATGGCGGCGCTTCGGGAGGCCTGGAGATCCACGCCCGCGCTGCGCTTCCTGATCCTCTGGTTCGTGCCGGTGGTCGCCAGCTTCAGCCTCATCGCCGGCAAGCAGCCGCATTATCTCGTTCCGTTGTTGCCGGCCGCAGCACTGGTCAGCGCCTATGTGATGCGCGGTATCAGCGTGAAGCTGATCGGGATCGGCGCCGGCATCGTCCTCGGCCTGACGATCCTTGGCCAAGCAGGTGCCGCGTTGTCGGTCTTCCTGAATTACGACCTTGCGCCGCTCGCGAGACTGGTCGCGGCGCGGGCGGGTCCGGTTGCCTTCATCGGCGATTATCAGGGCGAGTTCGGGTTTCTCGGACGTCTGCGGCGACCCCTCGACGTAATCGACAGCGCCCAGGCGGAGCGCTGGCTCGGCGAGCACCCAGACGGCATGCTCGTCGCCATTGGACTAAGACAAGACGAGGGCCTGCCCGGTCGTCAACTCCTCGACGCACCGTTCGCGCTCGATCGGCACATGGTCGCCAGCGAGAGCGGGCTGCCGCCGGCCGCGCTGAACACCGGCCCGGCTGCCGATCGCGCTCGCTGACGCGGCGGTCGATTTTTTTGCAAACCGTATAGTTTCGGCAATCTCGCCCCCATCGATGGAGCC
This sequence comes from Aurantimonas coralicida, assembly GCA_011050685.1. GTDB lineage: Bacteria > Pseudomonadota > Alphaproteobacteria > Rhizobiales > Rhizobiaceae > Aurantimonas > Aurantimonas coralicida_A. The sequence goes on from DRFF01000164.1 coordinate 45,252, forward strand.
TAAACCGAACGCCGAGATGGGGCCGGATAGCAAAACATTTCGGTCCAGGACCTCGGGTATCGCGCGATGGAATCCGCGTCCACCGCGAGTTCGGAGGGATCATCTCGGCCGGGTCCTCTGTTTAAAGCGTTCGGAGGACCCGGCATGCAACGCCGAATGCGCCAACTTTCCTGGAGAGAAAATATGAGATGGTTCCTGCTTGCTGCCCTGTCGGCGCCCTTTGTCACGCCGGCCGCAGCCGCGGATCTGATCGTTCCCGAACCGCCAGCGCCGGCTCCTATCGAGATCGTGGCGCCGATCGACACCTGGTCCGGCCTCTATATCGGCGGGCAGGTCGGTGGAGCCTTCGGCTTCGACGGCGCCGACACCGTCTATAACCCTCGACCTGGCTATGGCAGCGCCTTCGCCGCCACGCCGTCCAGTAACAAATCGAGCTTCGTCGGTGGTGGTCATATCGGCTACGACTATCAGATCGGCAACGTCGTCATCGGCGCGGTTGCGGACATCAACAAGATGAACGGCTCGTCCGAGCGAAGCTTCTCGGTCGGCGGCGTCAGCTTCCCGGTCAAGGACAAGATCGACTACATGGGCACCGTGCGGGGTCGTCTGGGCTACGCCTACGATCGGTTCCTCGTCTATGGCACCGGCGGTCTCGCCTATGCCAAACGCAGCCGAAGCACGAGCTTTCCCACGACGACGTCAGGGCCGTTCACCGGCTACAAATTTTCCGAGAAAACCGACAAGACCGATACCGGCTACGCGGTCGGCGGCGGTATCGACTATCTCGTCTCGCGGAATATGTCGGTCGGCCTCGAATATCTTTATACAGACCTCGGCAAGAACGACTGGTCGGCAAAAGCGACCAACGGTGCCCAACTGGTCGATTTTACCGCGAACACAAACGACCGAACGGATTTTCATACGGTCTGGGCCAAGATGTCCTATCGCTTCGACTGACGGCGTCTGACAAGAGTTTCTGGCTTTCCCTTCGCGTCCGCCACCCCGGCGGGCGCGTTTTCTCGTCGGACGGGTGGCACTGTCATATCGCCTTTTCTTTGCGGGATTACGAAATCGTATAGTTCCAGCCAAGCCGTGATCATCTGAGGTCGTCATTCTCTTTCGCAAAGGAGAATGACGACCGTGACGATCAGTGCCCTCAACGACGCGATTGTAGTGGCGGCGCAATCCGCGCTGACAACCGCACCCTGGCGCTCCGATCTGGCGGTCGCAACGGCCGACTGGGGGATTGGCGTCCTGCCCATTTTCCTCGTCGGATTATGGCTGCGCGGCGGACCAGAGGGCCGGCAGACGGCGATTACGGCGACGCTGGCGGCGGCTGTGGCATTGGCAATCGCCGGGACCATTTCGTTTCTGTTCTACGTGCCCCGGCCCTTTGCGGTCGGGCTTTCGCCCAATCTCCTCGCGCATGTGGCGGACAGTTCGCTTCCCAGCGACCACGCAGCGATCATGATTGCGGTTGCGGCCGCCCTCTTGTTCGCCGGTCGCCGAGCTCTCGGGATTGCGATCGCCGTCGCCGCGCTGGCGGTCGGTGCCGCTCGTGTCGCGCTCGGCGTGCATTTTCCCAGCGATATCGTCGCCGGGCTCATCGTCGGAGGGACGGCGGCTGCGGCTTTTCAGCTCAAGCCTTGCAACGACTTCGCCAGCTTCACCCGACGTCTCGCCGAGGCGCTTTACGCCGCGCTCGGCATCGAGGTGCTGGCGACGCGCCTTCACCTTCAGAAACAACAGGAGACCATCCGATGACCCGCAATTCCGGACTTGTCAGAACCGCTCTATGGACGATGATTGCCGCGACCGCACTCGTCGCTCCGGCAAAGGTCTTTGCCCAATCCAGTCCCGCTACCCAACGCGAGACGGCCGTGGCGCCCGAGATCAATCCACCCGGCGACATCCCCGATGATCAGGTCTTCATAAACTACAAGTTCCCGAGCGGATTCTCGATACAGGTTCCGGAGGGCTGGTCACGTAGCGACGCGGCGGATGGCGTCAGTTTCGCCGATAAATACGGTCGCATCGCCATCGACGTGACGAAGGCGCCAAAAACGCCGACCTCCGCCAGTATCAAGCAGAAGGAGGCCGCCGACCTCGTCGCAGGCGGCCACGCTGTCGATGTCAGGGACATTCGCACGATGCCGTTGCCGGCGGGGGAGGCGGTCGCCGTCGATTATCTGTCGAATTCCGCGGTGAACCCGGTCACCGACCGCAAGATCCGCCTTGAGAACCGTCGCATCTATTACTTCAAGGACGGCAAGGAAGCTGTCCTGACATTGTCCGCGCCCGCTGGCGCCGACAATGTCGACCAGTGGAAGATGATGGCCGAGTCATTTCGATGGTCGTCGTGACACTGCTGGATGCCCAGGACCTGTTCCGCTTCTATCATATCGGCGATACGGAGATTCGCGCCCTGAAGGGCGTGAGCCTCGATGTGGACGCCGGCGAGATCGTCGCCCTGACCGGCCCCTCGGGGAGTGGCAAGTCGACGCTTCTTTCGTGTCTATGCGGCCTCGACGAACCTGACGGCGGAACGGTGGACATCGGCGGTCGGCGCATGACCCGGCGGCCGGAGGCCGAGAAGGCGGCAATCCGGGCTTCGACGCTGGGCATTCTGGCGCAACGCGACAATCTGTTCCCGCATCTGACCGTCGCCGAAAATATCGCCTTCGCGTTGTGCCATCGAAGCGGCGGCGATCCCGTCGATATCGAGCAAATGCTTCAATCCGTCGCCTTGAGTGATCGCGCCAACGCCTATCCAGCCACGCTGTCGGGTGGTGAAATCGCCCGGGCGGGTTTGGCTGTCGCCCTGGCACTCGATGCGCCCCTGATCGTCGCGGACGAGCCGACCGCCGAAGTCGACGAGACGACCGAGCGGATGATCCTCACCATTCTGGTTGACAGGAGCCGGCGAGGGAAGGGTGCATTGATCGCGACCCACAGCCGCGCCCTCGCGGCGATCGCGACGCGGACCCTGCATCTTCGGGACGGCCGTCTCGTCGAAACACCCTTGGTCACAACGCTCGACAATGCCGAGCGTCTGTTTGAACGCACGGTTCATCCCGTGCTTCGCAACGATCGCGAGGCGCTGATCGAAGCGCGGGGTCTGGGCCGGAATTATGATCTGGGCGCTCTCTCGGTTCACGCGGTGGAAAATGCGGACATCGCAGTACGGCAGGGCGACCGCATCGCCGTCACGGGGCCGTCGGGAAGTGGCAAGTCCACGCTCCTGAAGATGCTAGCCGGCATCGTGCGGCCGTCGTCGGGCCTCTTGTCGTGGTTCGGCACCCAGACCGCCACGGAGCTCCGCCCCGGTCGGATCGGGGTCGTGTTCCAGGAACCGAGCCTGATTCCGTCGCTGACGGTGCGGGAAAACGTTGCATTGCCGTTGCAACTGGCAGCCCGTTCGCCCCAGGGCCGAGCGCATATGAGCGCTGACGATGCGTTGGCGCTGCTGTCGCTTGCGGACCTGGCCGACAAGTTGCCGGAGGAGCTCTCCGGCGGTCAGATGCAGCGTGTCGCCTTCGCCAGGGCCCTCGTCACCAATCCCGAGATCATCCTGGCCGACGAGCCGACCGGCCAGCTCGACCAGCCGACCGGACGAGCGGTGATGAAGGCGGTCCTCGATGCCCTCGGTGAGAACGAGACCGCGCTCCTGCTCACCACCCATGACGAGCGGCTGGCGGCGACCATGGCGACACAATTGCGCATGGACCACGGTCGGCTGGCCGAGGCCGCCTGAAAGGATCTCCATCATGTTCGGTCTTTGGATCAAAGGCATTTTCAAGCGTCGCGCCGTCCAGATCGCGCTGGCCTATTCCGGTGTCGCGATCGCTGTCGCGCTGATCGCGCTGATCGGCGTGTTCTCGGTGATCAGCGCATCGACGATGACCGAGCGCGCCGTCGCGCAAGTCGTGGTCGACTGGCAGGTGCAGCCCAAACCCGGCGCGGACGCGGCTTCGGTCAAGACCGCGCTCGAGGCGCTGCCTTCCATCCGCTCCGTCATCCAGGTCGGCTATGCCGACGTGCCGGCGCTCCAGGCGACCACCGGCGGGACGGTTCAGACGACGGGTGCCGCGAAGGTTCTCGGCATCGACGCTGGTTACCGGTCAGCTTTCGCCGAACAGATGCGTCTTCTTCTCGGCAGCCTGGATGGCCCTGTACTGGCGCAGCAGACCGCCGCGAATCTTCACGCGGGAATCGGCGACAGCATCCAGATCCTTCGGCGTGACGGCGCACCAAGCACGATCACCGTCGCCGGTATCGTCGAACTTCCCAATGCCGACGCCTTGTTCCAGTCGATCGGAGCGCCGGCCGGCGCCGGGCCGACGGCGCCCCCGGACAACGTCGTCCTTCTGCCGGCGACGCAATGGTCGACGCTCTTCGCCGCTGATACGTCCCGGACGGTCCAGTTTCACGCCGCGTTTACCCGCGCCGCGCTGGCGAGCTATCCCGACACGGCCTTCATCGAGGAGGCGCGTCAGGTTCGAAACTTCGAGGCGTCCGTCGCCGGACAGGCTCTCGTCGGTGACAATCTCGGCGCCCGCCTCGATGCGGTTCGCGGCGACGCGATCTACGCTCGGGTTATCTTCCTGTTTCTCGGTCTGCCGGCGGCTGTGCTCGCCATCTTGCTGACCGTTTCGCTGCTCCTGGCCGACCGCGATCGCAAGAGCCGGAATGAAGCGCTGCTGCGGATACGCGGCTTCGATCGCTCGACGATACTGCGCCTGATCGCCTCCGAAGAAGCCATCGGAGCGGCTGGGGCCGCTATCGTTGGCTCACTGGCGGCGTTGATCCTGTCCGCCCTGCAATTCGGGACGGCCTCGCTGTCGTCGTCGGCACTTATGTGGATCGCCCTGTCAGGCATCGGTGGATTCGCCGTCGCGCTTCTCTGCGGCGTCCTGCCGGCGCTTCGGCGGTTGCGCGGGGAGACGGTGCTGCGCGGACGGACATCCATGAGCCGTAATAGCGACCCGCTGTGGCAGCGGCTTTGGCTCGATCTCATCTTCCTGGCCGGGGCCGCGGTGATCTTCCTGCAGTCGGCCAGTTCCAACTATCAGGTCGTGCTGGCGCCCGAGGGCGTGACCGCGACGGCCGTCGACTACACCGCCTTCCTGTCGCCGTTGCTGTTCTGGGTCGGCAGCGTGCTGCTGACGATCCGGCTGGCCTCCTGGTGGATCGGCCGTTCCGCCGGGACCATGGAAGCGACGGCGACCCGGATTGGCCTGGCCAAGACCACAGCCCCGAGCGTCGCAGCCGGCCTGTCACGGCAGCATCGGCGGATCGCCGGCGGCATCGCGCTGGTGTCTCTAGCCTTCTCCTTCGCTGTCGCCGCGTCCATCTTCAACCTGACCTACAACGGCCAGACGCGCGTCGACGCGATGCTGACCAACGGCGCTGACGTGACCGTCACCGGCTCCACCGCGACGCCGGTTGGTCCTGTTGTCCCGACGATTCAAGCGATGCCGGGCGTGGCGGCGGTCGCCCCGATGCAGCATCGCTTCGCCTATGTCGGCAACGACCTCCAGGATATCTACGGCATCGATGCGACACGGATCGACAAGGCAACAGCAGTCGAGGACGCCTATTTCGCCAATAAGGATGCAGCGGCGACGCTGAAAGCGCTGGAAACGAATCCAGACGGCGTTCTGGTCTCCCAAGAGACCGTCAACGATTTCCAGCTGGCAATCGGCGACCCGATCAAGTTGCGGCTTCAAAATGCCAAAACGCACCAATACGAGGCGATCCCGTTCAAGTTCGTCGGAGTGGGGCTGGAATTTCCGACCGCGCCGAAGGATTCCTTCCTGGTCGCCAATGCGAGCTACCTCGCAACGCAGACAGGCTCGTCGGCGCATGAGCTCTTGCTTGTTCGTTCGCTCGGTGACCCGAAAGCCTTGGCTGCGACGATCCGCCAGGACCTTGGCTCGACGTCGGGCTATACGGTCACCGACCTCGAATCCGCCTTTCACATCATCGCCTCGAGCCTGACCGCGGTCGATCTCGGGCGGCTCACCGCGGTCGAAATCGCCTTCGCGGTCGTCCTGCTGGCCGCTGCGACTGGCCTGATGCTGTTCCTCGGCTTTGCCGAGCGCAAACGCACGGCCGAAATTCTCGCCGCTCTTGGGGCTTCCGGCATCGAAATCGGCGGCTTCCTGTGGAGCGAGGCGTTGCTGATCCTGGTACCGGGCGCGGTCATCGGCTCGCTGATCGGCGTGGTGGCCGCCGACATGCTGGTGAAGCTCCTGTCCGGCATCTTCGATCCGCCGCCGGATGCGCTCTCCTATCCGCTGATCCAGCTAATCGGTTTCGCTTTGGTCGGCGTCGTGGCGACGGTCGCGGCCGTTCAGATCGCCCGACTGCGGCTGGCGCGGGAGGTCGACGCCTAGCATGGATGGATTTCAACGCACCCCGGAATTTCCGCTCTCGGGGCAAGCCGCCCAGGACGTTTCAAACCCCGATGCCTCGACATCCATGGCGACCAACCAATCTGCGTCGAACGTGGCTCGGAAGGTCGGAACCGGCAGGGCCTTCGCTCTTGTGAGCATCGTCGTTCCAGCACGCAACGAGGCGGAAAATCTTGCCGTATTGCTGCGCGAAGTCGAGGCTGCCCTTGCCGCCCGCGCCCTTGAGATCGTGGTCGTCGACGACGGCTCGACCGACGCGACGGCATTAACGCTGGCGACTCTGCGGGCGGACGGCGTCCCGCTTCGTCACATCCGCCACAATCGCCCAGCCGGACAGAGCCGGGCCATTCGCAGTGGCGTTCTTGCCGCAAGCGGTGATCTGGTCGTCACCATCGATGGCGACGGGCAGAACGATCCCGCCTTCATTCCAGCGCTCGTTGCCGCGCTGGAGTCGACTGGGCCAACGGTCGGCCTTGCCGCCGGCCAACGCACTGCCCGAACCGACACCAAGCTCAAGCAGCTTTCCTCGCGCTTCGCTAATGGCCTTCGCACCGCGATCCTGAAGGACGCGACCCGCGACACCGGTTGCGGGTTGAAGGCGATCCCCACCGAACTGTTCCGCCGGTTGCCCTATTTCGACGGCTGGCACCGCTATCTTCCGGCGCTCGTGCTTCGGGAGGGTCTGACTGTCGTGCATATCGACGTCAAGGATCGCCAGCGCCGCTTCGGTCGCTCCAATTACGGAATTTTCGATCGCGGTCTTCGCGGAATTCTCGATCTTTTCGGCGTCTGGTGGCTGCGTAGGCGGGCGCTGGTGCGGCCAGATGTCAGCGAAATCATCCCGGATCAACCTCTATGAGCGACCTTGTCACCTATCTCCGCCATGTTTTCGTCGACCAGTTCGACGTCTGGGTCGCGCTCGGCTTCGTCGCCCAATTGATGTTCACCGGCCGCTTCGTGGTCCAGTGGCTTGCCTCCGAGCGAGCCCGGCGAAGCGTGATCCCTGTCGCTTTCTGGATATTCTCTCTGGCAGGCGGAGCATTGCTGCTGGTCTATGCGATCCAGCGACGCGACCCGGTGTTCATCTTGGGACAGGCGGCGGGCCTGTTCGTCTATACGCGCAATCTCGTTCTGATCTGGGGCGAGCGGAAGCGGGCGTCGGCGGAGTTCGATTTGGCGGCCCCTTGAAACGGCTGGTGCGGCCATCGACTACGGCAGATCATTCAAAGAAGCTGACGTTCCTTCCAGACAAAATGGCGCCAAGACTTGACCGACCGCCTGAAGTCGGCCCATCAGTTGCGGCGAATGCAGATAGTGCCACAGCCCAATGCCGCACCGTGTTCTGCGCAATAGGAGCTGCGAGATGGCGCGAAAAATTCGGGACGCGAGTTGGCTTGAGAACGAGTCGACCGATGCCGAGCCTCCGGAACCGTGCTGGCTATGCGGCCGATTGCTGGGTGAGACCGTGGACCGCTTCCACCCGATCCCCAAAAGCCGGGGTGGCCGTGACACCGTTCTTGTCCATCCCATCTGCCGGGAGACCATCGACGCCAATTTCACGGCGAGCGAACTGGTCCGCCACGCAGAAAGCGGGACGCCCCTCACGGATAACCAGACGGTCGCACGCTTCGTAAAATGGGTCGCCAAGAAGCCTGCCGACTTTCACTCTGCGACCAAGTAGGGTCGTCAGCCGAACATTGGCTTCGCCATATCTTCTGCCAGCGATGACCCGCACGCGCCGTCCGGCAAGTGCGCCACACGGCGTCAAGGCCTCGGTCTACATGGAGCCGTCGATCTTCTGTGAAACTTCGGCGACAAGGGAATGCTGATCGTTGCGCTTTTCCCCAGATATTTCGTCAGGATATTCCTCCCAAACGCCGCTATTAAGCCCGCAGATCGGAGGCCCGCGCCAGGAGATCCGGCGCGGGCCGCTTTCTCCATTGACTCGACGCTGTGCCGAGTCATATTGGAAAAAATTCGGAATCAGCGAAAACTGTGATGTCCGAATGGTTCAGTGGATGGCACGACGACCAATTCAGTGGAGCCATCTGAGCGAATGTGTTGCTCGATAATGTGGCCGGTAGTGGCTCTGATGTAGGACAATCTTGTTTTACGCAATCCACTTTGTGTAGGTGGATGTATTCTGCCCATCAAGCTTCTGTTAAGCTTCATACGGTATTCTTCGAGATATGAAATCTCACCCATAAGGATATCCTTTCCGAGGTAAATCTTGTGGTGGGTTGCGTCGTGCCGATCTAGTCCATCGGCACGACGCTTTTCTTTTTGCCGCTTCACATTCTCAGTTCTCCTACGTTGACATCTCGCAAGGCAGCGCTGCGTTGCTGACGTTGTGATTCGAACGATTGGTTAAAAAAACCCCGGAAGCGTGAGCTGCCGGGGTCTTTTCGATTGAAAGCCTCAGCTGCAGCCGCTCGTGGAGCCACAGGTGTCGCATTTCAGGCAGGTGCCGTTGCGGACCATCGAGTAGTTGCCGCATTCGGCGCAGCTGTCGCCGGTGTAGCCTTTCATCATCGCCATGGCGCGACGCTCGGCGCTGGTCGCCTTCGCGCTGGCATCGGCCGAGACGTTGGCCGCGTCCCGGTCGCTGGCCGGGAAAGCCAGCGGCTGGTCGAACAGCCCCTGCGCCGGCGTGACGTCGGCGGTCGGGGCGGGGGCGGCGACCGGGGCCTCTTCGTAGTCGCGCTTGAAG
>DRFF01000165.1 GCA_011050685.1 Aurantimonas coralicida
GGATCGCCGCGGCCCGGCAGGCATTGGGCGACAGCCCTTTTGCGGAGCAACCGTGAGCCGCGGCAGCGTCACCGCCGGTCCACCGATCGCATCGCTGACCAAGTCCCATGACGCGCTGTTGGTGTTGGACGTCGACGAGGTCGTCCTCGAATTCATCGATCCGTTCGGCCGGCTGCTCGAGGAACACGGCGCGCGCCTCCACCCCGAGAGTTTCAAACTAACCGGCAACGTCCGGTCTATTTCGACTGGAGCGGCCCTGTCGTGGTCGGAGCTGGATCGCGTGACCGAGCTCCTCTACGAGACCCAGGAAACGCGACAGCCCTTGGTCGCGGGCGTCGCCGCCGCTCTCGACCGGCTGTCCTGCAAGGCCGACATCGTATTTCTGACAGCGATGACGCCGTCCTACTATCCATACCGGCGGGCCCTGCTCGACAAAAAGGGTCTGCATTATCCGATGATCGCAACCGAGCGCTCGAAAGGCGCGATCGTCGCTGAACTCTCGGAACGCTGGCCCGGTCCTCTCGTCTTCGCCGACGATCTGCCGCCCAATCTTGCGGGCGTCCGCAAGAGCGTTCCCGATGTGCATCTGCTGCATTTGATGGCGAACACCGTCTTCCGGCCGCATCTGCCGCCGCTTCCTGCCGGCGCGCATGCGGCGGCCCATTGGAACGAGGCCGAGACGATCATCGAGAGCATTCTGGCGTCCCACCGGGTTGAATAGATCGCGACGGTCGAATGGCCGGAAATTCCCTTTTCCAACGGACTTGGCTAATCTGGCCGCTGGGAATCGTCCGAGGTCGTGATGTCCATCCCACCCCATTTGCGGTTTTGCCGGGATTGCCTGGCCCGGGACGCCACGGCGGGAGCGCGTTGTCGCGCCTGCGGCAGCCCGCGGGTCGTCGGTCATGGCGAACTCGCCGAACTCGCCATTGCCCATATCGATTGCGATGCCTTCTATGCGGCCGTCGAAAAGCGCGACCGGCCGGAGCTGCGTCAGCAACCCGTGATCATCGGTGGTGGCCATCGCGGGGTTGTCGCCACCGCCTGCTACATCGCCCGGATCCACGGCGTCCGTTCGGCCATGCCGACGTTCAAGGCGTTGAAGCTCTGCCCCGACGCCGTCGTCCTTCGTCCGAACATGGCGAAATACGCCGAGGTGGGGCGCGCGGTTCGCGACATGATGCTGGCCATCACCCCGCTGGTCGAACCGCTGTCGATCGACGAGGCGTTCCTGGACTTGAGCGGCACGGAACGACTCCACGGCCAACCGCCGGCGATGACCCTCGCGCGTCTCGTCCAAGATGTGGAACGCGAACTCGGCATCAGCGTCTCGGTCGGCCTGTCGCACAACAAGTTTCTCGCCAAGATCGCCAGCGATCTGGAGAAGCCGCGTGGGTTCTCGGTGATCGGCCGCGCCGAAACGCTGGCGTTCCTTCGCGACAAGCCGATCTCGATGATCTGGGGGGTCGGCGAAGCGATGGACCGGTCACTGCGGCGCGAGGGGCTCACCACCATTGGCCAGCTTCAGACGATGGACGAAGCCGACCTCATGAAGCGATATGGCCGCATGGGCCAGCGATTGTTCGGCCTCTCGCGCGGCATCGACATCCGCAGGGTCGATCCGCGCGGCGACATGAAGAGCATATCGGCGGAAACGACGTTTCATCAGGACCTGTCGACGCGCGACCAGCTGGTGCCGGTTCTGCGGGCCTTAAGCGAAAAGGTCGCGCGACGGCTGAAAGCGACAGAGCTGTCTGCTTCGACGATCGTCCTGAAGATGAAATCCGCGGATTTCAGGACACGCACCCGCAATCGCAAACTCCACGATCCGACCCGATTGGCCGATCGGATATTCGAAACCGGTCTCGCCCTGATCGAAAAGGAGATCGACGGAACCCGGTTCCGCCTCCTCGGCATCGGCTGCGCGGATTTCAGGCCAGCCGCCCTCGCCGACCCCCACGATCTCGTCGATTTGGGCGCTGCCAAGCGGGCCAAGGCGGAGGCGGCGCTCGATCGCCTGCGCGACCGCTTCGGCCAAGGCGCGATCGAGACAGGCTATACGTTCCGCCAGGCCGCCGCTTCCGAGGTGCCCCACCCAGCGCGGCGACACGAAAACACTCCGGCTACCCAGGAGTCCAAGAACGGCTCGCGACAGGACACGCGCCCTCCCCCTGCGGGCGACCTTCCCGTCAAACGCTTATAAAAGCTCGACGTCGAGGACCCCTGGCGCCGCCTTGACGGCGCTCGCCATCTGCGGCGAGACGCGGTAGCGGCCTGGAAGCATGATCTCGATCTCCCGTTCGCCGCCGTCGCGGACCAGAACGAGGGAAACCTCGCTGTCGCCATCGCCTTGGAGCTGACCGCGAAAACTTTGCAGTGGCGCGGCATCGCGCATGAAGACGCGCAGTGATTTCTGCATGCGCACCGCCTCGTCTTCCAGCGACTGAACCGACTGGACGCGGAACGAGATTCCCTCCGGCCGTTCCTCCGCAGACACCGTCACGATCACCGACGTGCCGGGCTCGAGCATGTCGCGAAAGGCGTAGAGCGCTTCCGAAAACAGCACCACCTCGTACTGACCGCTGGGGTCCGACAATTGGACGATTCCGAGCTTGCCGCCGCTCCGGGTCTTGCGCTCCTGCCGCGAGGTGACCGTACCAGCGAGTTTGCCGGCGCTGGCGCCCCGTTTCACACCAGCGACGACTTCCGCGTGGGTCTGCACCCGCAGCCGCTTCAACGTCGCCTTGTATTCGTCCAGCGGGTGGGCCGAGAGGTAGAAGCCGATTGCCTGGAATTCCCGCAACAATTTCTCCGCCGCCATCCACAACGGCGCCGGGTTGAGCCGCAGCGGCTCCGGCGCATCCCCGGCCGAGCCGAACATATCGTGCTGGCCCGAGGTCCGGCCCTCGTGGACCCGCAGGGCATAGGAAGCCATCAGTTCGATATTGCCGCTCAATAGCGACCGCTCGTGGCCGAAACAGTCGAGCGCGCCCGCCGCGATGAGGAATTCGAGGGTGCGCTTGTTGACGATCTTCGGGTCGATCCGGGCGCAGAAATCTTCCAGCGAGGCGAAACCCACGTCGCCGCGTCGCTCCACGATGTGCTCGACCGCATGTTCGCCGACGCCCTTGATCGCGGCGAGCGCATAGAAGATGCGGTTTTCACCCACCTCGAAGGATTTGTAGGATGTCTGGACGGATGGCGGCACGACCGTGACCCCGAGCCTCATGGCATCCATGCGGAAATCATTGAGCTTTTCGGTGTTGCCCGCGTCGAGGGTCATCGAGGCGGCCAGGAATTCGACCGGATGGTTCGCCTTCAGATAGGCCGTCTGATACGCCACCAAGGCGTAAGCTGCCGCATGGCTCTTGTTGAAGCCATAATCGGCGAACTTGGCCAGCAGGTCGAAGATCATGTTCGCCTGGGCCTTCTCCAGGCTGTTCTTGACCGCGCCCTCGACGAAACGGACACGCTGCTTGTCCATTTCGGCGCGAATTTTCTTGCCCATCGCACGGCGAAGCAGGTCGGCTTCGCCCAGCGAGTATCCCGCCAGCACCTGCGCGATCTGCATCACTTGTTCCTGATAGATGATGACGCCCTGCGTCTCCTTCAGAATCGGCGCGATCATCGGGTGAATGAAGTCCGGCGCCTCTTCCCCGTGCTTGCGGGCGTTGTAGGTCGGGATGTTCTCCATCGGACCCGGCCGATAGAGCGCGACCAGGGCGATGATGTCCTCGAACCGGTCGGGGCGCATACCGATCAGCGCCTTGCGCATACCGACCGATTCCACCTGGAACACGCCCACGGTCTCGCCGCGGGTCATCATTTCGTAGCTCTTGGCATCATCGAGCGGGATGGCCGTAAGATCGATCTTGATGCCCTTTCGGGCAATGAGCTCCACTGCCGTCTGCAGCACCGTCAGGGTCTTCAGCCCCAGAAAGTCGAATTTGACGAGACCCGCCGGCTCGACCCATTTCATATTGTACTGGGTGACCGGCATGTCGGATCGCGGATCGCGGTACATCGGCACAAGCTGCGACAGCGGGCGATCGCCGATGACGATGCCGGCCGCGTGGGTCGACGCGTGCCGGTAAAGCCCTTCCAGCTTCAGCGCGATCGAGATCAGCCGGTCGACGATCTCTTCCTTTTCCCGCGCTTCCTGCAGCCGCGGCTCCTCGACCAGTGCCTGGGCGAGCGTCACCGGGTTGGCGGGGTTCTGCGGCACCAGCTTGCAGAGCTTGTCGACCTGGCCATACGACATTTCCAGCACGCGGCCGACGTCGCGCAGCACCGCGCGCGCCTGGAGCGTTCCGAAGGTGATGATCTGGCCGACCTGCTCACGCCCGTATTTTTCCTGAACGTAGCGGATCACCTCCTCACGCCGCTCCTGGCAGAAATCGATGTCGAAGTCCGGCATCGAGACGCGCTCGGGGTTGAGAAAGCGCTCGAAGAGGAGCGAGAAACGCAACGGGTCGAGATCGGTGATCGTCAGGGAATAGGCGACGAGCGAGCCTGCGCCCGAACCGCGGCCCGGTCCGACGGGGATCCCCTGCCCCTTGGCCCATTTGATGAAGTCCGCGACGATCAGGAAGTAGCCGGGAAACTTCATGCGCTCGATGATCGACAACTCGAAATCCAGGCGCTCGCAGTAACTCGCCTCCGTCTCGCCGGGCGCCAGACCATGCGCCGCGAGCCGCTTCTCCAAGCCTTCGACGGCCTGCAGGCGAAGTTCGGCGGTTTCGGCGGCCTCCGCTTCGACCGGATCAGCGTCCGCGCCAGCGAAACGCGGCAGGATCGGTGCCCGCGTCGTTGGCCGGTAGCAACAACGCCGGGCGATCTCGACCGTATTGTGAAGGGCTTCCGGCAAATCAGCGAACAGCACCGCCATTTCGCCCTGTGATTTGAGGCTGTGGTCCCGCGAAAGCCGACGCCGATCCTCGTGACTGACCAGCCGATTGCTCGCCACCGCGATCAGCGCGTCATGGGCCTCGAAATCGTCGCGGCCAAAAAAGAACGGCTCGTTGGTCGCCACCAGCGGAAGCGCGAAATCATAGGCCAGCCGGACCGTTCCGGCCTCCACCTTGCGGCTTCGCCCTTCCTGGCGCTGCAGCTCGACATAGAGCCGGTCGCCGAAGATCGCGGCCAGACGCTTCAGCCGGATCCGAGCGATCGCCTCCCTATCGGCGGCAAGCGCCGCGCCGATCGGCCCCAGCGGCCCGCCGGTCAAGGCGATCACCCCCTCGGGCTGCTCCGCCAGCCAATCGATCAAGATGTGCGGTTTGGGGTTATCCGGATGTCCGAGATAGGCCAGCGAAACGATTTCGACGAGATTGGCGAATCCGGCCTCGCTCGCGGCGATCAACACCACCGGCGCGATCGACGCCAAATTCCGGTCCTTGCGGCCGCCGCGCTCCTCGGACTCGGTATCGCCGAAGTCGACGTCGAGCTGACATCCGATAATTGGCTGTATGCCGGCCTTCGCGGCCTTTTCGGAAAACTCCAGTGCGCCGAACAAGTTGTTCGTGTCACTGATCCCGATCGCAGGCACTCCGTCCGTCTTGGCGAACTGGATGATCTGGTCCAGCCGCAACGCGCCTTCCAGCAGCGAAAACGCGCTATGGACCCGAAGGTGAATGAATTTCGGATCGCATTCCACCGGTTCCGTCATGGCCGATCACTCCGTCTCTACTGGCTTCGGCACCGCGGCACGACACCGATTGGAGGACCCGTCCCGTTTCCTCGCAAATCGCGTCAGAGCAAAGCCCCTACGCGCATCGCGCAAGAGGTAACCCACGCCGTTCGGCGGGGTAAGGCCCAAGCCGTCCGATCCCCAGAAAACGTTGCATTAAACCGCGTGGATCAGAAGACTGAGGCTAAGGACAAAACCCGACACAGCGGCGAGAGACAGCAAATCCTTGGCGAAGGTGAGCATAGCGTGTTCCTTTTTTGTTCTATGTTCTCTTTATGTTCCATTTACTGGGGCGTTGTCAAGGCGGATGTCGGACGGGCCGGTCCTACAGGGAGCCGGCCGTTAGCACCGGTGTTCCGCAGCCCCGTGTTTTATGACGGCCGATGGGCGGCGCTTGTGTTGCGCGTACGATCGGGTAGCGTGTCCAATACGAACTTCTTGTCGCAAGGGATGTGTGTGCAATGCGCGCGGGGATGTGGTCGATCGTGGTGGGTCTTGCCTGGCTATGGGCGGGCGTCGCCCATGCCGGGTCGGTCGATCAGGAAACCAGCTATTTCGCCGTTCGCGGCGCGACGCTTGCCGAGTTGGACGAGGACCTCAACCGACAGGGTCCCTATGTCGCCGAAACCGGTTTGCGTCACCCCGGTGCGACCGAGGTGAAATTCGACGGCAAGGTGACCTACAAGAAGGTTGCCAAAGGTTGTGCGGTCGACCGCGCGGATCTGGGGCTCACGCTGCACATCACCCTGCCGAAATGGACGCCACCCAAGCGTGTGTCGGCGCGTACGGTGCTGGTCTGGCGGACGCTCGAAGCAGACATCAAACGGCATGAGAACCAGCACGCGACCATCGCCAAGACGTGGCTGAAACGGATGGAGATGGCGGTCAGAAACCTGCGGATGGAGCGAACCTGCGCCGACATGGAAATGCATGTGAACACGGTCACGCAGCGCTATCTTGCCGGCCACGAGCGGGCTCAGATCGAATTCGACACGATCGAAGGGCGTGAAGTCAATTTCCGGCTCAGGCGCGCCCTTAATCGCAATTTGTGGGGCGAAGCCGGCGGCTAGGATCAAGCGAGCGGCGCTATCTCGGAGACCAAGGGCGGGAAGCCGCAGGCTCGCCTATCTGGTTCCGCCCACCCCGAGCTTCTTCTGCAAATTGGTGGACGATGTCGTGTACTGAAACACCACCCGGTCGTCGGGGTGCACGATGCGTTTGGCCGCCTGCGTCATCAATGCCGCCTCGTGAAAGCCGGAGAGGATCAGCTTCAATTTGCCCTCGTACCAGTTGATGTCACCGATGGCGAAAATGCCCGGCTCGGACGTCTCGAACCTGGCGGTATCGACGGGAATGAGATTTTCGTGAAGGTTCAGCCCCCAGTTCGCGATCGGTCCCAGCTTCATGGTCAGACCGAAGAACGGCAACATGCGGTCGGCGGTCACTTCGACGTCGCCGTCGGGGCCTTTGATGATGGCGCCTTGCATGACGCCGTCGCGGCCGACGATGCTCGTCACCTGCCCCATCTGGAACGTAACCTTACCCTCTTCGCGCAGCGCCATCATTTTCGCGACGCTGTCCGGCGCCGCGCGAAACTGGTCGCGTCGGTGGACAAGAGTCAGGCTTTTTACGATCGGCTGCAGGTTCAGCGTCCAATCCAGCGCGGAATCGCCGCCACCGACGATGAGGACGTCGCGGCCGCGGAACTCGTCCATGCGGCGAACCGAGTAGAAAACGCTGGTTCCTTCATAGGCCTCGATACCCGGCACCGGCGGCCGCTTGGGCTGGAACGAGCCGCCGCCGGCCGCGATGACGACGACCTTGCACTCGAATTCCTCGCCCTCGTCGGTGGTCACCAGGTAACCCCCGCCGCCGAGCCGCTCCAGACTGGTCACCATGCGGTTGAAGTGGAAGGTCGGGTGAAACGGCTCGATCTGCTGCAGCAATTTCTCGGTGAGGTCGTGGCCGGAAATCACCGGCCATGCGGGAATGTCGTAGATCGGTTTTTCGGGATAGAGCTCGGCACATTGGCCGCCGGGTCGGTCGAGAATGTCGATCAAATGGCATTTGAGATCGTAGAGTCCGAGCTCGAATACGGCGAACAGCCCGACCGGGCCGGCCCCGACGATCACCACATCGGTCTTCACGCGCTGCATCGAAACAAGTCTCCGTTGGGCCTATTCCCGCGAAGGGGGACGCGGCGCATCGTTCAGGCCTGGCGCTCCGGCACGGTCAGAACGAGGCCGTCCAGTTCGTCGCGGATCTTGATCTGGCAGGACAGCCGCGAATTCGGGCGCACATCGTAAGCGAAGTCGAGCATGTCCTCTTCCATCGCCTCGGGCTCGCCGGTCTTTTGTGTCCAGGCGTCGTCCACATAGACATGGCAGGTCGCGCATGCGCAGGCGCCGCCGCATTCCGCTTCGATCCCCGGAACATCGTTCTTGATCGCGTTCTCCATTGCCGTCGAGCCGTTCGGCGCATCAATGTCGTAACGCGTTCCGTCCGGGGACAGGAAAGTGATCTTTGTCATGCCTGCAACGCTCTGCTCTCGGTTTCGGGGACAGGATCGACTCCCAACAGACGGGGCCAAGAAACGCCCGACAAGGGACCAACGACGACCCGACCATCGCGCGCGCCTTGCCCGCACCGAATGGGCTACGGCTCGCTCATTCGCTTCGTTAGAGTTTGGCGCCGACGAAAGTCAACAGGAACACGATGACAGCGACGATGACGCGAGGGCGGCCGCGTCAGCCGAGGAGCGAGCGGACAAACCGAGCGGTCTGATCGAGTTCAGCACGCAAGGCCGCCACAGCCTCGTCGTCGAGAACCGAGTCCTCGAAGCGCTGGGCCGCGTCGGCAAGCGGAAATGCGCCGATATTACGGGCCGTCCCTTTCAGCGCATGAGCGATAAATCGACATTCGTCTTCGCTAGCAATTTCAAGGCGGCCTTCGAACAATTCGAGATGCCGCAGCAAGAGCCCGAGCACTTCGGTCTCAAGCCCCCGATCGCCCGAGGTCTGACGGGCGAGGTGCACCAAATCGATCGGCCGCCGCCCCGACGGACATCGGGCCGCACCGTCCGCCAATTCGATGGTAGAAGCCTCTTCCATCTGCCGTGTTGCCGCCGCCATACTCATTCTCCGAACCTGACATCCGCGATTCGACCGGCTATCCTGTTCAATCCCAGTTGCATCGCAGCCTCCACCATCAGCAATCAGGGTGGAGATAAGCTTAAATTTTTTGGAAGAATAAGGGTGTGCGGCGGCCTGATGGTGCAGTGCGGCTGCGGCGCAACCCTTGCTCCCACGGCCACGATCGAAAATTCTGTGCATTTCTCGCCAGATCGTTAACCTTATGTTTAAACTTGTACCTATCGGGCGGTTTTACGGTTTCTTTCAACGCCGTCGCTAACTAGCATGAAGCATGCGAAACTGCCTGTCAGCCGCCTCCGGTTGACCAGGCATCTGCGCATGCCGCATCGGTCGGGGGCGCTACTCTCTTGCTCCGCCGCGGCGACCGTCGGCGTGACGGGTTCATAGTAACGAGTATTGAGGCGCGACAGCGATGTCCAAGACCAAATCCTTCGACCAGCTCACCGACGACGCGGTCAACGAAATCGAAGAGGCGCTTCGGGTCGATTTCGAGGAGCCGGGCAATTCGGACGATCTGAAGGAGGCGTCAGGTCATCTTGAGGAAAGCGCATCCGCCGATGCGACGAAGGTCGAATTTTCGCTCGACGATTTCGAGCGGCAGATCAATGAAACGGCAGGCCGCCTGCGTACGGAAGAAAACGCCGCACCCTCGGGCGGAGCAAGACGCGCTTCGGTTTCCGACCTGGTCGGCGGTGGCCGGGCGAAAGCTCCGATAAGTGCGGCTCCCAGCGAGAAAGCAGCTCTGCCGTCAAATATCGCGCCGGATTCGACTGCAAGACCGTCCCGCGATAGCGGCACTTCCACGCGTCCTCAGCAGGCTAGTGAGCCCCCGACGGTGGGACCGTCGGCGCCTCGGAGCGCGGAACCGCCGCGCGCCTACGCCCAGTCCGCCGCCAACGACGAGCAACGACGCACGACCGTCATGGCGCAAGCGCTGCTCGACCGGCGGGCCTCCAGCGCTCCGATATGGATCGCGCTTGCCGTATCGATCGCCTGGATCGGATTCGTCGGCTTCATGGCCTCGGGTCTTTATGGCATCGATGTCGCCACGCTATCCAGCGGCCTGGTCAGTCCGGCGCGGCAGCGTGACCTGCTCCTGCTGACGGCCGTCGCCCTCGTTCCGGTTCTGTTGATCTTCGCCTTCGCCGTCATGATCCGCCGTGCCGCCGATTTGCGCCTGACGAGCCGTTCGCTCGCCGAAGTGGCGCTGCGTCTCGCCGAGCCCGAAACGATCGCGACGGAACGGGTGATGAGCGTCGGCCAGGCGGTTCGTCGCGAGGTGGCCGCTCTCGGAGAGGGCGTCGAGCGCGCACTGTCGCGCACCTCCGATCTGGAAAACATCATCAGCACCGAGGTCGGTGCCCTCGAGCGGGCGTATGCCGACAACGAAGGCAAGATTCGCACGCTCGTCCAGGATCTGGGAACAGAGCGTGAGGCGATGCTGTCGCACGCCGAGCACCTCCGTTCCTCCGTCGTCGGTTCGCATCAGCGGCTCGTGGAGGATGTCGATCAGACGTCCGAACACATCCTGCAGCGAATTGAGGAGGCATCCCAGCGTTTCACCAGTCTGCTCGACGAGCGCGGCGAGGCATTTGCCCGCGACCATGTGAAGCGTAGCGAGAATTTCATCGCCATGTTCGAGGAGCGCAGCCGCCTCGCCAGCGAAACCATTGCCACCAATAGCGAGAGCCTGATGGCCCGGCTGACTGGGGCCGGCGACGCGGCGAGCGAACGGCTGAACGCGACCGGCGACGAGGTCGGGCGCCTGCTGGAAAATCGGACGGCCGAGATCAAGAACCGGTCGGTGGAACTGCTCGAGCAGCTCGATTCCGTGGGCAATGACATCCAGAGCCGCCTTGTCGCATCAGGCGACGCGGCCTCCGGCCTGTTGAAATCACGTGGCGAAACGCTCGCGGCGAACAGCGAGAAATTCCTCACCGATCTCACCAGCCTTCTGGACGACCGTGCCATCGGCATCGCGATGGACGGCGAAACCTTCCTGGCCAGCCTGGATGGCGCGTTCGAGGAGCGGATGCGCGAAATCGGCGAAAAGAACGGTTTGTTCCTCACCAGTCTCACCGAGAGCGTCGACTCGCGCAGCCGGAAACTGGAGGAAGAATCCGGACGCTTCCTGGAGGTCCTCGACACCAGCCTGGTCGAACGCACCGAGCGCGCCACCCAGATTCTCGCTGACGCCAACAGCCGGACCATCGGCGATCTCGACGACCGGATTGCGTCGATCGATCGCACATTGGCCGACCGGGGCGGCTTGCTGGTCACCAACATCGAACAGCGGGCCGATGCGATCGAGCGTTCGACCGATCGCATCACTGCGGCTCTGGAGACGCGCACCAAGGACTTCGCGGGCGTGCTTTCCGAGCGGACACAGGAGATCGTCGAGGCCTTCCAGTCCGGCCATTCGGATCTTTTGATGAAAGCCAGTGATGCGGTAGCGCTGACGCAGATGGCGCTCGAGGCCCGCACGAGCGAATTGCGCGCCCTCTTTGACGAGCGTGTTGCGGGCTTCGACGGTCTGATGGAAGAACGGACCGGCAAGCTCGCCGGCACCATCGACGATCGCTTGCTGGCCTTCGATCTGGCCAGTGACAGCCGCGTCGACAATATTGCGCAGCGGGCCGATGAGATGGACGCTGCCCTGGAGCGGACGGCGGAGCGCCTCGAGACCTTGCTCGAACAACGCCGCGCCGAGATCGAGGCCTCGATCGAACGCGGGGCGGAAGGAGTGCGTACGGCGTTCGACGGCCGGGCAAGCGCGCTGGAAGAGACCATTGCCTCTCACGGCGAGAATCTCGACGCGTCCTTCGCTTTCGCGCAGCAGAGTCTGCTCGGCAACCTCGAAGAGCGTGGTTCCAGCCTGACTACCGCCATCGAGGAAACCGTCGCTCGCATGGAAGACCTCATCGGCGCGAGTGAGGGTGCCCTGGCCAAGGGTATCGACGAACGGACGAGCGCGTTGGCCAACCTTCTCGACGAGCGCCAACAAGCCATGCGCACGACGCTCGACGAACGAACCAGCCTGTTGCGGTCGGCTTCGCAAGAAAGCCACAGCGCCCTTCTGGCCGCGCTCGACGAACGAATTGCCGGAATTTCCGGCGGCTTCGACGACGCCGTGCGCCATGTCGCCGACGAGCTTTCCGAGCGT
The DNA here is from genome assembly GCA_011050685.1 of Aurantimonas coralicida. Taxonomy (GTDB): domain Bacteria; phylum Pseudomonadota; class Alphaproteobacteria; order Rhizobiales; family Rhizobiaceae; genus Aurantimonas; species Aurantimonas coralicida_A. Next base: position 12,005 of record DRFF01000165.1, read on the forward strand.
GTCCAGTCGCTCCGAACCGTCATCGAGGATTCGCGCCTCGCGATCGTTGGAGACGTCGACAGAAACACCGAGCGCCTACGCGGCGAGATGGACGAGCGGACCGAGGACTTCGGAAATCGGATCGCTGTCAGCGCCGGGTCCCAGCTCGCGGCGATCGAGAGCGCCTTGTCCATCGTGGTCGAGGGTCTCGACGAACGGACCGCACAGCTACAAAACGCGGCGGATGGGGTCGCGACCTCTCTACGCGACGAACTCGACGGCCGCTTCGAGACCATTCGCTCCGTCATGGCCGAAGGTCGCGAGACGTTGATCGGTGATCTCGACGGGCGTACCCGCATCATCGCCGAGGAGATCGGCGATCGGGTGATGCGCGTCGGCGAAGGGCTGGATTCCCGCACGGCCGCGCTACGCGGCATTGTCGAGGAGGCGCGCACCATTCTGGTCGATGGTCTCGACGAGCGCATGGCGGCGATCCACGCCATCGTCGACGGCTCGCAGGGATCGCTCCTTGCCGGTCTCGACGAGCGCACCGCTCGGATCGGCGAGGAATTCGATTCCGGTCGCGCGTCGATCGCCGCGGCGATCGAGGATCGCGTCAAAGGTATCAGCGATGCGCTGTTCGATGCCGATCTGCGCCTCGCTTCGGTGCTTGAAGAGCGTCGCGACAGCCTCGCCGCGATCGTCGAGGAAGCTGCCCGCTCCGCCGCCGCGACACTCGGCGACCGAGCCGACGACGTCCGCCGCGCCATCGAGCAAAGTGTCGGTGACGTCTCGTCGTCCTTGGAGCTTCGGCGCAACGATCTCGTATCGGCGTTGGAAACCGGCTCGACCACCCTCACCGGCGCGCTGGACGAGCGGACCGACGCGATCTCCGCCGCGCTCGAGCGAGGCCTCGGCAATGTCGAGCGTACGTTGAACAATCGCGCGGCGATGATCGCGAAATCGCTCCGTCAGACGGTGACGGCGGCCACCACCGCGTTGAGCGAGGAAACGGGCCGCGCCCGCGAGAGCCTCGAAGCGGAAGGCAACAAGATTTCCGCAAGCGTCTCCGGCATCGATCGCTTGTTCCTGGCGTCCGGAGAAGAGGCCCGCGTCAAGATCGCCGGTGAAGCCGATCGTCTTGCCGAGCGTCTCGGCGCCCTGGCCGATGATCTGGCGAGCCGCTCGGCCGAGGCCAGCGCCACCCTCGTCGGTGAAGGCGGCCGGATTGCCGAAAACATCGGCGGCGCGGCGGAAGTGATCCGTTCGCTGTCCGAGCAATCGCGCACGCGGTTCGCCACCGAAGCGGATGAACTTGCCAGGACCATGGCCGAACTGTCGGGTCGCCTGCGCGAGGAGGGACAGGGCGTGCGCGAGGAACTCGCCGGACAGCGTCTGGCCCTCGTCGACAGCCTCGCCGGGATCACCACGTCCGTCGAGAGCCAACTGGCCCGCAACACGGAGAGCTTCGCGGCACAGATCGGCGCGGCCAGCGAGCGGATTCGCTCGGCGGGCGACGAAAGCCGCGAGCGGTTTGTTGCCGATGCCGGTGAGATCGCGAGCCAGGTCGAAAATGCCTCGGCGAAGATGCGTGAAATGACCGAAGTGGCGGAAGTCGCGCTGCGCGAAAACACGGAAGGCTTTGCACGCCGACTGTCCGGCACCTCGTACCAGTTGCGCACGGAAACCGACCGCGTGGCGGGAACCCTTGAGGAGCGTTCGCAGCGCTTTACCGAGGAACTTGCCGGCGTTTCGGAGCGCTTGTCCGAAATGTTGAGCTCGAACACGCTCAGCAGCGAACTCTCCGGGGCAACGGAGCTTATCCGCAGCGAGCTCGCCAACGCATCGCAGTCGATGCGTGACGGCGTCATGGAGGTTGCCTCGCAACTGCGCGGCGACGTTACGGACGCCTCGCAGAGCCTGCTTCGCGACGCCGACGGCGCGCGCGAGGAAATGATGGTTCGGAGCCGCGAGCTCGCCGACCACCTCGCCTCGATTTCGAGCGCGATCCGGGTCGAGACCGAGCGCGCCCGCGAGCAACTCCTGGAAAGCGCTGGAACGGTCGGCGAAGATCTGTCGAACAGGATGAGTCAGTCCGAGCAGGCCATCGCGGCCCGCGCCCGGATGATGGGCGAGGAACTCGATGCCAAGACCCGCGATCTGACCACACTGTTGAGCGCGCGCACGGCGGATATCTCGCGCATTCTCGACGAAGAGGCCCGGCCGATGTTCGACCGCCTCGGCGAGAACGGTTCCGAGTTCGCCCAATTGCTCGAACATAGCACCCGGGATGCCTCCGAGCGCCTTCGGGCGGAGAATGCAGCTCTCGTCGCTGCGCTCGGCCGGCGGGCCAGCGAAACGATCGATAGTCTCAATCAGTCCTCCAACGAGATTCTCGGCGCATTGGACGAGAAGACGTCAACTGCAGTCGGCCTCGTCGCGGATATGCGCGATCAGCTGCAGCGCGAGGTCGGCTCGCTGATCGGCCGCCTGTCGCAGACGAGTGGTTCGCTGCGCGGGCTCGTCGAGGAAACCGCAAGCAATCTCGGCGCCATCGACGCGACTTTGCAGGAGAGCGGGACGCGCTTCACCCAGGGCGCCGAGCAGGCCTCAAATTCGATCTCGCTGTCCTCGCGCCTTCTGGAAAGCAATGTCGAGCGTCTCGACAAGCTGTCGATGACCGCCTTCTCCAAGGTGGCCAGCATCGCCGACCGGTTCCAGGAGCACGGAGCAGTGCTCGCCGAGGCCGTGCAACTCATCGATACGAGCGAGGCCACGCTGCGCTCCACCCTGGAGGGTGGACATGGCGGCATCGAAGAGCTCTCAGCCGGGCTGGTAAAGCGCTCCGAGGAAATCGGCGAGCTGATGCGTTCCTTCGAGGGGGTCATGGACGGCCTGTTCGATCGGACCGAACAGCGCTCCCGTCTGATCTCGACGCGGCTCTCTTCCGAGGTGGGCGAGACGCTCGGCGAGGCGGATCGCAAGATGCAGGGAGCGGAACAGCGATCGCGTGCCACGGCCGAGGCCATGCGCGATGCGGTCCAGTCGGTGATCGAGGACGCGAGCCAGCGCTTCGAAGGTGCAACCGAGGAAATGCGCCGCACTGCCGCCGAGATTCGTCAGGAGCTCGAAGCGGCCCGAAGCGAGATCAAACGCGGTGTCGTCGAATTGCCGGAGGAAACGCGCACGAGCACCGAGGCGATGCGGCGGGCGGTCTCGGATCAGATCCGGGCGCTGCGCGATCTTTCCGAGGTCGTCTCTCAATCCGGCCGCGCCTTCGACGTGTCGACTCGCGGCGCGGCGCCGACGCGGTCCGCTGCGGCGGCTCCGCAACCAGCCAGCGCAAAGCGCCAGGTAGCATCGCAGGCGACGCAGCCCTCCCTGGATGCCGAGCTGACAGAGGAGCAGGAACGGGACGTCGAGGAGCAGATCGCGGCATCCTTCATGACTGACGGAAATCTGGCGCGGGACCTGCGCGGCTCGAACTTTGATGCGCCAAGCCGCACGGGAACCACACCGGCAAAGTCTGCCGAGATGCGCTCGACCGAGCCTCGGCCCAGCGGCGACCACTCGTTGCCGATGCGCCCGGCGGCACAATCAGGCGAGACGGCAGGTCCTCCTGAAGCTGGCGGCCGTTCGGGCGGCTGGGTGTCGGACCTTCTGCGTCGGGCCTCGCGCGACGAGGAGCAGGGTGGAAGTTCCGCGTTGAATCCAGACGAGCCGCAGCCGGCAGTGCGTTCGCCGCAAGCGACCCGTTCGCCAGACTCGGTGATGGACTCGCTGAATTCACTGTCCGTCGATATCGCGCGGGCCATCGACCACAAGGCATCGGTCGAGCTATGGGACCGCTATCGCAGCGGCGAACGCAACGTCTTTACCCGCCGCCTCTACACGATGAAGGGGCAGCAGACCTTCGACGAGATCCGTCGCAAATATCAGCGCGACGGCGAGTTCAAGAAGGCCGTGGACCGCTATCTCTCGGACTTCGAGAGCTTGCTCGGCGATATCGCGAAGAAAGATCCTGAGAACAACCTCACAAAGACCTATCTCACGTCGGACACCGGCAAGGTCTACACCATGCTGGCCCATGCTTCGGGCCGGTTCGACGGCTGATCGAGGCGAATGAGCGGGCGTTCAGCGCCTCGCTCCGACCATGCTGATCGAGAAAATCGGCATGGTCGAGCTTGGCGAAGAGGTCTCCAACGTTCGACGGCTCAGGGACCCGAATGAGTCCTCGGTCCTGTAACGAGGACGACCGACAAAATCCTGGTGAGTGAAGCATGCCGCCTACGGCGAAGGCGTGTCCTTCGGCCACCGTTCACCCGAAAACGAGCCAAGCAGAGCTCTGTCGAACCATAAGGGCGGCGCCTCGGCCTGCCGCTGACAAGCAGGAGGAATTCCCATGCCCGGCCTCTCGCCTCTAAGCCGCCTGTCCGGCCGTCTCAGCTTTCGCGCGGCCGAGCGAACAGCCGCCGCGATCGGCCGGGTTGAAGCTTTGAGCGATGAGGCGGTCGGGAGAATCTTCACCCGCTTCGATGCGGTAAAAGTGATGCGTGCGGCGGAAGCGCTTGATCGCGACCCCACCCTGCGGCAAGGGCCCCTCGCCGGCCTGACCATCTCGATCAAGGACCTCTTCGATCAGGCTGGCGAGATTACCACGGCGGCGTCCGTCTACCTGGCCGACAGGGCGCCGGCCGAAGCGGACGCCGCGGCGGTGGCACGATTGAAATTGGCAGGCGCCATCCCCTTCGGCCGAACCACCATGTCGGAATTCGCCTATTCCGGCGTCGGGCTGAATCCGCATTTTGGCACGCCCGGCAATAGCCACGACCCGTTACGGATACCGGGCGGATCGACGTCGGGCGGCGCGCTGAGCGTGGCTCTCGGCCTCGCCGATGTCGCGCTCGGATCGGACACCGGCGGTTCCGTGCGCATCCCGGCTGCGTTCAACGGGCTGGCCGGCTTCAAGCCCACCCAAGCGAAGGTGCCGCTCGACGGCGCCTTCCCTCTGTCGCAGTCCTACGACAGCGTCGGGCCCCTCGCGAGAGACATTCGGACCTGCGCTGGCGTCCATGCCGTCCTTAGTGGCGAGACCCCACCAGCCTCGCCACTAAGGACGGCAGCCAAGGGTCTGCGAATCGGTGTCGTCCGCACGGTTCTCACCGAGGGTCTCGACGGGCAGGTGGCCGCCGACTTCGCCGCCGCCCTCCAGGCACTTACCGACAACGGCGTCGAGTTGGTCGACGTCGACATGCCGGCGCTTGCCAAAGCGGGAGCGATCAATCGGGTGATCGTGGCCTCGGAGGCGCACCGGGTCCACGCCGATCATCTCGATGCGTTGGAGAAGGTTGGCGATCCGCGGGTGCTTCAGCGGATCATGGCGGCGGTGAGTTTCGCGCTGGGCGAGGAAGAACAGGCGCGGGTCGAGCGATCCGCCGCGCAAGCCGCCTTTGTCGGTCTCGCGGCGGGTTTCGACGCATTTATCGCTCCGACGATTCCGATCGTTCCGCCGCTGATCGCCGAGGTGGAGGCCGATTACGATCGGCTCAACGCCTTGGTTCTGCGCAATCCATCGACGGTCAATTGTCTTAACGGTTGCGCCGCGACGATCCCGATGCATGCCGCCGGATCGCTGCCGACGGGTCTGATGGTCTTTGGCCCCGGCGGAGCGGACTGGGATATCCTCGCGATCGCCCAATGTTTCGAGCCTCTCGCCCAACGTGGCGCGTCGAAGGATTAGTTGACGAACTGCGGCATCAAGAGGCGTGGTAGCCAGAGTGTGATGGAAGGGAAAAGAACGACCAGCACCAGGATGGTCAGCATCGGCAGCAGGATGAACGCCACGTCACGCATCGCCGCCTTCACCGGAATCCCGCCGATCGAACACGAGATCAGCAGACAGAGCCCGTATGGCGGCGTCACCAGACCGAAGGCGAGGCTAATGATGCCGATCATGGCGAAGTGGATCGGGTGCATCCCGACCTCGAGGGTCACCGGATAGAGCACGGTGCCGAGGATGATGATGGCCGGAATGGCGTCGATGAAGAGGCCGATGATCAGGAAGGCGATCGCGACCGCGAAACCCATTTCGACGATTCCAAGATCCAGGACTTGCACATAGCTGACAAGGGCCGCGGGAATTCTGAAATAGGCCAGCGTCCAGCCAAAGGCGCTCGCGGTGCCGATGCAGAACAGGGCGATCGCCGCAAACCGGCCGGTATCATAGAAGACATGGGCCACTTCGCGCGGACCGACCGCGCGGTAGACGATCAGGCCAAGAACGAGTGCATAGAGCGCGGCGACGACCGATGCTTCGGTCGGCGTAAACAGACCGCCGACGATACCGCCAACGATGATGACCGGCGTCAGCAGCGCCAGCAGAGCCCCCACCAGAGCGCTCGCGAATTCGCCAAGCGTCGCGCGGCCGTGCGGTTGCATGCCATGCCGGCGGGCATAGACGTAGACCGCCACCATCATCGCCATCCCAATCAGGATGCCGGGCAGGATGCCGGCGACGAAGAGGCCGCCGATCGACACCGACATCAAGCCGCCCCAGACGACCATCAGGATCGACGGGGGGATGATGACGCCCATCACCGACGAACAGGCCGTGACCGCCACCGAAAAGGACGGAGAGAAACCTTCCTTCTTCATTTGCGGAATCAGCAGCGACCCGATTCCCGCCGCGTCGGCGGTGGAACTGCCGGAAATGCCGGCGAAGAACATCGAGACGACCACGTTGACGTGGCCGAGCCCGCCCGGCAGGTGGCCGACCATCGCGCGGGACAGGCGGATCAACCTGTCGGTAATCCCGGCCGCGTTCATCAAATTGGCCGCGAGCAGAAAGAACGGCACGGCCAGAAGGACGAAGGAATTGTAGGAGCGGAACATCTCCTGCAGCACCAGCACCGGTGTCAGGCGAGGCTCGATGAAGAAAACCGGGATGCAGGCAAGCGCCAAGGCGAACGCGACCGGCACGCGCAGGATGATGAGAAGAAACAGAAGACCGAACAAAATGCTCGCGACAGTGCCCGGCGTCATGCCGCGGTACCTTTGGCGACGGCGATCTCCTTGACGATCTTTTCGATGACGAAGAGCGTCGTCACCACGCCGGTCAAAGGCCAGGCGACGAAAATCCAGTTCATCGGCAGGGCCGCGATTTCCGACTTCTGGTACCAGCCGAACAGCATGAAGTCCCAGCCATACCAGATGAAGATCAGGGCGACCGCGAGGATCATGAGCTGGACGAAAATGCGTTTGGCCGCCTCGACCTTGGCGTTGGCTGACACCGGAAGCACTTCCAGGTCGAAATGCGTGCCGTCCCGCACCGCGCACATGGCGCCGACCATGATCATCCAGACGAAGCAGAACCGCGCAATTTCCTCGGTCCAGATGTAGCGCGGGACGATCCCGGTGAACCGGGAAAGGATCTGCGCCGTGACCGGGACGAGCAGACCGGCAATGAGCAGTCCAAGCGCTAGCCTAAGCACGAGGTGGATGGCGTCGAGAACGCGGGTCATGATCGTCCTGTGAGGTGAAACGAACGAAACCAGTGGTGGCGGAGTCGCGCCGGAGCGGGCCATGGCTCGCCCCGGCGCAGATCAACCGATCCGTCGTCACTGCACGTTCTGTATGGCCTTCAGGACGTCTGTCGCGCCGAGTTCGGCGGCATATTCTTCCAACACCGGTTTGGCCGCCTCCAGCATCTTGTCGCGCTCGGTGAATTCGTGAGTCTTGATCCAGCCCTTGTCGACCATCGCCTGCAGCTTCTTGGAATCCTCGCTGCTCTCGATGTCGCGACCAAACTTTCCTGCCTCCGCGCCTGCCCCGTCGATGCATCCCTGCAGTTTCTCCGGCAGCCCCTGATAGGTCTTGTTGGAGATGAACAGCGGACGGATGGTAATCGCATGCTTGGTCAAAGCGAGATCAGGCCCGACCTCGTAGAACTTCATCTGCTCGACGCCGGCCGCTTCGTTCTCGGCGGCGTCGATCACGCCGGTCTGAATCGCGTTATAGACCTCGTTATAGGCAATGACTGTGGGCGCGGCGCCCAGCGCATCGAAAACGCTCGTCCAGATCGGCGCACCCTGCATGCGGATCGGCAAATCCTTGAGCTCCGCCATGTTGGTCACCGGCTTGTTGGCGAAAACATTGCGGGTGCCACCGCCCGCATAGCCGAGGAGACGAATGTCGGCCTTTTCAAGGATATCGTCGGCGATGGGCTTCAGCAGATCCTGCTCAAGTACCTTGTTCCAGTGCTCCTCGTCCCGAAACAGGAACGGCATGTCCATCAATGGCGCCATGTTCGAGAATGTCGAAATATGCGCTGGCGAGGCCACCGCATAGTCGACCGACAAGCCCTGATTCATGTAGGCGACGTAGTCCTTCTCCAGCCCCAGTTCGGAATTCAGGTGCATCTCGAACTCGACCGGCTCGTCGGTGTAGCAGGCTTTTACGAGTTCCTCGAACTTGCGCATGGTCTTGGTGAAGGCATGGTTCTCGTCGAACTGGCTGGCCCCGACCAGCTTGATCTGGGCGAGAGCCGGAGCCGTGGCACCGAGCGTTCCCGCGCCTATGGTGACCGCAAGCGCGACGGCTGTTCCTCCAAATAATTTGAAGCTGTTCATTTTTGCCCCTCCCGTTTGACGACATCAGACCAAAAGTCCATTCACCGCCGTTGCTGTTGCAATGCAATATTTTCTCTGCATCGTCTTTTTTGCCGTCACTATATCCGAGGGTTTCATGGGGTCAACGTGGATCGTCTTCGCTTCCGTCCCTCGGCTGCCCCACCGAAGATCCGTGCCGCCTCGCTCTCTTGATCCTGTCAGAGTTTACTGTTTTCTGGCCCCGAAATGCTCCAGCAAGGTTCTAAGGCGATGTCCGACCAACCAATGGTGCCACGTAATGGGACCCCCGCAGCAAAAGGCCCTCTGCTGCGGGCGGTCGGTGCAGTCCGGACGGAAGGGCTTCCGGCTTATGCCCTGGCACTGGTGGCCGTCGTCGCAACGGTCGCGCTCGGCATTATGCTGCCGGGCGGTTTCGATGATCCGCCCATCGCCTGGTTCGTGCCAGCGATTCTCTTCGCCTCCATCTCCGGGGGAATCTGGCCAGGTCTGCTCGCGCTTGTCCTCTCCCTGACCGGCTCGCTTTATTTCGGCAGGTCATCGACGGCGCCCGCCGGCGATCTTCTGACCGCCGCCGGCTTTGTGACGGTGGGCGGCGTTGTCGCTCTGACCGGTGCGACGCTGCGCCACGCTGTTGGATTGATCGCGACGACTGAACGCGTCCTCGATGCCCGCGAGATGCACCTGCGTTCGATCCTCGACACGGTCCTTGATGCGACGGTCGTCATCGAGAAAGACGGCACGATCGTATCCTTCAATACCGCCGCGACACGCCAGTTCGGCTATAGCGTGGATGAGATCGTCGGTCAGAACGTCCGAGTCTTGATGCCTGAACCCTATCGCAGTGAGCATGACGGCTATTTGCAACGCTACCTGACCACGGGCGAAAAGCGGATTATCGGCGTTGATCGCGTCGTGGTCGGACAGCGAAAGGATGGCTCCACCTTTCCCATGAAGCTGGCGGTCGGTGAGATGAGGATGGGCGACTCGATCTTTTTCACCGGGTTCATTCGCGATCTGACGGAGCGCGAGGAGTCGGCGGCGCGGCTGCAGGAAATCCAGGGCGAGATGGCAAGGCTTGGACGCCTCAGCGATCTCGGCGAAATGGCATCGACCCTCGCCCACGAACTCAACCAGCCTCTGTCGGCGATCTCCAACTATGCCCAGGGTTGCACCCGGCTGCTGCGCGATATGGACGACGCGCTGGCGATCCGCATGCGCGAAGCGCTGGAAGAGATTGTCCGACAATCGCTCCGCGCCGGCCAGATCATCCGGCATCTGCGCGAATTCGTAGCGCGCGGGGAAACCGAGAAAACGCCCGAAAACATCCGCGTGCTGGTCGAGGAAGCTGGCGCGCTGGCGCTGGTCGGATCCCGGCAGATGGGTGTCCGGTCGATTTTCGAGTTCAGTCCCGGCGCCGACATGGTCATCGCGGACAAGATTCAGGTGCAGCAGGTACTGGTCAATCTCATGCGCAATGCGATGGAAGCCATGCGCGGCAGCGAAGTGCAGGAGCTTTTCATCCGAACGGCTTCCAACGGACGCGGCGATGTTGTGGTTGAGGTCGCCGACACGGGAACCGGAATCACCGACGAGATCGCGGCCGGGTTGTTCAAACCCTTCGTCACGTCCAAGCCCAACGGCATGGGCGTCGGCCTCGCCATCTCCAAGCGCATCGTGGAGGCCCATGGCGGCAACATATCGGCGAGTGGTAACGACAAGGGCGGCGCCACATTCCGCTTCACGCTGCCGGCGATGAAGGAGGTCTCGAATGGAGATCGGTGACTATACGGTCCACATCGTCGACGACGAGGAGGCGGTGAGAAAGTCGCTCTCCTTCCTGCTGACCACGGTCGGCTTCACGGTGCGCGTGCACGGCTCGGCGACGGCGTTCCTCGCGGCCGCGCCCAGCCTTGGGAAAAGCTGCCTGGTGACCGATCTGCGCATGCCGGATATGAGCGGCGTCGACTTGCTGCATCGTCTGAAGGACGCGCAAGCACTGATGCCGGCGATCGTCGTCACCGGCCATGGCGACGTGCCGATGGCGGTGGAAGCCATGAAGGCCGGGGCGCTCGATTTCATCGAAAAGCCGTTTGAGGATGAGGTGCTGATCGCAGCGATTCATCGCGCTGCCGCGGAGCTCGAGCAGCGACTCGACGGCGTCGATGTTCAGGCGATCCAAGCCAGGATCACGACATTGACCCAACGCGAATCTGAGGTCCTGTCTGGCGTTGTGAGAGGGCTTCCCAACAAATCCGTCGCCTTCGACCTCAATATCAGCCCGCGCACGGTCGAGGTTTACCGCGCCAATATCATGGCGAAGATGCAGGCTGGCAGCCTTGCCGAACTTGTCCGCATGGCACTGCTGGTGGACATGGGTGGTGAGCGGACGGCGACGAGCGCACGGGACCGGTCAAATTGATCTGACGCAAGGCGCGGCCTCTCCAAGAACGGATATTGCACCAACAAGGGTCGGGCATTGCCCGGCTCGCGACGCATATGTCCGGAGCACCCCGTATCGTGGAGACAATCGGCCTGATTCTTGTCGTGGCGCCCGACCGTGATTTTCGCAAATCGCTCGAATTCGCGCTCGAAGCGGAAATGTACGAGGTGGATTCGCACGCCGGACTCTCCTCGGCTCTCGCATCGCCACGAGTCAGATGGTTGGACTGCGCGATCGTCGACGAAAAAGCGGTGCGCGATCACACCTCCGAATGGGATGCGCTCGAACGCCTCGGGGCGCCGGTCATTTTTCTGATGGATAAGCGGCCCCCTCCGACCGACTTTGCCCAATTGACAATTCTGACCAAGCCATTTCTGGGCAACGCCCTGATTCAAACAGTTGAAAACATTGCCGGAAGACCGGCAACGCGTTGAGGCTACGTAATTCCCCTAAGGACATAACCGAATTTCGGGCGACCAGGATCGGCGCCATTGTTTCCCGCACCACAACGGAAAAGGGAAATAACGATGCTCGCTTCCACGCTCGCCCAGTCGCCCTTGCGGTCGCATCCCTTCACGATCGATCACCCAGCGTTTCCATCTGCTGCCGCATCGCCCCGCCCGCAGATCGTCAGCTTCTTCCAGGCGGGCGCCGAAATTTACGCCGCGGGCGATCCGGCCGGCAGTCTTTACCGGGTCGAGTTCGGCGCGGTTCGCGTCTATCGCTTGCTGGCCGATGGCCGCAGACAGATCGTCGCGTTCCATCTATCAGACGAAACATTCGGCTTCGAAGCCGGCGTCGAGCGTGAGTTTTTTGCCGAGGCGATCAACACGACCAGCATCTGCCGGCGTCCTCTTTCGGTCATCGATGATAGCGCCCCAGACATCCTATCCTTGGCGATGCAATGCCTGACGATGACCCAAAAATACCTTCTGGTGCTCGCTCGCCACTCCGCCTTCGAACGCGTTGCGAGCTTCCTTGCCGAGATGGCCGAGCGGCAGGGCGACCTTGAGCACGTCCATCTGCCGATGTCGCGAATGGATATCGCGGACCATCTCGGCCTGACCATCGAGACGGTGTCGCGGACGTTCACCAGGCTCAAGGAACAGCGGCTCATCGAACTGGTCGATTCGCGCGATATCCGCATTCTGCGACGACGGGCTCTTCTGGAGATCAGTGAATGACGACATGCGCTCGCAATCACGCCAAGGGCGGTCTTGTAGAAATCCTGGACGAGATTGGCCGCCGCTCGAATGCGGATAATCATCGACAAATTCACTGATCCAGATCAATGCCGCGCCGGTTTTGCACTGCGAATGTGCATCATCGACCGATGGGGCGAACGCGATGACCCGACAGATCAATCCGCAATGCGGGCAACCGTCAAAGCCGGGCGAGGCCCCCGCGCGGCCTTCGCGATCGGGCCGGTTCATACCGCGACAGGTGAGCCGGACGCGTCCGGCAAGCGGCATCTGAAGATGCCGATCAACGAAATCTGATCAATCGGCGGGCGCCGTACCCGATGGCACAATGGGCTCGCCCGACCTCAACCCAAGCAGGAGGTCTTTCCATGTTCAGCTCCGCCAATGTCGGCACCGCCGACCGCGTCATCCGGATCCTTCTCGGCATTGCCCTCGCCACCTATGCCTATGCGTCGCTGGTATCGCCTTGGTCGTGGGTGGCCTATGCCGTCGCCGCGATCCTCGTCCTCACTGCGCTCATCCGGTTCTGTCCCGCCTACGCCCTGTTCGGCGCCAGCACCTGCAGTCGCTCCGCCAGCGGAGATGCCGCGAAGGCGCCGGCGCCTCCCTCGGACCGCCCGTCAAGCCGGCTATGATCCGTTTGCCTCGACGGGTGTTACCGGGCCTTCGGCGATGACGCGCCGCGGGACCAACCCGCCGCGATTTGCCGACCTCTCTGCAGCGGCGCGAACTCCTCAGCCGTCAGCGTTTCCCGGGTGAGCAACGCCAGGGAGAGTCCGAGCGGCGTTGTCTTGCCTTTCGGCGATGCCGGAATTGACTGGCAGACGGCGGGAGAGAAATGGTGAGCCGACACAAACACAAGGCGACCATACCGGTGCGCAAGGGCAATCCGAAAGACTTCAATGGCGCGCTCAGCCTGCCGGAAGACGGCGCTTGACGCGCATCACGCCCCATGGGAACCCGCGGGGGAAAGGTGAACTACGGATGGTCACAGCACGGTCGGGACAGCACCGGCGTCCGGTTCTGACGCAGTGCGCGCGTCGACCGGCGTTCAGCCTGTTTGTCGGCGTTCTCGCCGTCCTCGCCCTGGTGCTCTCGGGCCTCGGTCACGGAGCCGCAGCCGGACCGATGGCCATGACCGAATGCGGCTGGTCGGCCGTCCAGGCGAACGCACCCGCCGGAGATGAGACGGGTCGCTGTTTCCTGAACGCGGCCGCCATAGATGGCGAGGCCGATGCCGGGCAAGCTCTTCTCCCCGCCGCCGCGTGCCCTCAGCACGCGCCATGCGTGCATTTCTTCGTCGCGCCGGAGCGCCCGCTGCTGCGAGCGCAAGGATCGAACCGGGTGATCGCCACGGTCTCCGACCCGCTCCGGGAACGGACGGAAAGCCCGCCTCACCACCCCCCGATCAGCTGATTTTTACGGACGGCCGGCGTCGATCGCGGCTCCCTGTCGCGACGCCGCCTTGCGATGCAGCCCCCAGCAGTGCCGGGGTTTGCGCCGCGCCGGCCGTTCTCGTCGCAAATGCTGAATCCCTAAAAAACTGGAGACAATGATGAGAACCCACCGACGCTTCCTCCACTCCGCCGCACCGATCGCCCTGGCGATGGTGCTCTTTGGCCTCGATTCCGTCCATGCGGAGCCGTTGGTCTACATACCGCTCGGCGAGGAGAACCAGATTCTGGCCATCGACGCGGCGACAGACGCCGAGGTCGACCGTATCTCCGGAACCGAGGCAGTGCATGGGCTGGCCGGAACCCCGGACGGGCGCCTGCTGGTCGCCGGAAGCCTCTCCGCTCGTTCGGCGGGAGAGGCGCCCGCAAAGCCTGCCGGCGTCTCCGAGGAGGACCATGAGGCGCACCACGGGATGTCGGAGAAGACCTCCGCGAAACCGTCCGATGAGCTCGTCAGCACGGTTTCGATCATCGACCGCAAAAGCGGCGAGATCCTGCGCAAGGTCGACGTGCCGGGCGCCGTGCATCACGTCACGGTCAGCCCGGACGGGCGCTTCGCCGTGGTGACGCTGATCAACGCCGACGCTGTCTCGGTGATCGGGCTCGAGGACTTCGAACTGATCACCACGGTGAAGACCGCGGCAACGCCGAACTACGCCATCTTCAGCAACGATGGCCAGTCGCTGTTCGTCGGCAGTGCCGGCGCCGGCATCGTCAGCCGCATCGCCGTCGATGGCTGGACGGTGGGGCCGACGGTCGCCACCGGCGCAAATCCCGGGCATCTGGTGATGGCCGCGGACCAAAGCGCCCTGTACGTCACCAACGACGGCGACGGCACGGTCAGCGAGATCGATCCTGAGACGATGACGGTTCGCCGCAGCTTCGAGATGGGCGGAATGCTGCATGGCCTCGATTTGTCAGAGGACGGCAAGACGCTGTTCGCCGCAGTGCGGGAGACCGGCCGGATCGGCCGGGTCGATCTCGACAGCGGCGAGGTCAGCTTCGCCGAGCTGGCGCCGGCGCCCTACCACCTGAGAACGATCCCAGGAACAGGCAAGATCTACGTCAGCAGCGCCGAGGAGCCCAAGTTCTGGGTGCTCGACGTCAACGACCTGAGCCCAATCAGCGAAGTGACGGTCGAGGGCACCGCCCACCAGATGGTGATCGTCCCTTCGAGCTGACCGGACGCCCCGCGTCCACGCCAAGCAAATGAGGAGGGCGGCCCGTCAGCCGCCCTTCCACCTGTGGCACGCCGGATTGGAAGGAGTGGACACTTCGTCCAGATCGGCTCGGCCCGCGAGATGCCGATTTCGGCGCCGCACAATTCGATCATGTATGTTGCCGGATGAGATTTCGCGTCGGCCACAACGCCGCTATCCACATGGTTTTTAAAAAAATATTAAGGTTTTCGTTACCGCTGGGGTGACTCGCTCGCGGCTGAACACCCTTGGCGCAAGGGGCCGCATTTCGCTTGATCCAGGTCAAAGCGTGCGTCGCAACATCGGAGCACCAACGGTCTGACGAAAGTCGTCGAACAGCGTCGGCGAATCGCGATCAGAACGGAGGCATCATGGACAACGCCCGCCGACTTTTTCTAGGGCAGATCGCGCGTATCAGCGCTGGCGCGGCATTCGTGCCGTTTGCTGGCGTCGCGAACGCTGCGATCAACGAACAGCCCCCGCGCCGCGGCGGCGACCCCGCCAAGCGCTACGCCATGCTGATCGACCTGCGCCGCTGCATCGGCTGCCAAGCCTGCACCGTATCGTGCCACATCGAAAACGAAGCGCCTTTGGGCAAGTTCCGCACGATCGTCTCGCAATACGAGGTCGAAAGCGTGGAGACGGGCGAGTTGGCCCAATTCATGTTGCCGCGCCTGTGCAACCATTGCGACAACCCACCCTGCGTGCCGGTATGCCCGGTTCAGGCCACGTACCAACGCGAGGACGGCATCGTCGTCGTCGACAGCGACCGCTGCGTGGGTTGCGCCTACTGCGTCCAGGCTTGCCCGTATGACGCAAGGTTCATCAACGAGCGGACTCAGACCGCAGACAAATGCACGTTCTGCGCTCATCGATTGGAGGCCGGGCTGTTGCCGGCCTGTGTCGAATCCTGCGTCGGGGGCGCGCGGATCATCGGCGACCTGAACGATCCAAACAGCCAGATTTCCAGGATGATCGAGGCGCATCGAGACGAGTTGATGGTGCTTCAGCCGGAGAAGAACACGCGGCCGCATGTCTTCTATCTCGGCATGGACGAGCGATTCGTCGACCGGCCCCAGGCCGTTCCGGGACTTTGGGATGTGCGCGGCGAGGAAGGACAGGAGTTGGGTTATGAATTCGCTGAGCATTGAGCTGATCGCCCCGCGCTATGGCATCGCCTGGTATCCTTGGGCCGTGCAGTATTTCTTTCTGATCGCGCTCTCCTACGGGGCGCTGTGGCTGACCGTGCCCGGCCTGATCTTCGGCAGCGATCGCTGGAAGCCGACGGCGCGGCTGGCGTTGCTGGCGGCGATGTCCACCGCCGTGGTCGCGCCCGTCTCGCTGCTGGCCGACCTGCACCAGCCGCTGCGTTTCTGGCATTTCTACGCCTATCCGACGCCGTGGTCCTGGATGTCGTTGGGCAGCCTGTTTCTGCCGCTTTATGTCGGCTTGGTCGTGGCCTTGGCCTGGCTGGTCTGGCGCGAGCCGCTGAAAGCCTGGGCCGACGCGCCCGGGCTGCAGGGTGCCGTCGGACGCATCGCGCCGCTGGGTGGCTGGAAGAGCCCGCGCTGGCTGGTGGTGCTGATCGGATTGGCCGCGATCGTCATGTCGCTGGCGGTCATGCTCTATACCGGCGCCGAGGTCGCGGTGCTCAAGGGCCGGCCGCTGTGGCACACGGAATATCTGCCGGCGATGTTCCTCCTGACCGGGGTCATCGGTGCCGCAGGTCTGGTGCTGGTCCTCAATCGCTTTTCCGGTCTGCGCTATCTGACCGGCGGCAATCAGATGCTGGCCGTGATCCTCGGCACAACCGTTCTGGCGGGCCTCGCCGCGGCCGGATGGTTTGCCCAAGGTCTCATGCTGAACGAAGGGTCGGTGGCAGCGGCGCTCGAGTCGGTCCGCCTGAATCCCGAATGGCGAGGCGTCGCCTTCTGGGCCGCGGGCGCCGGCGTCCTGCTGTTCCTCAGCGCCGGCCTGATGGTGATCATACGGCCGCTGCGCGGCTTTCGCTGGATCGTCGGTCTCCTGGCGCTTCACGTCGCCTGGATGTTCCGCTGGACCGTGTTGATGGATGTGCAGACCGTGGCGCGAAACAGCGCCGGATACAACGACTACAGCATCTCGCTCGGGTCGCAGGGTCTTCTGGGCATCGTCGGCACTTTCGGCCTTTGGCTGGCCGTCGTCCTCATCATCAATCTTTTCGTGCCCTGGCGCGCCGCCCTCGGCGGCCACGCGGAGGCACCCGAGACCTCGGGCATCGAAGGAGAGCCGAGCTATGGATAAGACACGTCGCAGACTGCTTCAGGGCGCCGTCGCCGCCGGTGGCGCGGCCACCTTCGCCGCAGGCTATGCCGAACCGCTGGAAAAGATGGCCGCCGGGCTGTCGGGCAGCGCCGGCGAAAAGCCCAAGCATCCGATCTTCGGCAATGCGCCGGCACCGGAATATCGCGTCGATCTCGACACCGGTGAGCTGACCCCCAACCCGGACCAGCGCATGGCCTTCACGGTCTGCTACGGTTGCACGACAAAGTGCGGCGTTCGCGTCCGGATTGACAACAAGACCGGCCAGGTTCTGCGCGTGACCGGCAACCCGTACAATCCGCTCTCGGCGGATCAGCACCTGGACCACGCAACACCAGTCAAGGAGGCGCTGCGCAGCGTCAGCGCCTGGCAGGACCAGGGACAGGAAAACCGCTCGACGGCCTGCGCGCGTGGCAATGCGATGATCGCCCAGATCACCAGCCCGCACCGCGTGACCCACTGCCTGAAACGCACCGGGCCGCGCGGCAGCGGCCAGTGGACGCAAGTCCCCTTCGAGCAGGTGATCGAGGAGATCTGCGAGGGCGGCGATCTGTTCGGCGAAGGTCCGGTGGAGGGCCTGCGCGCGATCAACGACTACGAGACGCCGATCGATCCGGACAATCCCGAATACGGGCCGAAGACCAACCAGCTTCTGGTGATGGAGGCGACGGATTACGGCCGTTCGGCTCTGCTGAAACGGTTCGTGTTCAACGCGTTCGGCACCCGCAATTACGGCCACCACGGGTCCTATTGCGGACTGGCGTTCCGGATGGGTTCGGGCGCGGTCATGAACGACATGAAGGGGTACGCGCACACGAAGCCGGACTTCGCCAATGCCGCTTTCGGCCTGTTCATCGGCACAGCACCCAGCCAGGCGGGCAACCCGTTCAAGCGACAGGGACGGCTGATCGCCGAAGCCAGGGCGCGCGGCAATCTGGACTATGTCGTAGTCGACCCGGCGTTGAATGCCTCGGTCACCAAATCGGCCGGAGCGTCATCGAACTGGGTTCCAGTCCGGCCAGGCACCGATACCGCGCTCGCCATGGCGCTGATCCGCTGGCTGCTGGAGAACGACGGCTATGCCGCCGATTTCCTGGCTCTGCCCTCGGGCAAGGCAGCAAAGGCGGCTGGCGAGGTCGGTCATACCAACGCGACCCATCTGGTGGTCGTCGAGGACGGGCATCCGCGTCAGGGATATTTCCTGCGCCGCTCCGATCTCGGACAGGTCGAAGCGGGTGCCGACGATGACGCGGCAATGGTCATGGCCGACGACCGCCTTGTATCGTCTGATGCGGCCGGCAAGGCGGATCTCTTCGTGTCGGCTCGGGCCGAGTTGCCCGATGGCGCGACGGTCGCGGTGAAAAGTAGCCTCGCCTTGCTGCTCGAATCCGCCCAGGAGCGTTCGCTGGCCGACTATGCCGCCGAGTGCGGCATCCCCGAAGCGCGGATCGTCGACATCGCGGAGCGGTTCAAGGCGGCGGGCCGCCGTGCGGTCTCGGACAGCCATGGCGGCATGATGTCGAGCACCGGATTCTACGCCACCTTCGGCGTGCAAATGCTGAATCTGCTGGCCGGGTCGATAAACCACACCGGCGGCTCCGCCCAAGGCGGCGGCAGTTTCAACGGCATGGGCAAGGGTCCGCGCTATGATCTGAAAACCTTCCCCGGCATGCGCAAGCCGAAGGGGCTCTTCCTCTCCCGCTCGGGGTTTCCCTACGAGAAATCATCGGAATACAAGCGCAAGGTCGCGGCCGGCGAGAACCCCTATCCAGCAACGGCGCCCTGGCGGTCGCTCGCGCCACCGACGCTGACCGAGCACCTATCCTCCGCGCTCGACGGCTATCCCTATCCGATCAAGGCGCTGATCGGGTGCATGGCCAACCCGATTTACGGTCAGGCCGGGTTGCACACCCTGATCGCGGAGAAGCTCGCCGACCCCAAGAAACTCGGTTTGTACGTAGCAGTGGATGGCTTCATCAACGAGACCAACCTGTATGCCGACTACATCGTGCCGGATTCGGTGATGTACGAGGTCTGGGGGTTTACCGGGGCATGGTCGGGCAACCTAACCAAGATGACCACGGCCTGTTGGCCGGTGGTCGAGCCGCGCCAGCAGAAAACGGAGGGCGGCCAACCGGTGAGCATGGAGACGTTCTTCATTGCCACGGCGAAACAGCTGGGGCTGACCGGTTTCGGCGCGGAGGCGATCCCAGCGGCCGACGGAACCATGCTGCCGCTCGAAACCGCCGAGGATTTCTTCCTGCGGGCCGGTGCCAACATCGCCTATCAGGGCGATCGGCTGCCGGACGCGAGCGAGGAGGATGTGGCGTTGAGCGGGCTGGACCTCCTGCTGCCCAAGATCGACGCTGTGCTTCCCGAGGAAGAGCGCGGCGCCGTCACCTATCTCTATTCCCGCGGCGGCCGCTTCCAGCCTTACAAGGCCGCGCATGATGGCGAGAACCTCGGCAATCCGTGGGAACGCACGCTCTGCATCTACAATGAAGATGTGGGCACCGCGATCGACAGCCAGACTGGCCAGCGGCACCGGGGCGTGCCCCAGTTCCGGCAGGCCGAACTGGCCGACGGCAGCCCCCTGCGCGAGGTCTATAACGAGGACGATTGGCCGTTGCTGGCGTTCTCCTACAAGTCGAACCTTATGAACTCTTACGCCATCGGGCTGGAACGGCTGCGGATGATCAAGCCGTACAACCCCATCCTGATGCATCGCGACGATGCCGCCCCGCTCGGGATCAGCCACGGCGACACCATCCGCATCGAGAGCCCTGGGGGCGCGGTGACCGGTCTCGCGCTGGTCGGCGATGGGGTCATGCGCGGTTGCCTCGGCATCGAGCACAGCTTCGGCCACCGCGAGTTGGGCGCCGGCACCCATGTCATCGATGGACAGGAGCGTCCGGGCAACGAGTGGATCGGAGCCGGAGTAAACCTCAACGACCTAGGCTTTGCCGATCCGACGCGCCGCGTCGCCGGTACATGGCTGGAGCCGATCAGCGGCGCCAGCGTGCGCCAGGGCCTGCCCGTGAGGGTCAGCCGGGCGATGGCCTGAAGCAGGCGTGATATCGGCAGCGGAAGCCGACGCGTCTTCAGCGATCGCAGCCAGCTCCGAATATTCGGAGCCGGCTGCGGCAACATCTCAAGGCACCGCGAATGGAGCGACGGATTTGATGATTGGAGACATCGATCGCGGAGTAAAACTCCATTGCGCGCATACACGGTACCAATGGGTGTCACCGTGAAAAATGAAAATAGTCCCACTGAAATTCCGGCAACGCAGCAAAAGGCGACGGCTGCGGGGAACTTACTGCGCATCCTCGCGAATGAGCGGCGGCTTCTTATCGTCGGCGAGTTGGTAAGAGAGCGGGAGGTGAACGTCGGCGCGCTCGCCCGGACGGTCGGGCTGTCGCAATCAGCCCTTTCCCAGCACCTGGCCAAGATGCGGGCGGCCGGAGTGGTCGCCTATCGACGGGAGGGCCCGACCGTCTGGTACAGGCTCGCGACCCCCCAGATCACGGAGCTGCTTGGCACGCTCAACCGCCTCTTCGCCGGCCTTTTGGCTGAGAGGGACACAGGCCAAGACTGACTCGGCGCTTTCGCCAGGTGTCAGCGCGCGTAGGACCAAGGGCGATCCTCGGCGCCCGTTCGCATGGGCAGATACGCACACGATCCGGGAGACGGCGCGGCGTCCCATCAATCTTCCTGCCCTCGACCGAGGTGTCAGCCGGGTGCCGCACTGCTAGGCTCTGCATCCTCTTCGGCAGCCTTCGGCGAGCCCTCCCCCCGCAGCGCCACGTAGATCGCTGGGATGACGAGCACGGTCAGCACCGTGGATGACGCAAGTCCGAACAACAGCGAGATCGCCAACCCCTGAAAGATCGGGTCGGTCAGGATCACCGCCGCGCCGATCATGGCGGCGAGCGCGGTCAAAAGGATCGGCTTGAAGCGGATCGCGCCGGCTTCCAGGAGCACGTCGGTGAGCGGGCGATCCGGGTGGCGAGTGTGGCGAATGAAATCGACCAGCAGAATGGAATTGCGCACTATGATGCCGGCGAGCGCGATGAAGCCGATCATCGACGTCGCCGAGAACGGCGCGGCGAACAGCCAGTGGCCGAACATGATCCCGATGAAGGTGAGCGGGATCGGCGTCAGAATGACCAGCGGCAGCTTGAAGGAGCTGAACTGGGCGACGACGAGAATGTAGATGGCGAGAATCGCCACCATGAACGCCGCGCCCATGTCCCGGAAGGTCACCCAGGTGACCTCCCATTCACCGTCCCACAGAAGCGTCGGATGGCTCTCGTCATCCGGCTGGCCGTTGAACGCGATGACCGGCTTGGGCAGATCGCCCCAATCGGCCTTTTCGATCGCGTCCGCCACGGCCAGCATGCCGTAGATCGGCGCTTCGAACGTGCCGGCGAGTTCCGCCGTGACCATTTCCGCGGCCCGACCGTTTCGTCGAAACACCGGGAGCGACGCGGGCTCGCGCGTGATCGCCACGACATCGCCGAGTTCCACGATGCCCCGCTCGCCCGGCAAGGCATTGGCGGGGACGGGCGTCGCGAGGGCCCGCTCGTCGAGCCGCTGGTCGCCCTTCGCCATTCCGATACGGATCGGGATCGGCTGACGTCCCTCGCCCCGATGCGAATACCCCACCGTGTTGCCGGAATAGAGCGCCCGGATCGTGTCGTAGATATCACCTTGCTCGACCCGGTAGTATTCGAGATTGTCCTGATCGATGCTGGCGCGCGCGCGCGTCGCCTGAACGCCGTAGGAATCATCAATGTCGACGATGAACGGCACCGACGCGAAGGTCTCGCGCACCTTCGCGGCGACGGCCCGACGCGTCTGCGCATCGGGGCCATAGATCTCCGCCAGCAGCGTGGCGAGCACGGGCGGGCCGGGCGGCGACTCCACGACCTTCACGCTCGTGCCCTCGGGCAAATCGAGCCCGGCGAGGCGGCTGCGAATGTCCAGGGCGACATCGTGGCTGGCCCGGTCGCGCTCGTCCTTGGGAAGAAGGTTCACTTGAACGTCTCCCATCTGCGCCGCCGCCCGCAGATAGTAGTGCCGGACCAAACCGTTGAAGTTGAACGGCGCCGACGTCCCGGCATAGGTCTGGAACGAGATGACCTCGGGGATCGGCGACATTCGCTCCACGATAGCCTGCAACGCCCGGTCGGTATCCTCGAGCGTCGAGCCCTCCGGCAGGTCGACCACGACCTGAAGGTCGCTCTTGTTGTCGAAGGGCAGAAGCTTGACGGTGACGTCCTTGGTATAAAGCAGCGTCAGCGAGGCCAGCGTCGCGATGCCCACGATGATGAGAAACAGCCAGGACCGCGCCCGCGTCTTCAGGATCGGGCGCGCGACCGCGATGTAGGAGCGGCCGAGAGGTCCGATCGAGTCGTGAACGACGTTTGATTCGCCGTGCCCACCCTTGCCGCCGAGCTTGAGCATCAGCCAAGGGGTCAGCATCACCGCAACGAAGAAGGAAAACAGCATCGCCGCCGACGCATTGGCGGGAATCGGGCTCATATAAGGGCCCATGAGTCCGGAGACGAAGAGCATCGGCAGAAGTGCCGCCACCACCGTCAATGTCGCCACGATGGTCGGATTGCCGACCTCGGCCACCGCTTCGATCGCCGCTTCGGCGCGGCCGCGATCGTCCTTCATTGCCCAATGGCGGGCGATGTTCTCGATGACCACGATGGCATCGTCGACCAGAATTCCGATCGAGAAGATCAGCGCGAAAAGACTGACGCGGTTGAGGGTGTAGCCCATCAGCCACGAGGCGAAGAGCGTGAGCAGGATCGTCGTCGGGATCACGACGGCCACGACCATCGCCTCGCGCCAGCCGATCGCGAAGGCCACCAGCACGACGATCGAGATGGTCGCCAAGCCGAGATGAAACAGCAGCTCGTTGGCTTTTTCGTTGGCCGTCTCGCCATAGTTGCGCGTGATCGTCATCTCGACATCCGCCGGAAAGATCTGTCCGCGCACCTGTTCCAGGCGATCGATGATCTCTTCCGCGATGACCACGGCGTTGGTTCCCGCCCGCTTGGCGATCGCCAGCGAGACCGCCGGCACGCGCTCCAAATCCTCTCCGCTCCTGCGCACCGCGGTCACCCGCGTCTCGTTGGGGTCCGTGGCGAGCACCACATCGGCGACGTCGCGCACATAGACAGGTCGACCATCGCGGGCGGTGAGCAGAAGATTGCCGATTTCCGGAAGCGTCTGCAGCGTCTGCCCCGCGACCAGGACTTCTTGTTGGCCGCCTTCCCGGATCAATCCAGCCTGGAACGAGCGGTTGGCTCCCTGAATCTTGCCGGTGAGCTGCTGCAACGTGATCCCATAAAGCGACAAACGCTCCGGGTCCGGCTCGACCCTGATCTCTTCGGGCTGCTGGCCAACGATGTAGGTGAGGCCGATATCGGGAAGCTTCGACAGTTCGACCTGAAGTTCGCGGGCGAGTCGGGTCAGACCGTTAGCGGTCCAGCGTTCCGCGGCCTCCGCCGTCGGCGTCAATGTAACGACCGCGATGGCGACGTCGTCGATGCCGCGCCCGACGATCAGCGGTTCCGGGATGCCGACCGGGATACGGTCGAGATTGGCGAAAACCTTGTCGTGAACGCGCAGGATCGCCGAATCAGCGCTGGTGCCGACCTCGAACCGCGCGGTGACAAGGGCGCCGTCGTCCTCAGTCTGGGAATAGACGTGTTCGACGCCATTGATGCTCTTGACGATGGTTTCCAGGGGCTCGGTGACAAGCTTGACCGCATCTTCCGCCTTGAGCCCGTCGGCGCGCACCCGGATGTCGATCATCGGCACCGAGATTTGAGGCTCTTCCTCGCGCGGAAGGGAAACCAGCGCGACCAGTCCGAGCGCGAAGGCCGCGAGCAGGAAGAGCGGCGTCAACGGAGAACCGATGAAGCTCTTGGTCAGGCGACCGGCAATTCCGAGATTCATGGCAGCAAGATCCGGTCGCCCTCTCGCAAGCCGCTCAGGACTTCGATTTTTTCGCTGCCGTCGACCATGAGCCTGTCGCCGAGGATCACGGCCACATCCAGCGGGTCCGGTTCGCCGGCCAGGCGGGCATAGTCAACGCCGTGGCGGGTCGTCACAGCTTCCGGCGGAATGGCAATGGCATCCCGGCGACCGACGGGAATCCAGACCAAAGTCCGTTCGCCGACAAAGTAATCGCCGAGCCCTTCCACCTCGACATCGGCCTGCACCCTGCCCTCGGCAATTTCCGGATAGACTTGGACCAGCCGGCCTTCGCGCAGCTCCGGCGGATGACCGTTGGCTGAACGCGACACCATTCGTTGACCGACCTTGACCGTGTCGCCCTCGACGATTGCCGCCGCGTGGCGTTCGGGCAGCGACAGACGGAGGAAATAGCCCCCGCCGGCGACACGGGCGACCGCTTCGCCAGCCATGATGACCGAGCCCGGCGTCACCGGAATCGTCAGGATCCGGCCGGATGCCGGCGCGAGAACCTTACCTTCGCGCGAGGACTGCTCGATGACGGCACGGTCGGCCTCGGCGGCGGTGACCTGGTTCGTCAAAACGTCCACTTGGGAACTGGCCTGATCGACGCGCGATTGCGGCGAGATCCCACGCTTCAACAATTCCTGAGCACGGTTGAGATCTGTCTGGACGCTGCCAAGTTGGGATTGCAACGCCCGTATCTGCGCGTCCGCGGCATCAAGCTGAAGCGCGATCTTGTCGTCCACGACAAGCGCAATTTCCTCGCCCTTCTCGACCTGCGCGCCTTCGTCGACCGAGATCTGCCGGAGCGTCCCACCGATGCGGGCCCGGGCAGGCACCACATCGCGGCTCTCGACCTGGCCGAAGACGGCCTTGGTTTCCTCGATCGTCTGCACGCGCACGACGAACTCCGCTGCGCCGGCGGCCGCGACTGCGGCCGACCACGACATCACGGCGGCAAGGATAACGAACCCTCCGGTCCGCAAGGATTCCATGAAAGGTCTCCGCATCAAAGGTATTGGCTGACGGGCCGATCGAGCGACCCGTCTCAGCCGTCAGGAAAAAGCGCAACCCGGCTTCACGCCGAGCTTTCTGAACATGATGGCGGCGGGGCAAAAGCCGGTGAACGAGGACTGGATCAGATTCAGGCCGACGAAGACCGTCAACAAATGCCAGTAGGGAGAAACATACACGCCAAGCGCCACCGACAGCAGGACCATCAATCCCGCAAAGGACAATACCACACGATCGAGCGTCATCTTCGTTTCCTTTGTCAACTGGCGGGCCAAACCCGCACCCTTGGAAATCCAAGCGCTTCCCACTGGAATCGCATCTAACATTCAAACTCCTTAAATTCAATATCCTGAATGTCGATGATTTGATTCAGGCTTCGAAAGAGACGGCGGATCTGATTGCGATTCCGCCATTGGCAAGGATCGAGGTATAGGTTAGTTAGTGCTCCATCACTAGTATTCGGAATTGTCATGACGGTTCGAAAACCCGCCCCGGAGCGCAAGGCCGAAATTTTGGAGGCGACATTGCGGCTGGCGGACGAGCTCGGCCCCGACCGCCTCTCGACCGAAGCGATCGCCCGCGCGGTCGGGCTGACCCAGCCAGGCATCTTCCGGCATTTCCCCACCAAACAGGCGATCTGGGAAGCGGTCGCGACGACGATTACCGACAAAATGGCCGCGGGCTGGCGAGCTGTCCTTGATCGTGGCGGCACGCCGGTCGATCGCTTGCGTGGCTTGATCGGCGCCCAATTGCGGCTGATCCAGGCGACACCCGCGATTCCCGCGATCCTCTTTTCCAGGGAGCTCCACGCGGAGAACGATTTTCTGCGCAAGTCGGTGCTGGGCCTGATGAACCGGTTTCA